>NZ_JBEZYN010000010.1:0-271909 GCF_040638605.1 Streptomyces sp. NPDC026092
CCGACTCCCAGCCACCGCACGATGTAGCGCCGGCAACACACGCAGCACCCCGCAAGGCCCCGCCCCTCCTCACGGAGGGGCGGGGCCTGCCGCGTATCCGACGCACTCAGAGCCCGCCCATCACCGCCCGCGCCGCCGTGAAGCCGCTCGCGACGCACGCCGAGACGCCGACCCCGTCGTACGCGGCTCCGCACACGGCCAGGTTCGGATGCCCGGCGAGACCGCCTCGTATGCGGCGGACCCGTTCGCCGTGGCCCACGTGGTACTGGGGGAGGCCCCTGTCCCAACGGGTCACCTCTGTCGCGAGGGGGCTGCCGAGCGGGCCGACGGCCGCGGTCAGGTCCGCCAAGGTGGCCCGGATCAGCTGCCGGTCGGTGAGCGACGACACCGTGTCGTTGCCCGCCCGGCCCAGCGACGCGCGCAGAAGGAACACGTCCGGTGCCGCGTCGGACTGCCAGCTCCACTTCGTGGACAGGAACGTGGCGCCCTTCACGGCGCCTCCCTCGCCTGGGGGTACGAGGAATCCGTTGCGCTCGGTGAGGGCGCCCGGAGTCGTCCCGTCCCGGCTGAACGCGAGGGTGACCGCCGCGCTCGTCGCGTGATCGATCCCGGCCAGGGCTTCGGCGGCGAGAGGGGCGTGCGGCCGGAGCAGAGGCGCGGCCCCGTGGGCCGGCAGGGCCAGGACCACGGCGTCCGAGTCGATGGTGAGGAGACCGTCGGCCGTCGCCGCGTGCGTACGCCAACCGCCGGCTCCCCGTGGCTCGGTGTCCAGCGCCAGGGCCGTGGTGCCGGTCAGGACCGTGGCGCCCGAGGCCCGCGCGACCTCCTGTGCGAAGTGGCCCAGGCCTCCGGCTATGCCCCGTACCGGCGCGGGACGCGGTACGTTCCCGCTCGTGGAGACCTTGCGGCGCAGTGCGGCGAGCAGCGGCTCACCGTCCTGGGTGATCGCGGCCAGCTGGGGCATCACCGAGGCGAGCGACAGACGGTTCACATCACCCGCGTGGATGCCACCGAGCAGCGGCGCGACAAGCCGCTCCACCGCCTCCTCACCCAATACGGGCTTGAGATATTCGCCCACGGTCACATCCGTCGACGTCGTCGGCGGTACGAGGTCCTCGGCGCGGCGCAGTTGTGCCATCCCGTCGTCGGACAGCAGGCCGGAGGCCGCGACTTCGTCGAGCCGGGTCGGGATCCCCATCACGTGCCCGGGTGGCATCGTGCGCAGGGTGCCACGGCTCCAGATGGTGACCGGCGCGGGCCGTGGTGTGCACAGCGCGTCGGCGAGGCCGACGTCCTCGGCGAGGCGCACGGCCTCGGGCCGCTTCGCCGTCATCGACTCCGCGCCGAGGTCGACGGGGACGCCTGCGACGTGTCCGGTACGGAGTTTGCCGCCGACCTGGGGCGCGGTGTCGAGGACGACCACGTGGGCGGTGTCGCGCAGGGCCCAGGCCGCGGCGAGGCCGCTGATGCCTCCGCCGATGACGGTCACGGTGCGCATGAAGCGAGCACCTCCTGCAGTTCGGTCCGGTGGAGGAAGGTGCCGGGCTCGTAGGCGCACCAGGGGTCGGTGGCGAACAGGTCGCCGTGCACGGCGTGCGCGCGCGAACGGGAGCCGCCGCACAGCCGGTTGAACTCGCACTGCCCGCAGGCACCCCGCAGGTTCCCCACCTCGCGCAGGGAGGTGAACAGGTCGGAGGTGCGGTAGAGGTCGGTGAGGGGGCGGTCCTTGACGTTTCCGGCCGACACGGGGAGGAAGCCGCTCGGGTGCACCTCACCCGTGTGGGAGACGAAGACGAAGCCGCGCCCCGACGACACGTCCATGGGCGGCCTGCGGACGCCGCGGTGCGGTCCGTCGAAGAGGCGCAGTTCGTCGGCGCGCGCGGTGAGCCGGCGGTGCAGCGGGCCGAGTGCGGGCCGGGTTCCGCACTGCTCGTGCAGGGTGCGCTGGAGCACGACGCGCCGGAAGTGATGGGCCTCGGTGGTCTTCGTCGCGATGACGGATCCGCAGTCGTAGAGGAAGTGCAGGGCGTCCTCGACCTCCTGTGGCGTCAGCGCGTCCAGGCCGGCGCCGCGGCCGGTGGGCACGAGGAGGAATCCCGACCACAGCATGGCGCCCTCGCGGCGTACGAGGGCCGCGATGTCCGCGAGGTCGTGAAGGCTGTGCCGGGTGAGGGTGGTGTTGATCTGGACCTTCAGGCCCAGCTCCCGGGCCGCGCGCCACGCGTCGACCGTCCACTGGAACACGCCGTCGACACCGCGGAAGGCGTCGTGCCGCGCTGCGGTGGAGCCGTCGACCGACAAGGACAGGGCGACCGCGCCCGCGTCGCGGACGGCGGTAAGGTTGGCGCGGGTCAGGGTGGGTGTCCCCGAGGGGGACACGGCGACGCGAAGGCCGAGCGAAGTGCCGTAGGAGATCAGCTCGTTGAGGTCCTCCCGCTGGAACGGGTCTCCACCGGTGATCACGAACAGGGGCGCGGGGCGACCGAACGCGGCGACCTGGCGCATGAGGGCACGAGCGTCGGCGCCGTCGAGTTCGCGCGGGTCGCGGGCCGGCTGGGCGCTGGCACGGCAGTGGTGGCACGCGAGGGGGCACGCCCGGGTGACCTCCCAGATGACGATGAAGGGTCGCTCCGCGATGCTGTGGCGCGGTGAGCGGATGGCGCGGCTCATGAGACGCGCTCCCATCCCCGCCGCTTCGGCCGCTGGGCCTGCTGCCGCGGGTCGCGGCGCCGGTAGACGACGTACGGCCGGAACAGGTAGCGCACCGGGGCCGTGAACATGTGGACCAGGCGCGAGTACGGGATGAGGGTGATGAGTGCGAAGCCGAAGAGGATGTGCAGCTTGAAGGCGAGAGGGGTGCCGGCCATCAGCGCGTAGTCCGGCTGGAGGACGAACAGGGAGCGGAACCAGACCGAGATGCCCTCGCGGTAGTTGTACTCGCCGGTCGCCCCGACCGAGTTGAGGACGGTGGCGGTCAGGCCGAGCAGCATCGCACCGATCAGGACCGTGTACATCAGGTGGTCGCTGCGCAGCGTGGCGCGGCGCACGGCCGGCACTCTGAGGCGGCGGTACACGAGGATGCCGATGCCGGCGATCGCCGCGACGCCCGCCAGCGTGCCGGTGCTCACGGCGAGGAGGTGGTACAGGTGGTCGTCCACGCCGACGGCGTCGGTCCAGCTCTGCGGGATCAGCAGGCCCACGACATGGCCGACCACGACGAACGCCATGCCGAAGTGGAACAGCGGCGAGCCGATCCTCAGCAGCCGTGACTCGTGCAGTTGCGAGGAGTGGGTGGTGATGCCGAACCGGTCGTGGCGTCCCCGCCACACCAGGCCCGCGACGAGCAGGACGAGGACGGTGTAGGGCAGGACGCCCCACAGCAGCAGGTCCATCATGCCGAGGTCCTTTCGGGCAGCTTGGGCCAGGGCAGGTCGACGCCGGGGCCGAGGGGTTCGAGGCCGACGCTCTCGCGGGGAGGCCCCTTGCGGGCCAGGGCCTTGGCCTCCTCACGGGTGGCCGGTATGGGGCCGGGGAGGGTGGCGCTGACGGCCTGCAGGAGGAGTGCGTACGGCGTGCCGTGGTCGGTCAGGGCGAGCCGGAGCAGTTCGAGGCCGGCCCGGTGCTCCTCGAGGAGCGCGGTGCCCGCCTCCTCCTCCAGGGCCGCGAACTCCAGCATCACGGGCAGGAAGTCGGGCAGTTCACCGCCGTCGAAGCGGTGGCGGTGGTCGCGGTAGGTGCGCTGGACGCCCACCAGGGACAGGCCGCGGTTGCGGGTGTCGCCGTCGGTCCACCACGTCATGTACAGACACCGGCGGTTGCGGGTGTCGAAGACCGAGGTGTAGTGCGCGGCGAGGTCCAGGGGCCGCTCGCCCTCCACGAAGGCCAGGAACCGCGTCAGCTCCGGGATCTCCACCTGCGCGGTGAGCTCCCGCAGGAGGGGCAGTTCCCCGTACATCTGCTCGTCGGGGTGGACCAGCAGCCGGGCGGCCGCGAGCCGGATCCGTGCGTGCGGTGTCATGAGGACCTCCGGGTCCTGGAAAGGTTGAGCAGGACGGGCTGCCCGGGGGCGGAGGCCACGGGGCAGTCGCCGTCGAGAGGCTGCGAGCCGTCGAGGGGGTGCGAGTCGGCCAGCGCGTCCGCGTCCGCCCGCGCCGCCGAGGGGACCACGTAACGGTCCTCGTACTTGGCGACGGCGAGCAGCCGGAACATGTCCTCCAGTTCCTGGCCCGTCAGCCGTGCCGCGTCGGCGATCGCCGGATCCGGCTCCTCCCCCAGGTTCCGGCTGCGCATATGGGCCCGCATCGCGGCCATCCGCCGCAGCACCGCCTCGACCGGGTACGTGTCACCCGCCGTGAGGAGTGCGGCCAGGTACTCGACGGGGATGCGCAGGTTGTCGATCGCGCCGAACAGATTGCCCGCGTCCTCGCCGTCGTGGCCGGTCGCGGCGACCGCCTCCACCACCGGGGACAGCGGCGGGACGTACCAGACCATGGGCATCGTGCGGTACTCGGGGTGCAGCGGAAGCGCCACCTGATAGGTGCGGATCAGGTCGAAGACGGGGGAACGGCGGGCGGCGTCGAGCCACTCGTCGGTGATCCCGCTCGCCCGCGCCGCCTCGGCGACCGCCGGGTCGTTCGGGTCGAGGAAGCACTCCAACTGGGCCGGGTACAAGTCGTGTTCGTCTTTGACGGCCGCGGCCTCGGCGACCTTGTCGGCGTCGTACAGCATCACGCCCAGGTAGCGCATGCGGCCCACGCACGTCTCCGAGCAGATGGTGGGCATGCCCAGTTCGATGCGCGGGAAGCAGAAGGTGCACTTCTCGGCCTTGCCGGTCGCGTGGTTGAAGTAGACCTTCTTGTACGGGCACGAGCTGACGCACATCCGCCAGCCGCGGCACTGGTCCTGCTCCACCAGGACGATGCCGTCCTCCTCGCGCTTGTACATCGCGCCCGACGGGCAGGCGGAGACGCACGCCGGGTTGAGGCAGTGCTCGCAGATCCGCGGCAGGTAGAACATGAAGCTCTGCTCGAACTCGAACCGGATCCGCTCGCCGACCTGGTCGCGCACCTGCTCCACCAGCGGGTCCTTCGCCCCGTGCTCGGGGGCGCCACCGAGGTTGTCGTCCCAGTTGGGGCCCCACTCGATGGTGTCCATCGGCAGGCCCGTCGTCTGCGAGTACGGGCGCGCCACCGGCATGTCGTCGCCCGCCGGGGCATCGGTCAGGTTCTTGTATTCGTACGTCCACGGCTCGTAGTAGTCGTCGACCGTCGGCAGATCCGGATTGGCGAAGATGGTGCCGAGCCGCTTCAGCCGGCCGCCCGCCTTCAGCCGCAGCCGGCCGGAGCGGGTGCGCTCCCAGCCGCCCTTCCACCGTTCCTGGTCCTGCCAGCGGCGCGGATAGCCCTGGCCGGGCAGGGTCTCGACGTTGTTGAACCACACGTACTCGGTGCCGCGCCGGTTGGTCCACGCCTGCTTGCAGGTGACGGAACAGGTGTGGCAGCCGATGCACTTGTCGAGGTTCATGACCATCGCGATCTGTGCGAGGACACGCATCAGTAGTCGACCTCCTGGCTGCGACGGCGGATCACGGTGACCTCGTCACGCTGGTTCCCGGTCGGGCCCAGGTAGTTGAAGGCCCACGTCAACTGGGCGTAGCCGCCGATGAGATGGGTGGGCTTGATCATGATTCGGGTGAGGGAGTTGTGGATGCCGCCGCGGCGGCCCGTCTTCTCCGTCTTCGGCACACCGACCGTGCGCTCCTGGGCGTGGTTCATGTAGACCGTGCCGGGCGGCATCTTGTGGGACACGATCGCGCGGGCCGCGACGACACCGTTGCGGTTGACGGCCTCCACCCACTCGTTGTCCCGGACCCCGATCGCCTCGGCGTCGTGCGGCGACATCCAGACGGTCTGACCGCCGCGGCCCAGGGTCATCATGTAGAGGTTGTCCTGGTACTGGGAGTGAATGGCCCACTTGTTGTGCGGGGTGAGGAACCGCACCGCCACCTCACGCCCGTCGGTCACCGAGCCGAGCTCGGGCTCTCCGTACAGGCGGTGCATGTTCAGCGGTGGCTTGTACACGGGCAGGGCCTCGCCGACCTCGTGCAGCCAGTCGTGGTCGAGGAAGAAGTGCTGCCGGCCGGTGAGGGTGTGCCAGGGCTTGAGGTGCTCGGTGTTGATGGTGAAGGCGGTGTAGCGACGGCCTCCGGATTCGCTGCCGGACCACTCCGGTGAGGTGATGACCGGCACCGGAGCGGCCTGGGTGTCGGCGAAGGTGATGCGCTTGCCCTCGTGCTCGGCGGCCAGGTGCGCCATCTCCTGTCCGGTACGGGCCTCCAGGGTGTGGAAGCCCTGGGTGGCGAGGCGACCGTTCGAGGTGCCGGACAGGCTCAGGATCGCCTCGCAGGCGCGCTGCGCCGTGTCCAGGCGCGGCCGGCCGTCGGCGACACCGCCGCGTACCGCGCCGTTCTTCGCGCGCAGATGGGCGACCTCCTCGCCGACGTCGAAGGTGACCGCCTTCGTCGTCACGCCGAGCGTGTCGACGAGCGGGCCGAGGGCCGCGAACTTCTCGCCGACCGCGCCGTAGTCGCGCTCCACGACGGTCAGGTTGTACATGGTGCGGCCGGGAACCGGTTCGCACTCGCCGCGTGCCCAGTCCCGGGCGACGCCACCGGGCTGCGCCATCTCGCCGCCCGCGGTGTCGTGTTGGAGGGCGGTGGCGACCAGGTCCTTGCGTACGCCGAGGTGCTCGCGAGCCAGGTCGCTGAAGCGCCGGGCGATCGTCAGGAAGGCGTCGTAGTCCGTACGGGCCTGCCACGGCGGGTCGATGGCGGGCGTGAACGCGTGCAGGAAGGGGTGCATGTCGGTGGACGACAGGTCGTGCTTCTCGTACCAGGTGGCCGCCGGCAGGATCACGTCCGAAAGCAGGGTCGTCGACGTCATCCGGAAGTCGAGCGACAGCAGCAGGTCGAGCTTGCCCTCGACGTCCTCGTCCCGCCACCGGATGTCGCGCGGGCTGCAACGAGGGCCGTCCGCAGGCAGGTTGGAGTGCGTCCCGAGCAGGTGCTTGAGGAAGTACTCGTTGCCCTTGGAGCTGGAGCCGAACAGATTGGCCCGCCACACGGTCATCACGCGCGGCCAGTTCTCCGGGGCGTCCGGATCCTCGGCGGCGACCTTCAGCGTGCCCGCCTTGAGCTCCCGCACGGCGTCTGCGACAGGGTCCTCACCCGCGCCGAGTTCCAGGGGGTTGCGGTCGAAGGTGGGGTACGAGGGCATCCAGCCCATGCGCGCCGACGCGGCCAGGCAGTCCGCGCCCGACATCCCCGCGAAGCGCCCCTCACCCGTCTGCGCGGCGAGCGACTCCGCGGGCAGCGTGTCGTAGCGCCACTGCCCGGTGTGCAGGTAGAACCAGCCCGCGCCGATCATCTGACGCGGCGGACGCGACCAGTCGGAGGCGGCCGCGAGAGTGGCCCAGCCGGTGACCGGGCGGCACTTCTCCTGGCCGACGTAGTGGCCCCAGCCACCGCCGTTGCGCCCCTGGCAGCCAGTGAGGGTGAGGAGGGCCAGGAAGGCGCGGTAGATGGTCTCGGAGTGGAACCAGTGATTGGTGCCGGCGCCCATCAGGATCATGCAGCGGCCGTTCGAGCGCTCCGCCGTGTCGGCGAACTCGCGCGCCACGCGCACGGCCTGGGCCGCGGGAACGGAGGTCAGCGTCTCCTGCCAGCCGGGGGTGCCGGGCGTCGTCGCGTCCTCGTACGAGGTGGGCCACTGCCCCGGAAGGCCCGGGCGCCCGACCGCGTACTGGGCGAGCATCAGGTCGAACACGGTCGTGACGAGCCGGCCACCGACGCGGCGCACGGGCACCCCACGCGTCACGGTGCCGGGCGCGCCCTCCTCGAAGCGGGGCAGGACGACTTCGGCGCGGTCACCTTCGGTGCCGTCGCCGCCGGCCTCGTACAGACTCAGCCGGGGCACGACATCGCCCAGGTCGAGGTTCCATTCGGGCTTGTCGCCGTCGCTCCAGCGGTGACCAAGCGTCCCGTTGGGGACCGTCGGATCCCCGGTGGCGTCGTCGAGGAGGACCGGCTTCCACTCGGCGTTCTCGACGTCCTGGCCGAGGTCGGCGGCGGTGAGGAACTTGTCCGGGAGGAGACCGGAGTCCGATTCCTTGAGGGTGACGAGGAACGGCAGGTCGGTGAACCGGCGCACATAGTCGCTGAAGAACGGCGTCTGCCGGTCGACGAAGAACTCCTTGAGGACCACGTGCCCCATCGCCAGCGCGAGCGCGCCGTCGGTCCCGGGGTGCGGGTGCATCCACTCGTCGGCGAACTTGGTGTTGTCCGCGTAGTCCGGGGATACGGCGACGACCTTCTGGCCGCGGTAGCGCGCCTCGGTCATCCAGTGGGCGTCCGGGGTCCGCGTGACGGGAACGTTCGAGCCCCACATCATCAGATACGCGGCGTCCCACCAGTCACCCGACTCCGGTACGTCGGTCTGGTCGCCGAACACCTGAGGTGAGGCGACCGGCAGGTCGGCGTACCAGTCGTAGAACGACAGCATCGGCGCGCCGATCAGCGAGTGGAAGCGGGCGCCGGCCGCGTGGGAGGCCATCGACATCGCTGGGATCGGCGAGAAGCCGGCGACCCGGTCGGGCCCGTGCTGCTTGATGGTGTGGACATGGGCGGCCGCGACGATCTCCACGGCCTCGTCCCAAGTCGCCCGCACCAGGCCGCCCTTGCCGCGCGCCATCTGGTAACGGCGGCGCCGCTCGGGGTCGTTCTGGATGTCCGCCCACGCGAGCACGGGGTCCTTCAGGCGCTTCTTCGCCTCGCGGTACATCTCCAGCAGGGCGCCGCGGACGTACGGGTAGCGCACGCGGGTCGGCGAGTACGTGTACCAGGAGAAGGAGGCGCCGCGCGGGCAGCCGCGGGGCTCGTACTCGGGGCTGTCCGGGCCGACGCTCGGATAGTCCGTGGCCTGCGTCTCCCAGGTGATGATGCCGTCCTTGACGTACACCTTCCACCGGCACGAGCCGGTGCAGTTCACACCGTGCGTCGAGTGCACGACCTTGTCGTGGCTCCAGCGGTCCCGGTAGAACGACTCCGCTTCACGGCCGCCGGTGCGCGTCACCGTCCGCAGGTCGTCCGAGACCGTGTCGCGGCTGAAGAACCGTCCGGCCTTGATCAGGAGGTCGGCGGGGTCACCGCCCTGCTTCTTCTGCAACGGGACTCCTCTTGAGCATGTGCGAATGCGCCTGGGTCGTGCTCGACGGGGCATGAGCGCCGCGCGGCCACGACCTGGTGAGCCTATGAGGGGTATGTGAGGGGTTGTGCCGCCATTGGTCCCGTCACCCCGGGCCCAATGGAGCAACCTTCCGGTCCCGAGGACGTACGAAGGCCACCTGGTGGGACCCCGGTCACCTCACACGCAGGACCTTCGCCCCTCGGCGGCGGGCCCACAGCACCTGCACGCCGTACGGCCGACCAGTCAGCCTGAAAGGCGGCGACCGTACGACCGCGAGGGTTCGGGGCGGCGCATCGACAACGCACCTGAGGGGATGGACCGGATGGCTTCGCGTGCCCTGCGCCGATGGCTCCCGCAACAGCACGGCGCCTGGGCGATGCTGCTCGTGCCGCTGCTCGCGGGGATGCTGCTGGCAGAGCCGAGCCCCTGGCACGCCGTGCTGCTGGCCGCGTGGCTGCTGACGTACATGGCCCTCTTCCACGCCCAGCAGTGGCTGCGCCTGCGCCGCCACTCCCGCAACCCCCGGGCCGCCGGCCGCCACACGCGCCCCGCCCTGGTCTTCACAGCGGCCCTCCTCCCTCTCGCCGCGGCACTCGTCATCCACGCCCCGTGGCTGCTCCTCGCCGCCGCCTGCGCGCTGCCGCTCCTCGCGGTCAACTGCTGCTACGCACGGGCCAACCGCGAGCGAGCCCTGGTCAACGGCCTCGTAGCGGTGGTCCCCGCGTGCGGAGTACTCCCGGTCGCGGTGCTGCTGGGCGGGGGTACGTGGGTACAGGCAGGCCTGCCCGCGCTGGCCTGCCTCCTCTACTTCATCGGCACGGTCTGGTACGTGAAGACGATGATCCGCGAGCGCGACAGCCGTGCGTACGGCTGGGCGTCGGCACTGTTCCACGGTGCGGCACTCGCGGTGGCCTGGCTCTGCCTCTCACCCTGGCTCACGGCGTTCTTCGTGGTCTGCTTCGCCAGGGCGCTGGTGATGCCGCGGCTCGGGAGGATGAGGCCGGCGGCGGTGGGGGCCGTGGAGGTGGTGCTGTCCGTACTGCTACTGACAGCGGTGGTGGTCGCGTACGGCTAGAGCGTGTCTCCCTGATGGTTCGGGCAGTCACTGGACCTGCCTGCCCGGTTGGTCATTGATGCGACACGGGACGACCTATGGCCCAGCGAGGACCCGTACATCGAAGGGGCTCGTGTCGTTGTCGTGGTCCATTTGCGAGCGGTCTGGAACGACCCAAGGGGTCCCGCAGGCCATTGGTCCCGTCCAGTGGGGCCGTTCGACGCCCACGGTCCTCTCCGATATGCCGAACAATGAGGACATGGAGAACCTACGGTTCCGTAGGTGACGAGGCGAGAGCGATGAGAGCCCCATGCCGACGACGAACGCAGCACTGCCCCAGGTCATCCAAGGCGGCATGGGGGTGGGTGTGTCCGGCTGGCAGCTCGCGCGTGCCGTCTCCCGTACGGGACAGCTCGGCGTCGTCTCCGGCACCGCGCTCGGCACCGTCCTCGCCCGCAGGCTCCAGCTCGGAGACGCCGACGGGGACGTCCGCCGCGCGCTGGCCGCCTTCCCGGTGCCGGCCCTGGCGGCCGCCGTCCTGGAGCGCTACTACGTACCCGGCGGCCTCCCCGACGGGGAACGTTTCCTCACGGAGCCGATGCTGCGCGTCGAACGCGGTGAGGCGGCGGACCTGCTCACCGTGATCGGCAACTTCGTCGAGGTATGGCTCGCCAAGGAGGGTCACGACGGACTCGTCGGCGTGAACTACCTGGAGAAGATCCAACTAGCCCTAGCCCCGGCGTTGTTCGGCGCCATCCTGGCCGGCGTCGACCACGTGCTCGTGGGCGCCGGTGTTCCCGGGCACATTCCCGACCTGGCCACTCGGCTGTCCCGCGCGGAGCCCGTGACGGTGAAGATCGCGGTCGACGGCGACGAAGCGGCGTACGAGCACCACTTCGACCCGCGAGCGCTGCTGGAGACGGAACTGCCGGCTCCAGCGGCCGGGTCCGAGTCCCAGTGCGGCGGTGGCGAGGGGCCGTGTGCGTGTGGGGGCGCGGGCAAGGGGCGTAAGGCAGGGGAGGGCCGGGTTCAGGCGGTGGAGATAGGCGCGCGGCCGACACCGGTCGGCAGCCTCGGCGCGGATGTGGTGGCCGGCAGCCTGGGCGCGGACGTCGTGGCCGGGCTCAAGCGGCCCGACGTGCTCGCCATCGTCTCGCTGCCCGTCCTCGCCTCGTACCTCGCCCGTGACGAGGCCACCAAGCCCGACGGCTTCGTCATCGAAACCCATGGGGCCGGCGGCCACAGCGCCCCGCCGCGAGGTGCGCTCACGCTGGACGACGACGGCAACCCGATCTACGGCCCGCGCGACATGCCCGACCTCGCCAAGATGAGCGCGCTCGGCATCCCCTACTGGCTCGCGGGTGGCGCCGCCCACCCCGAGCGGCTCGCCGCGGCGCGCGCGGCCGGTGCGGCGGGGGTACAGGTCGGCAGCGCCTTCGCCCTGTGCGAGGACTCCGGCATGACGGCCGAGCTGCGTACGGAGGTCACGTCCCGTGCGCGGCAAGGCACGTTGAAGGTGCGGAACAACCCGTCCGCGTCCCCGACGGCCTTCCCCTTCAAGGTGGCCGACCTGCCGGGCACCCTCTCCGAACCCACGGCGGCCGAGAACCGCCGCCGCGTCTGCGACCTCGCCTACCTCCGTACGCCCTACCGCACCCCCAAGGGCGGCATCGGCTACCGCTGCCCCGCCGAGCCGGAGGCCGCCTACGTCCGCAAGGGCGGCGACCCTGCGGCCACCGACGGCAAGCTCTGCCTGTGCAACGGACTCCTCGCCACGATCGGCCTCGGCCAACGCCGCCCCGGCGGCACGGTGGAAGCCCCGGTCGTCACCCTCGGCCAGGACCTCGACTTCCTGAACGACCTCAGCCCGAGCGGCGAGGAGTACACGGCGTCGGATGTCGTGGAGTGGCTGGTGGGCGCTCGCGGTTGAAGTCGCAGCAGAGGGAAGCCGCCATTCCTACTTGATCATGCGGAAGCCGGGGTGGCCGAGCCAAGCCTTCAGGAAGTCCCGGTCGCCCACGTGCTCGGCCCGGAGGGGGCGGCGCCAGCCTCTCTGTCGTACCCCGCTCCTATGCTCCTGCGATGACCTCTTACGAAGGCACGCACCGAACCGTTCCCGTCCAGGTGGGTGGCCGCCAAGCCCGGATCGACGAGCAGCTCGCCCCCACGATCCAGGCGATCTGGGAGTGCGGGTACGACACCTTGACCTGCTGTCAGGATCTCGCGGAGAGCAACGCGGACTGGCCGGAGAAGCTACCGCACATGGCGGAGTGGGTGGACTCCCGGCGTGGATGGATGCTCATCGACTTCGCGGTCGACGACGGACTCGCCTTCCTCTCCGCCGTCGCGAACGCCGGTCCGCGGGATGCGTTCTACGTGCGGATGACGCACTGGGCAGCCCCGGACGCATGGGACGTGACGATCAAGCCGATGGACGCGGCCATGTTCGACGAGGATCTCCCCTCGCGATTCCGCCAGCAACTGCTCCAGGTGAGCTTTCCGGCCTCTGACCTGCCGGAACTGACCCGGCGCCTCCGCGAACACGCCGCAGGCCGCTCGGTGCCGCCGGCGCCCGCCGACTGGAGCACTGTGGGCCGGTAGGTGTCGGGGAGTACCGGGGCGGCTCCGCGTGAGCAGATGGCCCGCCAGGCAGAAGACGGGTAGGGGGTCACGCCCAAGTGGTCCACGGCCGAGGCCCCCGGCCATGGGGGATCCCGCGTTCGCCACCGAGGCTCAAGCCCCAGCCGGCCCTGGCCATGGATCGGCGGCGATCCGGCCTACGACGGCCGAGGCCAGACGTGGGTTCTCCGCCAACCACGTGACCAGCCGCTCCTGGACGGCCGATGCGACGGATTCGTGCGTTTCGGCATTGCCCAAGATGCCGCGTGTGGCGCCCGCGAACTCGGGACGGTCGAGTTTCACCGAGACGACCGCGGTGAGGCCGTCGCAGATCTGGTCAGGGGTGAGATCGGTATCCGTCTCGGACAGCAGCTGCCTGTCTCGTACGAAGGTGTTGATCGCTGCCGCAACCCCCTCTCGGAAGCCCGCCACGTGCGTCCCGCCCCCCGGGGTTGGCTTGCTGTTCGCGAAGCCATGGATGCCGCCCGTGAGGGTGCGGCTCCACATCAGGGCGACCTCGACAGACCCGGCGATCCGAGCATCCTCGTGCTCGAAGCCGAAGACGTTCGTCGCATCGGATGTCCCGGCCTGCGCGGCGATGAAGGCGACGAAGTCCTTGGCACCGCCCGGGAAGAGGAACCGTTCCGATCGCTCGCTCGGAGGGCGACGGTCGGTCAGGGAGATGCTGAGGCCGCGGTTGAGGAAGGCCAATGTTCTGTAGCGCTTCGCCAGCGCGTCGAACGAGCACTCCGCCGCACCGAAGATGTCGGCATCGGGTCGGAACGCAATGACGGTTCCGGTTCCCTTTGTGGGCCCCTCGGCCGACGGTGGGCCGGCTGGAGTGCCGCAGTCGAAGTGCTGTACCCAGCGCACCCCCTCGCGCCGGACCTCCGCCGTCATACGGCTCGACAAGGCGTTGGCGACGAAGGGGCCCATGCCGCAGAGGCCCACCTCCACGAAACGGTGGCCGTCGCGCCGCGGCCCCGCGTGCATCCGAGTCAGGAGCTCTTCGAGAGCAGGTCCACCCGCGTGCCCGGCGGCCTCGACAGGAATCCCGGGTCCATCGATGGCGATCCGCACCCAGCCGCCGGGTTCCAGCGTGACATCGACGTGGTGGGCACGACCGGCGAGAACCTCGTTCACCGCCCAGTCGGAGACCTCGTACACCTGGTTGTGCAGCCCTCGCTCACTCGTCGATCCCACGTACATCCCTGGGCGTTTCCGGATGGCCTCCAGCCCCTCCCACACCTGAATGTGGGCGGCCGTGTACGGATTCGTGGCGTCACTCATGAAGTCCCCCTCCAACGGGTGTCCAGCGCAGCCTCCAGCCTAGAGAGTTGGGCGGAAAACACCAGGTCAGAGCCTACTTGTCGGGGTCGTGGGTGGGCGGGTGGCGGCCTGTCAGGAGTCGAACGGCCTGGGGCTCACGAACGCCGGTCGGAGGGCGCCCGAGGTGCCGGCAATCCCGCTGCCGAGCCGATTTTCGGCAGCCTCGAGGCCTCCGATTCTGTGGTGTCCGGTGACGGAGCTCGCGCGAGAATTCGGTCGGCGCCGCGCGGCGTACGGCTACGTGGTGGCCTCCATCGACGGCCGTGAGGACGGGCCACGCAGGGCTCGACCTGACGGACTCTCGGCGTGTGGACCCCTTCCGACGCTGCCGTTCGCGTCAACATCAGGCTGATTCCATTCGAAAACCTTCGTACGCCACGGGTGTTGCGGCGTGCCCTCCACATGGGCGCATTACTCTTCGTTGACTCGCCCTTGGGCTTGCTTTGGTGAAGTTTGGTGATGGCGCGACCGGAGGGAGGTGTGTTCGCGATGTCTTCCTCCCGCGTGTCCGTGGCCCTGCGCGCGACGCTCCTTCTCGTCCTCGCGCTCCTCTGCGGCACGTGTGTCCTGCCCACCTCCGCCGCCGGGCCCGTGGTGCCCCAACTCCAGCAGCCTCGTGTCCAGCAGGCCGCGTCGGCCGTGGCGTACGAGTCCGCGCATGCCGGGGGCGGCGAGGTCGATGCGCCCAGGGGCTCCGTCCTCCCTCGTGACCGGCGGCGGGCCGTCACCGCGCCGGTAGGCCCTCCCGGCCCGCCGCCGCTCGTCGCC
This sequence comes from Streptomyces sp. NPDC026092, assembly GCF_040638605.1. Taxonomy (NCBI): domain Bacteria; kingdom Bacillati; phylum Actinomycetota; class Actinomycetes; order Kitasatosporales; family Streptomycetaceae; genus Streptomyces; species Streptomyces sp. NPDC026092. Next base: position 15,013 of record NZ_JBEZYN010000010.1, read on the forward strand.
CGCACCTCACCGCCGCTCACGCATCCCTCGGCCGGTGGCCCGGACACTCGGCCGAGACCCCTCGCCGCCCACGAACCCTCCGCCCTCCAGGTGTTCCTCTGCTGACAGGCGGCACCACTCCGCGCCGACCTGTCAGCCCGACGCGCCCCCACGGCGCGCCAGGAGGAAACATTCATGCAGCCCCTCATCGACAACGCCCGCCGACTCGGACAGCGCCCTGAGGAGTTCGCCCCACCCACCGCGGGCCAGTCCCCGACCGATGCCACCACCCCCCTGCGCCGGCTGCGCGGCTGGTCCGCGCTGTGAGGAGGGACGTTCGGATGCCGCGCTCGTTCCCCTCCTTCTCGTTCCCCTTCCTGCGGCAGGACTTCGCCGCCTCGCTCGTCGTCTTCCTCGTCGCCCTCCCGCTCTGCCTCGGCGTCGCCGTCGCCTCGGGTGTCCCCGCCGAACTGGGCCTCATCACCGGCATCGTCGGCGGAATCGTCACCGGCCTCATGCGGGGGAGCAGCCTTCAGGTCTCCGGACCCGCCGCCGGGCTCACCGTGCTCGTCCTCGAGGCGGTCCGGGCCTTCGGCCTCCCCGCGCTCGGGGTCATCGTGCTGGTGGCCGGCCTGCTGCAGATCGCCATGGGTCTGCTCCGGTGGGGGCGCTGGTTCCGTGCGATCTCCCTCTCCGTCGTCGAGGGCATGCTCGCCGGCATCGGCCTGATCATCATCGCCGGGCAGCTCTACGCCGCGGCGGGCCTGCCCGCCCCGGCTTCCGGTCTCGACAAGCTGACCGGCCTGCCGGGCGCCCTGGTCGGGGCGCTGGGCAGCCGTACGGCCCTTGTGTCGCTCGCCCTCGGGGCCGGCACCGTTCTCGTCATCGTCGGCTGGCGGCGGTTGCCGCGCCGGGCCCGGGCGGTGCCCGGGGCCCTCGTGGCGGTCCTGCTGGCCGCCCTCGCGACCGCCGTGTTCGGCCTTCCGGTGGAGACCGTGCGGGTGAGCGGCGTACTGGAGGCCGTCCATCTGCCGGGCGTCGAGGCCCTCTCGTCGCTCGCCGATCCCGCCCTCCTCGGCACGGTCCTCGCGTTCGCCCTGATCGCCTCCGCCGAGTCGCTGTTCAGCGCGGCGGCGGTCGACCGGCTCCACTCGGGACCGCGGACGGACTACGACAAGGAACTCGTCGCCCAGGGCTCGGGCAACGCGCTCTGCGGCCTGCTCGGTGCCCTGCCGCTCACCGCGGTGATCGTGCGCAGCTCGGCCAACGTCGAGGCCGGCGCCCGGACGAAGGCGTCCCGAGTCCTGCACGGTGTCTGGCTGTTGCTCTTCGTCGCCCTGCTGCCCGCCGTCCTCGCGTACATCCCGTTGGCGGCGCTGGCCGGGATCCTCGTGCACGCGGGCTGGAAGCTCATCCCGTTCAAGGGCGTCATGACACTCTGGCACCGTCACCGGGGTGAGGCCCTCGTCCTCGTGGCGACGGCGACGGCGATCGTCGCGGTCGGCATGTTCGAGGGCGTCCTGATCGGCCTCGTCCTGTCGGTCGCGAAGGCCGCCTGGGAGGCCTCGCACCTGCGGATCGAGCACAGTGACGACGGGCGCGGCGCGGTCCGCGTACGGCTCCAGGGGACGGTCACCTTCCTTCGGCTGCCGCAGATACTCGACAGCCTGGAAGCCCTGCCCGCCGACCGACGCGTGGTCCTGGATCTCTCCGGGGTCCACCACCTCGACCACGCCTGCCGGGCAGCACTGGAGACGTGGGCCGAACGGCACAGCGGCGCCGACGCCGAGGCCGTCCGCGCCGAGGGCGCGTCCGCCGGCTCGGTGAGCAGCCCGCACTGAACCGGTGGGCATACGGGGGCGACGCGCGCCGCGTCGCCCCCGTTCGCGGTCCTCCCATGTCTGCCGTAAGTCAATGACCAGAAGAGTTGCCTAGATAGACTCACTAGTCGATGCTGGGCGCCGTGGATTTCGTCCGATGCGCCGCGTGCCCACCGGTGAGCGGTACGAACTCGCCTGACCCGCAGCGCGGTTGCTCGTGACGTGACTTCAACTACGGAACGTAGGAGGCGACAAGCCCATGGAGTGGACAGGCACACGCTACGCGGACAAGCCGACGGTCGAGGTGCCGATCTGGATCGCCGCCCCGCCCGAACGGGTATGGGAGCTGGTCTCCGACATCGAGTTGATGCCGCGTCTGAGCGCGGAGCTGCAGTCGGTGGAGTGGCTGGACGGCGGGACACGACCCGCCCCGGGGGCCCGCTTCGTGGGCCGCAGCAGGCACGAGGCGCTGGGGGAATGGGCCACCACCTCCCACGTCGTGGAGTGCGAGCCGCCCGGGGTGTTCGCCTGGGCGGTCGAGGACCCCGAACAGCCCGCGGCGATCTGGCGGTTCACCCTCCAACCCGAGGACGGCGGAACGCTGTTGCGGCAGTGGATGCAGCTGGGGCCGGGCCGCTCGGGTCTGTCCGTCGCCATCGACAGCATGCCGGAGAAGGAACAGAAGATCGTCTTCGTGCGGATGCGCGAGTTCGAGGCCAACATCGGCGCCACGCTCACGGCGATCAAGAAGCTCGCGGAAGAGTCCGGAAAGGCGGATGTGTGATGCGTACGTCGACCACGATCGAGGCGTCCGGGGCCGACTGGCAGGAGACGGTGGACTTCGTCGCCGAGGCGGAGAAGCTGGGCCTGGACATCTGCTGGGTGGCGGAGGCCTGGGGCGCGGAGGCGCCTTCGCCGTTGGGGTACCTCGCCGCCAGGACGGAGCGCATGCTCCTCGGCTCGGGGATCATCCAGCTCGCCACCCGTACGCCGGTGGCCATCGCCCGCGCGGCGATCACCCTGTCGCACATCTCCCAGGGGCGCTTCCTCCTTGGGCTCGGCCCGTCCGGCCCGCAGGTGATCGAAGGGCTGCACGGCGTGCCCTTCGACCGGCCGCTGTCACGGATGCGGGAGACCGTCGAGATCGTGCGGCAGGCCGCAGCGGGGGAGAAAGTCTCGTACACCGGAAGGGAGTTCACGATCCCGCTGCCTGGAGGAGAGGCCAAGCCCATGCGCGTGGCCGTCCGCTCCGAGCACCCCATCCCGATCCACCTGGCGACCCTCTCGCCGAAGATGCTGCACCTGACCGGCGAGATCGCCGACGGCTGGCTGGGTACGAGCTTCGTGCCCGAGGGCGCCAAAGAGGCCTATTTCGACCACCTGGACGCGGGCCTCACCGCTTCCGGCCGCTCACGCGCGGACCTCGACATCTGCCAGGGCGCCGAGGTGGCCTTCGCCGAGGACGAGGACGCGCTGCGTGCGATGGTGGCCGGCCGGAAGAAGGAACTGGCCTTCAGCCTCGGCGGCATGGGCTCCGCGAGCACCAACTTCTACAACAGCGCGTACAGCCGCCAGGGTTGGGCCGACGTCGCCGCCGAGGTCCGCGAACGCTGGCAGGCCGGCGACCGGGACGGGGCGGCGGATCTGGTCACCGACGAGATGGTCCTGGGTACGACGCTCATCGGCACCGAGGACATGGTGCGGGACCGGCTGCGGGTGTGGCGCGACGCCGGCGTCGACACCATCCGCTTCTACCCCGCCGGCGAGACGCTGGAAGCCCGGCTGACCACTCTGGGCCGAGCGCTCGACCTGGTACGGGAGATGGAAGCCGAGGGGGCCCGATAGTCCGAGCCCGAGCCCGAGCCCGAGAGTCAGAGGGCCCGCGCGCGGCGGGTGCGTCCAGGAACGCGGGCGACCTGCTGAGTCCCGTCATGAGACCTCTATGCTGAGCTCATGAGGCGGACCTCTTTCGCGAACTGGCCGTGCTCCGTCGCGCGCACCATGGACATGCTCGGGGACTGGTGGACGCCGCTCGTCCTGCGGGAGGCCTTCTACGGGATCAAGCGGTTCGACGCGTTCCAGCAGGAGCTCGGCATCGCCCGCAACACCCTGACCGACCGGCTCCGCCGCCTGGTCGACGAAGGCCTCATGGAGAAGCAGGCCTACCAGCACGAGCCGGTGCGCTACGACTACGTCCTCACGGAGAAGGGCCGCGACTTCTTCGGTGTGCTCGCCGCGATGAACACCTGGGGCAACCGCTGGCTCAGCGGCGAGCAGGGGCCGCCGGTGGTCTTCCACCACGACCGCTGCGGGCACGAGGGCGACGCCGAGGTCGTCTGCGCCTCCTGCAAGGAGCCGATGACGGCCGACGACACACGCCCGCGCTTCGGCCCCGGCTACCCCCAGCACCTCGCCGAACGCCCGGACATCCGGCGCCGCTTCACCACCTGAGAAGGCTCCTTCACGACGACCGTTTGAGGAGCATCCGCAGCACCGGGCGGGCCGCGTCGACGGCGTCGGCGCCCGGTGCCGGTCGTAGCGCCCCGCTGATCCACAGATTCGCGAAGCCGTGCGCGATGGACCACGCGGCGAGTGTGGTGTGCTCGGGGGCATCGTTCGAGGTGGCGGCCGCCGCGCCGGCCCCCTTGCGGAGCGCGTCACCGGCGCGCGTTTCCGCCTGCTGGAGGGCCTCGTCGTCCGCGTGGTAGAGGCTGGGCTGGAACATCACCGCGAAGTGCACCGGATGGTTGACGGCGAAGTCCACATAGGACAGGCCTGCGGCGAGGAAGTCCGACTCCGCGGCTTCGAGGGCGTCGGCGAGCAGCGTGAACCCATCGGTGGCGATGGCGGTCAGGACGCCGGTCTTGTCGCCGAAGTGGTGGGCGGGCGCCGCGTGGGAGACCCCCGCGCGGCGAGCGAGCTCGCGCAGGCTCCACCCGTCGAGGCCGGACTCGTCGATCGCCGCGACGGCGGCGGCGACGATCGTCCGGCGGAGATCTCCATGGTGGTATCCGCTCTTGGGCACAGGCGCGATCCTCTCAACTTGTCATTGACAAGATATCGCACCGGGCTTACGTTCGACCCAAGAACTTGACAATGACTAGATCCCCGGAGTGCGAAGATGACCCTGCCCGTTCTCCTCACCTCGCTGGCCCTGCTGCGTGGCCTCGGCGCACTCGGCGTACGGCGCTTCGCGACCTGGCCCGCGGCGGCGGCCCATGCGGTCGCGGTCATGCTGTTCATGACCGCCAGTGCTCACTTCGTCCCGGCGGGCGTCACCGTCATGCCGAACCATGCCGACCTCGTCGCCATGGTCCCGTCGGCCGTACCGTTCGCCTCGGCGATGGTCTACCTCACCGGCGTGCTGGAGTTCCTCGGCGCGGTCGGGTTGATCATCGGCCGGACCCGCCGCGCCGCCGGCTACTGCTTGGCGCTGCTGTTCGTCGTCATGCTGCCGGCGAACATCCACGCCGCCGTCGCCGAGATCCCGTTCGCGGGCGAGCCCGCCTCGCCTCTGTGGCAGCGTATCCCGGAGCAGATCCTCTACATCGGAGTGGTGCTGTGGGCCGCTCGCGGAGCAGAGCCGCTGCCCACCTCCGTGCTGCGCAAGCCCGTTGAATCAGGCCGCCGTTGAATCCGAGGGTTCGTGTGCCCAGACGTCGTCGATGCCGTACGTCTCCCAGGCCGGGAAGTCGTCGTCGACGGGGACGGGCTCCTTCGGGCGGAGGAGGCAGGCGTAATCCCGAGAGCACGGTGACGGGTAGCCGTTCGTCGTTCGTACGGGGTGTGGGCTCAGCCCTCGGGGCGCAGCAGACCGCGCTCGTACGCCTTCACCAGGCGCTGCGGCACATGGTGGACGGAGCCGTCGAGGGTGATCGGCACCAGCTGCGGGGTGGTGGCCTTCCACTGTGCGCGGCGGTGACGGGTGTTGCTGCGGGACATCTTCCGCTTGGGGACGGCCATGGGGGCTCCTGGGTGTGGCGAGGGCGGTGCTGTCCCCGAGACCGTATATGAAAATGGATTCCATTAGCAAAAGGGCCTCGGTCTGGTCGGCCGGCGAGGAGGCCGTCAGTCGCCGAAGGAGCCGTGCCTTCCCTGGCCTGCGGTGAAGCGGGCGGCTCCCGATGTCGTCTCGCCCGCCGACAGGGGCACCATGCCGTGTCGGAGCTCCGCCGCGAGGGCCTCGGGCTCGGGCATGCCGTGCTGCTCCCGTACGGACAGTCGGTCGTGCCGCAGGCACAGCTGGGGGAAGGCCGCGATCTCCCGGGCGAGCTCTTCCGCCGCCGCCCGGGCCTGGCCCGGCGGGACGAGGCGGTTGGCGAGGCCCATGGCGTACGCCTCGGCCGCCGGTACGGCTCGGCCGGTCAGGATGAGGTCCATCGCGCGGCTCTCGCCGATCAGGCGGGGGAGCCGGACCGTGCCGCCGTCGATCAGGGGGACGCCCCATCGGCGGCAGAAGACCCCGAAGACCGCGTCCTCCTCGGCCACGCGGAGGTCGCACCACAGGGCGAGCTCCAGCCCGCCGGCCACGGCGTGACCGGCGACGGCCGCGATGACCGGCTTGGAGAGGTGCAACCGAGTCGGGCCCATCGGGCCGTCGCCGTCCGGCTCCACCCGGTTGCCGCGCTCGGTGCCGATCGCCTTGAGGTCGGCGCCCGCGCAGAACGTCCCGCCCTCGCCCCACAGGACGGCGACCGAGGCGTCGGGGTCCGCGTCGAACGCGCGGAAGGCGTCGGCCAGTTCGCGGGCCGTCGGTCCGTCCACGGCGTTGCGGGCGGAGGGCCGTGACAACACGACGGTCGTCACGGGCCCCTCACGCTCGACGCGGACGGCGGGATGCGCTGAGTCATCGGTCATGGCCCGCATTCTCGCGGGGCCGCGAACCGGGGGCCAGCGTCAACGCCCTCGGTCGGGCAGGGCCTTTCAGCCTTTCAGGCCTTGCGGTAGTTGCGCGCGTCCTCGCCGGCCGCCACGACCATGTCGATGTCCCCGCCCACCGAAGCGGTGACGACGACGCCGACAGCTCCCTCGACGAACGGCGCGTCCACGATCCGGGAGTCGGCGGGCATCGTGCGCTCGTCGCCGTCGCCGAGCAGCGCCTGGACGGTGAGCACCGCACTGCCCATGTCGCAGAGGATCGCGACACCCTTGCCCTCGTCGGCCCTCACGGCCGCGGCGTGGATGCGTTCCGCGCTGGTCCCGATCCGGCCGTCGTCGGTGCCTCCGGCCGCCAGAACCGGGGCCATGTCACCGGAGCCGACCATGGCCTTGGCCAACTCGGCTGTGGAATCGGCCACTTCGCGGCTGTGCGAGACGAGTACGACACCGACGCGTCCACCACCCGACCGGGGCGTGCTCCGAGCTGTCTCGACAGACTCCTGCGGCGCCGCGGTGGTCGCCGGGGCGGGCTCCCACGAGGGGTCCGCCGCCATGGTGAGGGCGTCGAAGAGGAGTACGACGGAGTTGGCACCCGCGTCCTCGTGGCCGATGGAGCGCTCGCCGAGGTAGCTGGCCCTGCCCTTCCGGGCCTGCATCGGGCCGGTGGCCTCGGCCCCTCGCTCGGCCGCCGCGCGCGCCTTCCGCAGGGCCTCGGTCAGAGGGGTACCGGCCGCGAGTTCGGCGTCGAGGGCGTCGAGCGCCGGGAGCAGGGCGTCCAGCAGCGTCGCGTCACCGAGACCCGCGCCGCCGAGCTTGCTCACGGCCTCGGCTCCCGCACGCAGCGAGAACGCGAACTGCTCGGCGGGGACGTCGGTCTCGGAGCCGAACCGCTTGCCGGTACGGCGCAGCGCCATGCCGAAGAGAGGGCCGGACGCGCCGCCGACGGTGTTGGTGAGGGTGGTGCCGGCCTGGCCCAGGAGCTCACCGGGAGTCGATGCCGGGGACTCGTCGGCGGCGACGCGTGCCGCGGCGAAGCCTCGCACCATGTTCGCGCCGTGGTCGCCGTCACCGATCGCCGCGTCCAAGGCGGTCAGACGTGCCTCGTCCCGCTCGAAGAGCTGGGAGGCCGCGGTCAGCCAGCGGCGGAAGTACGTGACATCGAGAGCGGGGTCGGGGGTGGGGGTAGCAGCCGTCACGGGATCGTTCTTCCTGATGGGGGGCCTGCGGGTGAGGGGAGGGGGCCGGATGGCGGGGGTTCAGACGCCCCAGCGCAGCGAAGGCGTCTGCACCGGCGCGTCCCAGAGGTCGAGCATCGACTCGTCCGCGCGGCACAGGGTCAGGGTGCAGCCGGCCATGTCGAGGCTCGTCACGTAGTTGCCGACCAGCGAGCGGGCCGTGTGGATGCCACGCGCGGTGAGAATCCGCTCGACCTCGGCGCGTACGACATAGAGCTCGACCGGCGGGGTGGCGCCCAGGCCGTTGACGAGGAGGATCACCGGGTCGCCGTCCGCCTCGGGGAGGTCTTCGAGGATCGCGTCGAGCATGATCTCGGCCGTCTCGGCCGCGGTCGTCAGGCGAGCGCGGCGGCGGCCCGGCTCGCCGTGGATGCCGACGCCGATCTCGATCTCGTCCGCGCCCAGTTCGAAGTTGGGGGCACCGTTGGCGGGTGTGGTGCAGGAGGAGAGGGCCACGCCGAAGCTGCGGCTGCGCTCATTGGTCCTGCGGGCCAGCGCGGCGACCTCCGCGAGCGGTGCACCGGTCTCGGCGAGGGCGCCGGCCAGCTTCTCCACGAAGAGCGTCGCGCCCGTGCCTCGGCGGCCCGCACCCTCACCGCGGGCGACGGCCACGTCGTCGTCCACGACGACGGTCTCGACCGCGATGCCCTCGTCGTCGGCGTCCTCCGTGGCCATACCGAAGTTCAGGATGTCGCCGGTGTAGTTCTTGACGACGACCAGCACACCGGCGCCGGAGTCGACGGCGGTGATGCCCTCGTGGATGCGGTCCGGGACCGGTGAGGTGAAGACCGGGCCCGCGACGGCGGCGTCCAGCATGCCGTGGCCGACGAAGCCCGCGTGCAGCGGCTCGTGCCCGCTGCCGCCGCCGGACAGGATGCCGACCTTGCCCGGAACCGTCCCGCCGGCCCGGGTGACGATCCCGGCCTCCGCGTGCACGTTCAGCTCTCGATGTGTCGCCGCCATGCCCCGTAGTGCGTCGGAGACCACACTCTGAGGAGTGTTGATGAGCTTCTTCAAGGCGGGTGTCTCCCTCGTGCGGCTTTATTCGTAGCGAAATTTCCGCGGCGGCGCGGCGGCGTGGCGGAGTTCTGAAAGGCGGCTTTGGCGTCCGCGGCAGAGCTGATGACGGGAATATCGAAAAGAGGTGTGTCGATCCGAGTCTCACCCGCTCGGTGCGCCTGAGGAACGAGGCGTTGGTCCCCCAGGCCCTGGGCGAAGGTCCTCATCTCGCAGGCCCTTGGAATTCTCGCCCGCATTCTCCATCGCCATCGTATTCGGGGCTCGAATTCCCTGTGCCATACTCCACTCGAAGGCTCCGTGAATCCTCCGGATGCCCGTCTCATTTCTTTCCCTGATTTCTTCCGGCACAGCAGGAAGAAGGGCAAGCAAGCGCCTGGCCCCCACAGGAGGTCTCCCTTGAACACCGTCACCACGCGCGTCCTGATCAGCCCGCCCAAGTACGTCCAGGGCGCGGGGGCCATGCGGGAGTTGGGGCAGCACGTGGCCCAACTGGGCGACCACGCGCTGGTCCTCGCCGACGAGGGCGTGTGGGGCTTCGCCGGGGAGACCGCGGAGAAGTCCCTCGCCGGCGCGGGCGTCCGGATGACGCGGGAGACCTTCGGCGGCAGGTGCACACAGGTGGAGATCGACCGGATCGTGGCCCGGGTCCGCGAGGTCGGCGCGAAGGTCGTGATCGGGATCGGTGGCGGCATGACCGTCGACACCGCGAAGTCGGTGGGCTTCATCTGCGACGGCATCCCGTCCGTCAGCGCACCCACGGTGGCGTCCACCGACGCGCCGACCAGCGCGCACGCGGTCATCTACACCGAGGACGGAGCGTTCGACCGGTACTTCTTCGGGCTGCACCGCAACCCGAACCTCGTCCTCGTCGACACCACGTACATCGCCAACGCCCCGAGCCGCTTCATCGTCTCCGGGATGGGTGACGCCCTGGCCACCTGGTACGAGGCCCGCGCCTGCGTCCAGGCCCGGAGTGTCGCCATGGCCGGAGGCCTGGCCACCGACGCCGCCCTCAGCCTTGCCCGGCTGTGCTGGGAGACCCTCATGGAGTACGGCGTCCAGGCCAAGCTCGCGGCCGAACAGCACGTCGTGACCCCCGCCCTGGAGAAGATCACCGAGGCGAACACGCTGCTCTCCGGGCTCGGGTTCGAGAGCTGTGGCCTGGCCGCCGCGCACGGCATCCACAACGGCTTCACCGCGTCGCCGAACACCGGCGCCTTCATGCACGGCGAGAAGGTCAACATGGGCACGCTGGCCCAACTCGTCATGGAGGGCTCCCCGACCGAGGAGATCGACACCTTCCTCCGCTTCAGCCGTGAGGTCGGTCTGCCCACCACCCTCGCCGAGATCGGCCTCGTCGACGCGGGCCGCGACGAGCTCCTCGCCATCGCCCGCGCGGCCACCGCCGAGGGCGAGACGACGCACAACATGCCCTTCGCCGTCACGCCCGACATGGTGATGGACTCACTCGTCGCCGCGGACGCCTACGCCCGCGCCTACGCGAAGAAGCACGGCTGACCCGGGCGGCGTCATGCGGAGCGCCCGCACGATGCGTCAGTCGACGTCGGCGCGCGTCGTTCCCATCTTCAGACCGTCGACCCAGTGGACCGACTCGACGTCGAAGATGGTGGAGCCGTACGAGCCCCAGCGCGGAACGTTGCCCTTGAGGTCCCAGGTCCGCGCGTTCTGACGGTCGACGACCAGCTGGCCGTTGACGTACAGGGCGAAGGAACCGCTCGTCGAGGTCTGGGCGTTGATGCCGAGCTCGATCTTGTTCCAGGTGCCCGGCGTCCAGGCGACGCTGCCGGCGGAGATCCACTGCTCGCCCGGGGCGACGTACCAGATCTTCAGCCGGCTGTCCTCGACCTTCATGAGCACCGGGTAGTTCTGGTCGTGCTCGTCGCCGGTTCCCCAGGACTTCCACTGGAACACGGTCTGGGCGTTGCCCGTCTTGGTCATGGACTCCCAGCCGAACCAGTACGTCCGGCCGGACGTGAGGGTACGGCCGGCGATGCCGTGCCCCTCGCACCGCTCGGAGCCCGCTGCCTTGGTGAAGCCGAAGATCTTCCCGCGACCGTCGTTCCAGTCCGGCTGGTACACGTACGAAGGGGAGTCGCACAGGATCGAGGCGAACACGGCGGTGCCGCCGTTGTCCGCGTCGCCGTCCCATTCGACCGCGGCGTGCGCCGGAGTCGCGAGGACGAGGGAGAACGCCGCGGCGAGGGGGAGCGCGGAGCGGGCGACACCGTGGACGTTGCTGAGACGCATGGATTCCTCCGGTGGGGTGGGGGAGCGGGATTCCGCGCGAGGTGCCCGGCCCGGCCGGGGCGGGCACCTCGCGGTCTGGGGTCAGCCGAGACGGACGGTGATCTTCTGGGGGGCGCCGGCCTGGCCGGTGAGATCGCCGAAGACGAGCTTCAGGGACGAGCCGGTCGTGGCGGCGGTGACCGTCGCGGGCTTCGAGAGCACCTTGCTCACGCGCCGGTTCCAGACGACGTCCAGGGACGTGGCCTGCCGCGCCGGGTCCGAGACGACGATGGTCGCCGTGCCGTTGCGGTGCTCCCGTACGAGGACGGAGGCGGGAGCGCTGGCGCGGAGCTTGTCGACGGTGCCCGCGGTCCAGAAGTTGACGGCCGTGAAGCCCGACTTCGGTACACGTACGCCCTGCTGGTCCGCCGAGTTGGTGAGGATCCTCAACCAACCCCTGTCGCACGCGCGTTGAGCGGTCGCCCGCGCGCTGGCCCCGGGCAGCAGGGCGTAGGCGTAGTCGCCGTCGGTCGGGTCGACGCCGTGGTCGGTGAAGAGGGTCAGGTAGCGGCGGGTGATCGGGTCGGGGGAGCCACCGGTGTTGATGTCCCGCCAGGAGCCGGTGCGTTCCTCGCGCACGGCGTGGAGCTTGGCCCCGCCGGGGAAGACGTAGCCTGCCTGCCCGGCGATGTGAGCCCACTCGGCGCCCTCGAAGGTGCCCGTCCAACCCTGCGCCTGCGACTGTGTCTTGCCGTCGACGGTGAGGACCGGGGCGCCGGTGGCGCCGAGCGCGCGGTTGTCGACGGTCGTCTCGACGGCGTGGCCGTCGGCCGAGGTGATGCCGGCGCCGAGGCAGACGACGGAGTCGTCGAGGAAGAACCAGGACTTCCTGGCGACCATCGTGCTGGAGATGCCCTTGAGGTGCTGGCCGACGGCGGCGTACTCGCCGTCGGTGGTGCCGCCGACCCAGGCGGCGTCCGGCATCGGCTGCCCCCAGTTGCCGCCCTCGCCGTCGGCCAGCGGCTTGCGCGACGCGGTGATGCCGGGCAGGCGGTACGGGTCGACCGTGGGCCAGTAGGCGTCCGAGTACTGCTCCAGGCCGAAGTCGCTGCCCCACCAGGAGAGCCAGCCGGCGCCGGTGTGGTAGCCGCGGGCGTGCTCGCCGTTCCCGAACTCGTAGTGGGCGATGCGGTTCGAGGCCATGGAGACGGAGGCCGCCCAGTCGCGACGACGGTGGGTCGCCCGCGCCATGTTGTGGAACAGCCGGTGCTCGACGGGCTCGGGGGCGGCCTTCACTGAGGTGTCGTCCTGCAGGGCCTGCAGGAGTGAGGCCCTGATGAGGCTCAGGCCGGGGTTCTTCAGCGCGGGGTAGTAGTAGTCGCGCTGCAGCCAGCCCTTGACCATCGCGCGCCAGCGGGCGTTCTCCTCGGGGCTCGCGCCCTGGCCGAGCAGCAGGATGGTCGCCATCAGGCCGTGCGCGCGCTGGTGTTCGTTGGTGCCGATGCGGCTGATGCCCCGGCTGCTGACGTTGTCCATCATCAGGCCGTTGTAGATGAACGGGGCGACGGCCTTCTCGATCGTGTCGAGGAAGAGCTGGGTGCCGGCGCCCGTCACCTCCCAGCTCGCCCCGCGCAGCAGCGCGAGCAGTCGGCCCACACCGTCGTGGAGCACCGCGCCGTAGCCGCCGATGTAGGGGACGTTGCGGTGCTGGACGAACGAGCCGTCGTCATAGAAGCCGTCGCCCGAGGTGACGTACGGGAACACCGGGGCCAGTGCCTGGGACGCCCGCGCGATCTTGCCCGCGTCCTTGCCGACGATCCCGCGCAGGATGACCCCGCGGCACAGGTCGACCCGGTTGGCACCCGTACTGGTTCCCGTGTACGAGTCGAAGACCGAGTCCGGTACGAAGGCGTCCACGGCCCGGCAGTAGCCGGCGAGCTGCTCCGCCGACAGGTGCTCGTACATCAGCACACAGGTGTCCATCAGGGCCTGCGGGGCGCCGATCTGCCAGTTGTACCAGTTGCCGTAGCGCGTGGTGGTCTCGTTGTAGACCTCGGCGCGGAGGTGGTCGAGGCCGGTGAGGATCGCGTCACGGAGGCCGGTGTCCCCGGTCAGTCCGGTGCCCGGCTGGGAGTACGCCTCGGCCATGGTGCGCAGCCGGTTGTAACTGTCGTTCATCGTCGCCGAGAAGGCGTACGACTCGGCGTCGAGGTCCGGCTCGGGGTCGGTCCAGGAACGGCCGGGCCAGAGCGAACCGCTCGCCGGGGCCATGGTCGCGGCGAAGCCGGCCGCAGTGGTGCCGAGGGTGGTGAGGATGGTCCGGTACGGCTCCGCCGTGGGGCTGAAGCCCGTACCGAGGATGAGGTCACGCCACTTGGCGCGCAGCACGTCGAACTCGGCGTCGGACGGGAGGACTTGCTGTGGCGTGGCGGCGGCCGGACGGGCGAGCGTTCCGGAGAGTCCGAGGGCGAGCGCGCCTCCACCGGCGGCGTGGAGGAAGGTGCGGCGGCGCCAGGGAGATGGCATGGGAGACGACCTTTACGGGAGGAGCGCGTCGTTGCCTCGGCGCTGTCGCTGGCTCGTAAGCGTGGGGTTTCTAACACGCTGAAAATCAACAAGGCAACGGTTTGGACAGAAACAGCCTCACGTTGTCCGTACAGACAGAAACACTCAGAATCGATCGATGACCTAGAGGGTTGCTCGCTACACTGCGCCTGAACTGGGGTGTCCTAGGAGGGGAGCGGGGCAGTGCACGCGGAACACAGGCACCAGGCCATCCTGCGCAGGCTGCGGGAGGAGGGTTCGCTTCGAGTCAGCGACTTCGCGGCCGAGTTGGGGGTGTCTCCGGTCACGGTCCGCCGGGATGTCGAGATCCTCGCCGACCGTGGCCTGGTGGCGCGGGTGCACGGCGGGGCCATGCTCCCCGAGACCTGGGCGGAGACGGCTCCCGCCGAGGGGGCTGCTCAGGCGCCTGGGCGCCCGGGCCGGGAGCGGGTCGTCGGCCTGATCGTGCCGGCGGCGGACTATTACTACCCCGAGGTCATCAAGGGCGCGCGGGAAGCCGCCGCGGCTCGGAACGTCCGCCTGATCCTCGACATCTCGGGGTACGACGCCGACGAGGAGCGCGCGCAGGTCGAGCGGATGATCGGCGACGGGATCGACGGGCTGCTCGTGGTCCCGTCGGGGCCGCGCGGCTGGTACGAGGAGCTGCCCGTCCCGGTCGTGATCGTGGAGCGCCGCCCGGACGCGGACGAGTCGGCCGGGATCGACCACGTCGTCTCCGACCACGTCCATGGAGCGCGCCTCGCCGTACGGCACCTCGCGGACGCGGGCCGCCGCCGCCTCGTCCTGCTCGTCCGCGGGGCGAGCCCGACCGCGCCGTGGATCATCGAGGGCTTCGAAGCGGGGGTACGCGCGGCGGGCCTCGAAGCCCCCGGTCCGGCGCCCGTCCTGGACATCCCCGACACGGGCCCCGGGGACCGGGGGTACGACGGCCCGATCGAGGAGCTCCTCGACGCCGTGGCGGAGGGCCGCGTCGACGCCGTCGTCGCCCACCCCGACAACGAGGCGCTCGCGCTGCTGCGACGGTTGCGCGCGCGGTCGATCCAGGTGCCGGGCGACGTCGCGATCGTCGCGTACGACGACGAGGTGGCGGGCCTCGCCGACATCCCGCTGAGCGCGGTCGCCCCCGCCAAGTACGAAGTGGGCGCGTCCGCCGTGGAGTTGCTGGTACGGAGACTCGACCAACCCGACGCCCCACGGCACCGGCTGTTCGTGCTCCCGCAGCTACGGGCCCGCTCGTCGAGCGGCAGCTGAGCGACGCGCAAGGGGCCTGATTCGTAGCGGAATTCGGAGGTGGTGCTCCGGGGCTTGGGTTCGTCGGAACCCAAGCCCCGGAGTCTTCGGAATGCCGGGGTGGTTCAGCAGTTGACGTAGCCCATGGAGTACGTCACCGTCCCCCAGATTCCCGAGAAGGAGAAGTTCTTCTTCGCCCCCTTGGGCCCGACCCACGGACTGTGGATGGCGCCGCCGCTGGTGTTCAGGATCACGTACGGACACCGTCCGTCGGCCTTGGTGTCCTCCACCCAGCCGGACACGACACCGTCGGAGCAGTGCGTGCCGGAACCCTTGCCCTGCCCGCTGCTCACGGTCCAGTTCTGGCAGGTCGCGGCGGACGTGGGGGAGGGGGAGGCCGCGTGCGCGGCGGGTGCGGTGAGGGTCATTCCCATAGCGGCGACGCCGAGAACGGCCGCTGTGGCCAGCCTTGATTTCATGAGGCCCTCATTCCTTTGCGGTTGATGGACGTGGAAATCGTGCGCGTGCTCGCTGGATCGACAGGAAAGGTAGCTTGAAGCGCTCTGTGATGGCCTTGTCAGTCCAGGCCAATTCGGGGCCCGGGTGGCTGACGTGAAGGTCTTGATGCCCGGCCGCATTCAGCTTTTTGGCCATGGCTCAGCCAACTGGCGGATATTGCCGTCGGCGCATGAGGGAAGTGCGCGGGTTCCGGCGGCCCGCGTCGAAAGGTGAGCCGTCTCCTCAAGGTTCGAGCGACGGACCCTGAACGGGGAGGTCCATCCGCGCGAGCTTCGCCGGGTCGACCACGACCATGATGGCGGTCAGGTCAACCGGATCAACCGCACCGTCCGCGAGCAGGCCGGCAAAAGCTGGTGAGTCCCTGGCCCCGGGCCCTCGCTGTCAGTCCCCTTCCGATTCGAACGTGCGGAGCAGGTCCGCGGCGACGCTCACCGCGATCGTCGCGGGCTCCTTGCCCGTGATGTCCGGGAGGCCGATCGGGGTCTTGATGCGGTCGATGGTGGAGTCCGCGTGGCCGCCCTCCGTGGCGAGGCGTTTGCGGAAGCGGGTCCACTTGGCCGCCGAGCCGATCAGGCCGATCGAGCCCAAGTGGGCGGTCCGCAGGGCCGCGTCGCACAGGGCGGCGTCCTCCGCGTGGTCGTGGGTCATGATCAGGACGTGGGTGCCGGGCGGCAGGTCCTCCAGGACCTCCTCGGGCAGCAAGGGGGTGTGGTGGACGTGCACCTGCGCGACCGCGTCCGCCAGGACGTCGAGGCGCTCCTTGGTGAGGATGTCGGCGCGGCTGTCGATCAGATGGAGGTCGAGGTCCTGGCGTGCCAGGATCCGCGCCAGTTCCAGGCCGACGTGGCCCACGCCGAAGATCGCCACCGCCCGTACCACCGGCAGCGGTTCGAGCAGCACCGAGACCGTACCGCCGCAGCACTGCACGCCATGCCGGTTGGTCACCTTGTCGTTCAGGGCGAAGTCGATCAGCTCCGGCTCCGGCGCGGGCTTGGGGACGGAGATCATCTGCCGGGCCCGGTCGATCGCGACCGCCTCCACATTGCCGCCACCGATCGAGCCCCATGTCTCGGTCAGCCCCACCACGAGCTTCGCGCCGGCGTCGCGCGGGGCATGGCCGCGCACGGTCGCGACGGTCACCAGTACGCCGGACTCCCGGCGTGCTCGCAGCCGTGCGACCGCGGCGGCCCATGTCATGTCAGGCACCGCTCAGCACTTCGGCGCGCCTCGGTGCGACGCCCGCGCGAGCCGCCTCGATCGCCCAGTACACCGCCTCCGGCGTCGCGGGCGAGGCCAGTTCGACAGCGACCCCGCTCGGCCCGAACGCGGCGGCGGCCTGCCGCAGCGCCTCGCGTACCGAGAACGCCAGCATCAGCGGGGGCTCACCCACCGCCTTGGAACCGTAGACCGCACCCTCCTCGGTCGCGTTCTGGAGCAGCGTCACGTGGAACTCCTCGGGCATCTCCGAGAAGCTCGGCAGCTTGTACGTGCTCGCCGCCTGGGTCAGCAGCCGACCCCGGTTCGGCCCGTCACCGGCGTCCCAGCGCAGGTCCTCAAGCGTCAGCCAGCCCGCGCCCTGCACGAAACCGCCCTCGACCTGACCGATGTCGATCATCGGGGAGAGGCTGTCGCCGACGTCGTGCACGATGTCCACGCGCCGGATGCGGTACGCGCCGGTGAAGCCGTCCACCTCGACCTCGGCCGCCGCGGCGCCGTACGAGAAGTACTTGAACGGCGAGCCCTTGAACGCCTTCGCGTCCCAGTGCAGCCCCTCGGTCCGGTAGAAACCGGCCGCCGACAACTGGACCCGCTGGAAGTACGCGGTGCGCACCAGCTCGTCCCAGGCCAGCTCCGTGTCGCTGCCCAAAGTGCGCGCGACGCCCTCGACGATCCGGACGTCCGAGGCGTTCGCGCCCAGCTGGGTGGCGGCCACCCGCAGCAGCCGCTCGCGCAACTGCTCGCAGGCGTTCTTCACCGCCGCGCCGTTGAGATCCGTACCCGCGCTGGCGGCGGTGGCGGAGGTGTTGGGCACCTTGTCGGTACGGGTCGGGGCCAGCCGCACCTTGTGCAGCGGGATCCCCAGCGTGGTCGCGGCCACCTGCAGCATCTTGGTGTGCAGGCCCTGGCCCATCTCGGTGCCGCCGTGGTTGATCAGGACCGAGCCGTCTTTGTAGATCAGCACCAGCGCGCCGCCCTGGTTGAAGGCGGTGAGGTTGAAGGAGATGCCGAACTTGATACCGGTGATCGCCAGCGCCCGCTTGGTGTGCGGGTGGGCGGCGTTGAAGGCGGCGATCTCGCGCTTGCGGTCGGCGATGCCCCCGTTCTCCTCGACCTGCTGCCAGACGGCGGTGATCCGCTCCGGCTGGGTGACCAGTTGTCCGTACGGCGTCGACTGGCCGAGCCCCGGCCGGTAGAAGTTCCGCTTCCGCAGCTCCATCGGGTCCAGGCCGAGCAGCGGTGCGCAGCGGCCCATGATGTCCTCCATCACCAGCATGCCCTGCGGCCCGCCGAAGCCGCGGAAGGCCGTGTTGGAGACCTTGTTGGTCTTGGCGATGCGACCGGTCACGCGCGCGTTGGGGATCCAGTACGTGTTGTCGATGTGGCAGAGCGCCCGGGCGACCACGGGCTCCGACAGGTCCAGGCTCCAGCCCCCGTCCGCGGTCAGGGTGGCCTCCAGGGCCAGGATGCGGCCGTCGGCGTCGAAGCCGATCTTCCACTCGGCGCGGAACCCGTGCCGCTTGCCCGACATGGTCAGGTCCTGCGTCCGGTTGAGCCGGACCCGGACCGGCCGGCCCGTCAGCTTGGCGCCGAGCGCGGCGACGGCCGCGAAGCCGTGCGGCTGCATCTCCTTGCCGCCGAAGCCGCCGCCCATCCGCAGGCACTGCACGGTGACCTCGTGGCTGTGCAGACCGAGGACGTGCGCGACGATCTCCTGGGTCTCCGAGGGGTGCTGGGTGCTGCTCTGGACGAACATCTGCTCGGCCTCGTCGACGTAGGCCAGCGCCGCGTGCGTCTCCAGGTAGAAGTGCTCCTGGTCGGAGAACTGGAACGTGCCGGTGAAGACGTGGGCCGACTCGGCGAAGCCGGCGTCGACGTCACCGGTCACCATCGTGGGCCGGGCGCCGTGGAAGCTCTCCGCCGCGATGGCCTCCTCCAGCGTGATCACGGAGGGCTTCTCGTCGAGCTCCACCTCGACGGCCGCCGCGCCGAGCCGGGCCGCCTCCAGGGTCTCGCCGAGCACCCAGGCGACCGCGTGGCCGTGGAACATGACCTCGTCGGGGAAGAGCGGCTCGTCGTGCTTCATCCCGGCGTCGTTGACGCCGGGCACGTCGGCGCCGGTCAGCACACGGACCACACCGGGCACGGCGAGCGCGGGCTCGGTGCGGAGCGCGGTGATCCTGCCGTGGGCCTTCATGACCTGGACCGGGTGGGCGTGCAGCACCTCCTTGGTGCGGTGCACCAGGTCGTCGGTGTAGAGCGCGGTGCCGGTGACATGCAGAGCGGCACTCTCGTGCGGCATCGAGACACCGACGACCGGCTTCTCGGGTCGAGCGGACAACTGGCTCATGACGACACCGCCTCGGTGGTCTGCGCGTACAGTTTCAGCAGGCTCTGGCCGAGCATCGCGGAGCGATATCCGGCACTGGCGCGATGGTCGTTCATCGGCGTCCCCGCCGCGCGCAGCAGCTGCGCCGCGGCCTCGACGGTCTCCGCCGTCCACGCCTCGCCCTCCAGGGCCTCCTCGGCGGCGAGGGCACGGATCGGGGTGGCGGCCACGCCGCCGAGGCCGATCCGCGCCTTGCGGACGGTCCCGTCCTCGATGTCGAGCGCGAAGGCGACGGCGACGCTGGAGATGTCGTCGAAACGCCGCTTGGCGATCTTGTGGAAGGCCACCACCGGCGACAGCGGCAGCGGGACGCGCACCGCGCGGATCAGCTCGCCGGGACGGCGCACGCTCTGCCGGTAGCCGGTGAAGTACTCCGCCAGCGGGACCTCGCGCTCACCGTCGACGCCGGCGAGCACCACCGCCGCCTCCAGCGCGAGCAGGACGGGTGGGCTGTCGCCGATGGGGGAGCCCGTACCCAGGTTGCCGCCGAGGGTCGCACCGTTGCGGATCAGCCGGGACGCGAACTGAGGGAACAGCTCGGCGAGAAGGGGCACGCTGCCGTCGAGGCGTCGTTCGATCTCGGTGAGTGTGAGCGCTGCGCCGATCTCGATGTGGTCGGACTCGACGAGCAGCTCCCGCAGTTCGGGCAGCCGGTCGACGGCGACGACACAATCCGCTCTGCGGGAGCGGATGTTCACCTCCACGCCCCAGTCGGTGGAGCCCGCGACCACCACCGCGTCGGGCCGCTCGTGCAGCAACCGCAGTGTCTCGGCCAGGGATTCCTTCCGGTGGAAGGCGCGGCCGCCCTGGGTGTACTCGGTGACGGCCGGCGCGGGCGGGGACTGCTCGCGCCGCCGCGCCAGCGGGTCCTCGTCGGTCGGCTGACCGACGGCGAACGCGGCGTCGCGGATCGGGCGGTAGCCGGTGCAGCGGCACAGGTTTCCGCTGAGCGCGTGGAGATCGAAGCCGTTCGGGCCGTGCTCGGGGTCGGTGTGGTCGGCAGATACGGCACCCGAGTCGGCCGCCGACGCTGCGTGCGCGCAGCGGTCGGGGCGGTAGTACTCGGCCGCCATGCTGCAGATGAACCCCGGTGTGCAGTAACCGCATTGGGAGCCGCCGCGGACCGCCATCTCCTCCTGCACCGGATGCAGGGTGGGCGGCGTGCCGGGCGCGCCGGGGGTGGCGAGACCCTCGGAGGTGACGATCTCCTGACCGTCGAGCGCCGCGACCGGGACCAGGCAGGCGTTGACGGCCACCCAGTCGGTGGGCTTGTTCACCCCGGGGTGGGCCACCAGGACCGAACAGGCCCCGCACTCACCCTCGGCGCAGCCCTCCTTCGTGCCGGTGAGGCCACGCTCGCGCAGGAAATCCAGCACGGTGGTGTGGGGTGCGGCCGGGGAGATCGGTGCCTCGTTCCCGTTGACGGTGATCCGCGCCGTTTCCATGTCAGACCCTCGTTCCGGGGCATGATCGGTCGATTCAACAGTATTCGCCAGATTCGCCAATTTCAGGCAGCTTTCTGTGTTCAGCGGCGCCGCGTGGCAGGAACGGGCGCGCGAAGCGGCGCGCGGCAGGGGCGCGCGCCGGCGGCGTGCGAAGAGCAGGGGGCGGTGAAGAGAAGCCCGGAACGCGCCGCGGAAGGGCGCATGGGAACGGCTTCGGCGGCCGGCGTGTCAGCAGCCGTGCGCGATGCGACCCGTGACCCAGACGGTGATGTGGGCGAGGCGAGCCAGGTCAGAGCTGGTGTTCATCCGCCGGTCGCCTCCTCTCGGTCGTTGGGTCCGACGCTGAGCGCAACGTAGTTGCTGATGCCACTGAGGTCAAGGAGCAGCGGTCGTGGCCGACGTCGATCGGTAGCGAGAAAATGATTGGCCCCCGTCGCCGTTGAGTGGTGATGATGCCTCTGCTTCCCAGACGGAGGACGTTTGTTCGTTTTCGTGTGTGTGGGGTGCGGCGCCGAGCTGACCGCCCCGCTGTCCCAAGTCGCCCTGCCGGCTCATGCTCATCAGAAATTCGGGAACGGGCTTCAACTCCCCGTCCTCATGGACCCCGGAACGTTCGCCGTCGACCCGGAGCCCTGGGGGCCGCCGTGGCGGCGATGGGAGGACGTCGATCCGGACGAGGCGCTCGCCCGAGGGTTCTACGCGCCGGTCTTCGCCCTCTCCTACGGCGCGCCCGGCGCGATCGTGATCGCCCCCGGTGATGTGCGCGGAACCGTGTGGATCCCGGAGCGGGCGGGCGGCTACTGCTGCGGCCTCGACGGGGCCGACGGTCCCAACATGGCCTGCGAGGCCTGCGGGCTGCCCGTGGCGAGCCGGATCGACGACTGTTCGCTCTGGCAGGCGGTCTGGCTCGCCCCGGACGCCGTGCGCCGCCTCCCCGTCGACGGTGCCGAAGAGGCCGTACCGCTCTCCTGGGCGGAGCTGATGGCGGACTGGGAGGGCACGCCTCCGTTCGAGCCGATCACCTCGTGGGGACTGCCGGCCGGGTTGCAGTACTGGTGGTCCTGGAGCCCGCGTTGGGAGGCGGCCGCCGGGCGGGCGTTGGCCCACCTGCTGGTCGCATCGGAGGGCCGGCCCGTGCAGGTTCCCGACGGGCCGACCAACGAGGTGTTCCAGCGTGCCCTCGACGCGCTGCTCCCCGTGGGCCCACCGCACCTGCGCGCCGTTCTCGCCGGGCCTGGACCGGCCACTCCTGATGCGGACGCCGACATCCTGCTGGTGCCCGTCCATCCGCAGACGGGGGAGGCCTGGACCCCGGCCGACCTGGCCGCTCCGGCCGACCGCGCCGGTGCCTCGGCTCACCTGGTGCCGCTGTCGTTCGGTGTCTGGCGGTGGCTCGTCCTCCCTGAGCCGCACCTGCCCAACCCCGCGTCGGGCGGCATGCCCCACGGCGTCCTCCGCGACGAACCGCCTTTGCCGCGCGCGCACAGCCTGTTCCGGCACGACGTGCGGGTGTTCGAGCGGACCCTGGCCCGGCTGCCGGCCGCCCGCAGCCCTTGGCTGCGCCGGAGGCTGACGACCTGATGGACCACATGCGCGCGGGACTCTTCTGGCGCCCGTACAACACGAGAGCCCCCACCGCTGTGCGGTGCGGGTTCTCGGTCCGGGGGAGGGAGCGCGTGGCTACGCGTCCTTCGGGGCCGGGGTGGTGAGGGTGATGGCCTCGGCGGGGCAGAGGCCCACGGCCATGCGGGCGGCGGAGCGCTGTTCGGGGGCCGGGACGGGGCGGAGGAGTACCACCAGGCCCTCGTCGTCGTCCTGGTCGAAGACCTCGGGGGCCGTCAGGGCGCACATCCCGGCGCCTGCGCAGCGGTCGCGGTCGACTCTGAGGTGCAGCGGCTCTCGGGTGTCGGTCATGCGGCTACTCCTTGTCCCAGGTGACGGGCAGGCTGATGACACCGTAGATGTTGGAGCGGTCGCGCAGTTGAACCTCCTCCGCCGGCACCGCGAGCCGCAGGGTCGGGAAGCGGGCGAAGAGCGCCGGGAACGCGACGGTCATCTCGACGCGGGCCAGCTGCTGCCCCAGGCACTGATGGGCACCGTGCCCGAAGGCGATGTGGCCGGTGGCCTTGCGGCGGATGTCGAGCCGGTCGGGCTCGGGGAACTTGTGCGGGTCGCGGTTGGTGCCCTGGACGGAGATGGTCACCGTCTCGCCCGCCTTGATGAGGTGGCCCTCCACCTCGACGTCCTCCAGGGCCGAGCGCGGCAGCGGGTCGGCCACGCTGAGGTAGCGCAGCAGTTCCTCCACGGCCTGCTCGGCGAGGCCCGGGTCGGCGCGCAGCGCGGCGAGCTGGTCCGGGTTGCTCAGCAGGGCGAAGGTGCCGAGGCCCAGCATGTTCGCGGTGGTGTCGAGCCCGGCGGCGAGGAGCAGCCCGCCGATTCCGGCCAGCTCCTCGTCCGTGAGGTCGGAGGTGGTCAGATCGCTGAGCAGGTCGTCGGTGGGCTCGGCGCGCTTGGCGAGGACCAGTTCGTTCAGGTACTGGAGCAGCGCCAGGTACGCCTCTCCCATGGCCTCGGGGCCCGCGGTCTGGTCGAAGATCGTCGCCACGTGGCCCTGGAAGAGCTCCCGGTCGGCGTACGGTACGCCCAGCAGCTCGCAGATCACGAGCGCGGGCACGGGGTGCGCGAACGCCTCGACGAGGTCGACCCCGGGTCCCGCCTCCTCCATCGCGTCGAGCCGCTCGGTGGTGAACTGCTCGACGCGCTCGGTGAGTTGGCGCATCCTGCGGACGGTGAACTTGCCGGTGAGCAGGCGCCGGTAGCGGGTGTGCTCCGGGGCGTCCAGGCCCACGATGTCGCCGACCTGCGCCGGGGGCAGCTGCTCCGGCGCGCCCTCCATGGGCATCGGCATGTGCATGAGCTCGTACCGCGAGCTGAAGCGAGGGTCGGCCAGGATCGCGCGGGCCGCGGTGTGGCCGGTGACGAGCCAGCCGATGTGCCCGTCCGCGTACTTCATGCGGCGGATCGGCCGGTCGCTTAACGCGGTGAGTTCGGCCGGCGGGTCGAAGGGGCAGCCGGTGCGCCGGTCGGTGGGGAGCGTGGGCAGTTCGTCAGTGTTCGGGCTGGTATGTGTCGGGTCGTTGGACATGGGTCCTCCTACGGTCGTCGGACGTGCTCGGGATGGTGCGGAGTGGTCAGGGAAGTGGGCTGAGGAGGGGCGAGCCTCGGTCAGCGCTTTCCGCCGGTCCTGAAGGAGCGGCGGGCCCACACGTAGCCGACCAGGGAGAGCCCCAGCGTCCAGGCGAGGCCGACGGCCGCGCTGGAGCCGATCTCGGTGCCCAGCCACAGGCCGCGCAGGGTCTCGATGATCGGGGTGAAGGGCTGGTACTCGGCGAACCAGCGCAGGCCGGTCGGCATCGATTCGGTCGGCACGATGGCGCTGCCGATGAACGGCAGGAACGTCAGCGGCATCGGGATGTTGCTCGCGCTCTCCACGGTCTTGGCGACCAGGCCGATGCCGGCGGAGAGCCAGGTGAGCGCGAGCGTGAGCAGGGTCAGCAGGCCGGCGGCGGAGACCCACTCGACGGGCGTCGCGTTCGGGCGGAAGCCCAGCAGGAGCGCGACGCCGATGACGAGCACGATGCTGGTCATCGTCTGGATCACGCTGCCCACGACATGGCCGGTCAGGAAGGAGGCGTGCGAGATCGGCATCGTACGGAAGCGGTTGACGATGCCCTCGGTCTTGTCGACGCACACGCTGATCGCCGTGGTCAGCGCGCCGGACGTGGCGGCCATCAGGATGATGCCGGGCGCGAGGTAGTTGATGTACTCGCCGCTGCCGGTGGGCAGTCCGCTGATGCCGGCGCCCAGGGCGGAACCGAAGGCGTAGTTGAAGAGCAGCAGCATCATGATCGGCATGACGGCGACCATGAGCGTCAGGGACGGGTAGCGCATGGCCTTCTTGAGGTTCCGCCGCAGCATCGTCCTGGCGTCCCTGGCGGCGAAGGACACGGTGGCCATCAGACGTTCTCCTTGGTCGAAGCGACGGTCGAAGCGCCGGTGGAAGCTGCGGCCGAAGCGGCGGCGTAGGCCGGTCGGGGCTGGCCGGTGAGCGTCAGGAAGACGTCGTCGAGGTCCGGTGTGTGCACGGTCAGCGACTCGGCCTCGACGGCGGTGGCCTCCAGGGTGTCGAGGACGGCCCGCAGGTTCGGGATGGAGCCGTCGCTGGGGATCTGGAGGGTCAGGGACTCGTCGTCGCGGGTGGCGACGCCGAAGATGCCCGCCGCGGTGTCGAGGCTCAGGATGTTGGCGAACCGCACCTTGATGTGACCGCCGGGGATGCGCTGCTTCAGCTCGTCGGCCGTACCCTCGGCGATCAGCCTGCCGTGGTCCAACACCGCTATACGGTCGGCGAGTTGGTCGGCCTCTTCGAGGTACTGAGTGGTGAGGAAGATGGTCACGCCCTCGTCGGCGACCAGACCGCGGATGATCTCCCACATGGTGCGCCGGCTGCGCGGGTCGAGTCCGGTGGTGGGCTCGTCGAGGAAGATGATCCGCGGGTCGCCGACCAGGGTCATCGCCAGGTCCAGCTTGCGGCGCATACCACCCGAGAAGGTGATGGCGGTCTTGCCCGCCACGTCCGACAGATCGAAGCGGCGCAGAAGGTCCTTGGCCCGGAACTTGCCTTCGCGGCGGTCGAGATGGTGCAGGTCCGCCATGAGGAGCAGGTTCTCCTCGGCGGTCAGCAGGTTGTCGACGGCCGAGAACTGGCCGGTGACGCCGATCGCGGAGCGCACCGCGTCGGCGGCCCGGGTCAGATGGCGGCCCGCGACCCAGGCCTCGCCCGCGTCGGCGTCGATGAGCGTGGAGAGGATCTCCACGGTGGTGGTCTTGCCGGCGCCGTTCGGCCCGAGCAGGGCGAAGACGGTGCCTTCTGCGATGTTCAGGTCGATGCCGTCGAGCACGACCTTGTCGCCGTAGGACTTGCGCAGACCGACGGCGGTGATCGCCGCTTCCGCCGTGTGTGCGGCGATCGGCACGGATGTCTGAGTGGTCGTCATGCCGCTTCCTTTCAAGGGATTCGGGGAGAGCGGTACGGGGGTACGGGCCTCAGGCGCGGGTGATGATGACGTCGCCGGCCCCGGCCCTGGCGTGCACCTCGACGGTCTCGTCGGAGGACTCCGGTCCGGCGGCGGAGCCGAGCGAATTGCGTACCGTGCCGTACTTCGAGGTCACGTCGAGCCAGGCGGCGGTGCCCTCGTGGATGCCCACTTCGAGGTCGCCGACCGCGGTGCGCAGGTCGATCCGGCCGCGCGTGACGTCGCCGACCCGGATGCCGCCGTTGGCGCAGGAGGCCTCGACGTCGGCGTGGGCGACGCCGACGTCGATCCGGCCGTTGGCGGACTTGGCGCCGGCGTTGCCGTGCACGACGCGGACGGTGATGTCGCCGTTGGCCGCGTTGGTCTTCAGGTCGCCGGTGACCTCGCCGATGGACGTCGAGCCGTTGGCGTTCTTGACGATCGCCGCGCCGGCGACCGTGTCGATCTCGATCCGGCCCGCGCCGACGACCTCGATGTTCCCGGTGGAGCGGGTCAGGCGGATGTGGCCGGTGTCGGTCCTCAGGTTGGCGCCCGCCACCTCGTCGAGCTGGAGGTCGCCGAGGCCGGTCTTGAGCACCGTCTGGCCGAGGCGGCCCTCGCAGTGGAAGCCGCCCATGCCCGTGGAGCCGCGGACGTCCGACCCGGCGGGCAGTTCGATGCTCACCTCGACGGCGCCGGGCTTGCCCCACGGGGACCGCTTCTTGGGCGTCTTCACCGTCAGACGGCCGCCCGAGAAGGTCACCTGGGTCTGCTGCACGGCGCGGACGTCGTTGTCCTCGGAGCCGTCGCGCGGCAGCACCTCGACGACCGTGTCGCTGCGCTTGCCCGCGGTGATGCGGGCGGTGCCGGCCTCGAGTTCGAGGACGGCGGAGATCGGCTCGGGGGTCTCGTACGTAGGCATGACTGTTCCGTCCTCTTGGTTCGGTTGGGTGTTCCCGCTGGTGGGGCGGGTGATGAGTGACGTCGGCGGGTGGGTGGCCCGCCGGTGAAGTCGGCCGGGGTCCGGTGGGCCGGACCCCGGTGCCCTGGGTGTTAGCGGACCCAGCCGGTGAAGCCCCGGCTGCCCGAGTCCTTGCCGCGGCCCGGCGGATTCGCGCGTTCCCGGCCGTCGAGGGCGGTGGAGACCGCCCGTACCAGCCAGGCGTTCACCGACAGGCCCTCCGCCGTCGCGGCGCTCTCGGCACGCGCCTTGAGGTGGGCCGGGAGGCGGAAGTTGATCCGCGCCATGGTGCCGTCGTCGGCATCCGAGGGTGCCTGGAGCGGCGCGGACGCGGCGGGGGCCGTGGCCGGTGCCTGTGTCTCCTGGAACGGCTCGGGTGCCGGCGGCGGCGTCACGACGAACTCGGGGTCGAGTCCGCGCAGCCGCACGTCGACCGAGCCGGGTGCCAGCTCGCGGGTGACCTCACCCATGGCCGCGGACAGCGCGTTGAGCAGGGTCAGCCGGGTGGCGGACTCCAGGGGTGCGGTGAGCCGCTCGGCCAGGGCCCGGGCTTCTTCACCGCCGGCGTCCGCCGCGATGGCGAGTTCGTGCCGGAGGTTGTCGACGTAGGGGGTGAGGTCCATGACGCCATGATGGCACACTCATGGCGCTAGGGCGAGCCATGGTGGATTCTTTGTGGCGCATCAACCGCTGACCTGCTGTTTCTTGGCTTTCAGGGCCTGGCGCGGTGGTGCTGCGGCGGGAAGGTGGCTTGCGGTGGCGGCGCGGTGATGTCATGGTGGCACCACTCCAGCGGCGAACGTGGCGCCATCGGGGCGCCCAGTTGGTGTCATCTCCCAGGGCGCCCCTCGCGTCACCGCATCCCGCTCGGCCTATTTCGTACCGCTTCGCACCGCTTTCGTACCGCTCTTCCTCTTCCGGCCCACCGACAGGAGTCCCAGCCGTGGCTACCTTCCTCTACAAACTCGGCCGTCTCGCCTTCCGGCGTCGATGGCTGATGCTCCTGCTGTGGGTGGTGATCTTCTGCGGTGCGGGCGTCGCCGCCTCCTCCGCGCCGATGCCGCCCGCCGACACCTTCTCCATGCCGGGTACGGAGTCGCAGAAGGCCTTCGACCTCCTCGAGGAGAAGTTCCCGGCCGCGAGCGCCGACGGCGCCAGTGCGCGCATCGTGGTCCGCGCGCCGCAGGGCGAGAAGATCTCCGCCCCCGCGCAGAAGGACAAGGTCGCCGCGCTGGTCACGCAGTTGAAGGCGTCCCCGCAGGTCGCCTCCGTGAGCGACCCCTTCGCGACACAGGCGGTGAGCAAGGACGGCACCACCGCCTACGCCATCGCCACCTACAAGGTCTCCGCCACCGAGGTCGGCGACAAGGCGCACGACGCGCTCGACGACGCACTGGCCAAGGCCCGCGCCGACGGCCTGACCGCCGAGGCCGGAGGCGACGCCGTGAAGATCGAGGCCGCGATGAGCGGCACCGGCGAGAAGATCGGCATCCTCGTCTCCGCGGTCGTCCTCGTCCTCACCTTCGGTTCCGTGATCGCCGCCGGAATGCCGCTCCTCACGGCCCTCATCGGTGTCGGCGTCGGCATCTCCGCGATCACCGCCCTCGGCTCCACCCTCGGTCTGTCCAGCACCACCTCGACCCTGGCGATGATGCTCGGCCTCGCCGTCGGCATCGACTACGCCCTGTTCATCGTCTCCCGCTACCGCGCCGAGCTCACCGAGGGCCGCGACCGCGCCGACGCGGCGGGGCGGGCGGTCGGCACCGCGGGCTCCGCGGTCGTCTTCGCCGGACTCACCGTGATCGTGGCCCTCGCCGGCCTGGCCGTCGTGAACATCCCGATGCTCACCAAGATGGGCATGGCCGCCGCCGGCACCGTCGCCATCGCCGTGCTCGTCGCCCTCACCCTCGTACCGGCCCTGCTCGGCTTCGCACCCGTCAAGGTCCTCGCCCGCCGCGACCGGGCGCGGTTCTCCGGCAAGCCGCTCAGCCCCCGCCGGCAGCGCAGGGCCGCGAAGCGTGCCGAGAAGGACGCCCGCCGCAAGCCCAACCTCGGCTCCCGCTGGGCCAGTTACGTCCTGCGCCACCCCATCGCCGTCCTGCTCCTGGCCGTCGTCGGCCTCGGCGCGGTCGCCGTACCCGCCGCCAGCCTGGAGCTCGGGCTGCCCGGCGAGGGCACCATGGCGCCCGACACCACCCAGCGCAAGGCCTACGACATGCTCTCGGAGTCCTTCGGCGCCGGGTTCAACGGGCCGCTGATGATCACCGTGGAGGGCCCGGACGCGCCCGCCGCCGCCAAGACCGTCGGCGAGCGTCTCGCCGCGCAGGACGGCGTCGCCGTCGTCACCCCGGCCACGCCCAACGAGGCCGGCGACACCGCGATCCTCAACGTCGTCCCGACCACCGGTCCCACCGACGCCGCGACCGAGGACCTCGTCCGATCGATCCGCGGCCTCGCCGACGGCTTCCAGGCCGACACCGGCGCGGAGGTGCTCGTCACCGGTCAGACCGCGATGTTCATCGACTTCTCGCAGACCCTGAACGACGCGCTGCTGCCCTACCTCGCCCTGGTCGTCGGCCTGGCGTTCCTGCTGCTCATGGTCGTCTTCCGGTCGATCCTCGTCCCGCTCAAGGCCGCCCTCGGCTTCCTCCTCTCCGTGACGGCCGCGCTCGGCGCGGTGGTGGCGGTCTTCCAGTGGGGCTGGCTCGCCGATGTCTTCGGCGTCGACCAGCCGAGCCCGATCATGAGCACGATGCCGATCTTCATGATCGGTGTGGTCTTCGGTCTCGCCATGGACTACGAGGTGTTCCTCGTGACCCGCATGCGGGAGGCGTACGTCCACGGGGCGCGGCCCTCCGAGGCGGTCGTCACCGGCTTCCGCTACGGCGGCCGGGTGGTGGCCGCGGCCGCCGCGATCATGATCAGCGTCTTCTCCGGCTTCATCGTGGAGGACAACGACTTCATCAAGATGATCGGCTTCGGCCTCGCCGCCGCGGTCCTCTTCGACGCCGTCATCGTCCGCATGACGATCGTGCCCGCCCTGTTCGCCCTGCTCGGCAAGAGCGCCTGGTGGCTGCCGCGCTGGCTCGACAAGCTCCTTCCCAACCTCGACGTCGAGGGCGAGAAGCTCTCCCGCATGGCCCCGTCCGGGCGGGTGGCGACTCCCCGCCGGGAGCGCGAACTGGTCGACTAGAGACTGACGGCCATCACCACACCTCAGGCCCAGCGGCACGCTGCCGCTGGGCCTGAGGGCGTGGCTCCGCCGCGCCTGGGGAGCCAGGCCATGGGGGAGGCCTTCCCCGACCTGAAGATCACCGTCGAGGAGATGTTCGGCGTCGACGACAATGACACCGTGCCCGTGCCGGGGGGGCGTTGCGCCCCCCCCGACACGGGCGCGCTGTCAGCGGCCCAGGCTCAGGAGCGTCTCCACCGTCTCCCCCGGGTCCGTGAACCTGCCCCACGTGTACGCCTTGTCGTACGCGTCGTCGCCCGCCGCCTGCCGGGCCGAACGCTGGGACCGGGCACGGAGCGAGGCCAGTTCAGGGATCCCGCGCTGGGGATGTCCCACGGTCTCCCACAGCGACTGGCCCGCCCCGAAGGCCTGCGCGGAGATCTCGCCGTCGCCGCGCGCCGCCAGGGCCGCGGCCATGATGTCGAGGCCGAGGGCGATCCCGAAGGCGTCCCCGATCGTCCGTTTCTCCTGGATCATCGCCCGCGCGTGCTCCGCGGCGGCGTCGGCGCGGTCCTCGTACAGGGCGATCACCGCGAGCTGATACTCGGTGTACGAGCGCGTCCAATGCTCGCCGATCGCCACCGACCGGGCCCGCAACGCCTCCGCCTCCGCCCTCGCCTCGCCCAGGTGCCCCGACCCCGTCAGCCCGAACACCCGCACCAGACGACACCGCGCGGTCGCCGCCTCGTCGCCCGGACGCGCGGCCAACTCCCGGTCCGCGATGTGCAGGGCGGCGAGCGGCCGTCCCCGTAGCAGCATCACCAGACCCAGCAGATAGCCGGCGTCCGCGACCAGCGCACCGGAGCCCGCGGCCCGCGCGGCGGCCCGCGCCTCCCGGCCGAGCCGCGCCGCCCCTTCGTAGTCCCCCTGCAGGGAGCGCACCACGCCGAGCGCCCACAGCGCCTTCGCCCGCGCCCCGGGCGACGCCGGGACCAGTTGGAGGAACTCGTTCAGGTAGTGCCCCGCCTCGTGCAGGCGGCCGCCGCAGGCCCAGAAGAACCCCACACGGCCCACCATGCGCACCGCGCCCTCCGGTTCCACCAGGAGCAGCCGCTCCATCGCCGCGCACAGGTCCGCGTGCGACGTCGCCACCGCCGCGTACGCCGCCCCCTGGCCCGGCCCCCACCAGTTCTCCTCCGCCCGGGCCACCAGCTCGCCGAAGTACCGCGCGTGCCGATCGGCCACGGAGTCGTCCTCGCCGAGCTGCGCCAGCCACATCGCCCCGTACTCGCGGACGGTGTCGAGCATCCGCACCCGGCCTTCGACCACGGACACCAGGCACTTCTGCTCGAGACCGGCGAGCGCCTCCGTCAGCGCCTTCGCCGTCAGCGGACCGCCCGCACACACCCGCTCGACCGCCTCCAGGGTCGGTTCGGCACGGAACACGGACAGCCGGGCCCACAGCAACCGCTCCACCGGCTCGCAGAGTTCGTGGCTCCACCCGATGGTCGTCCGCAGGGTCCGGTGCCGTTCCGGCCGTACGCCCGCGTCCTTGGGGGCCGCGAGCGCCAGCCGCTCGCGGAGCACCCGCGCCATGACCCGTACCGGCCGCTGCGGCAACTGGGCGGCGGCCAGGCGCAGAGCGAGCGGGATGCCCTCGAGGCGCCGGCAGATCTCGACGGCCACGACCACGTCCTCCGGACCCGCCCACCGCACCCCGACGGCGGCCGCCCCGGCCGTGAACAGGGCCAGCCCGTCGGTGTCCGGATCGAGCGGGTCCACCGGATGCACCCGCTCCTCGGGACGCCCCAACCGCTGCCGGCTCGTGGCGAGCACGGCCACACCCGGGCAGCGCGCGAGCAGCTCGGCCACCAGCGTGGCGCAGGCGGCGACCACGTGCTCGCACGAATCCAGGACCAGCAGCACGCGGCGCGCCCCGATCCACGCGCAGAGCGCGTCGAGCGGATCCCGCGGCGAATGGTCGGCGAGCCCGCACGCGTCGGCGACCACGGCATCGAACAGGGCCAGGTCGCTCAAGGGCCACAACGGAGCCCAGTACACGGTCTCGAACATGCCGGCGGACGCTTCCTCCGCCACCCGCGCCGCCAAGCGGGACTTGCCGACCCCGCCGACCCCGACCAGGGTCACCAGCCGGTGATCCGCCAGTACGGAGACGAGTTCGGCGACCTCGTCGCCCCGCCCGAGGAAGGGGCCGGTCCCGGGCTGCAACCAACTCTGCACGCTCGCATTGTGGACCCGCGCGCTGCCCGCCACGCCTCTCCCGAACACGTACGGGTGACCTGTCCGGGGCGGATCAGCGCGTCGAGGACCGGGGGAGCAGCAGAGGCGTCGCCAGGAGGAGGACGCCGGCCGCCGCGATCGCGACGCGGGGGCCGGTGACGGCGGCGAGGAGACCCCACGCGGCGGTCAGGGCGGCGATGGCGGCGCTCGTGCTGACCGACCAGGCGGCCAGGGTGCGGGCAAGCCGTGCGGGGTCGGCGTGCTGGAGCCGGTAGGTGGCGAGAACCGGGTTGAACAGGCCGCAGCAGGTCACCAGGCCGAACTGGAGGGTGATGACGAGCACCATCCCGGGGACGCCCGGCTGGACGAACGCCAGCCCCAGGGGCCAGATCGCGCGCAGCGTCCCGGCCGTGAGGAGCACCGTGCGCTGCCCGTACCGGGCCACGAGACGGCGGGCGAGGCGGGCGCCGACGAGGCCGCCGAGGCAGGGGGCCGCGAAGACGAGACCGTACTGCCACGGCGGGAAGCCGAGTTCGCGCAGCAGGAGCAGGGCGAGCAGCGGCTCGGGGGCCATGATCAGGCCGTTGACCACGATCGTGTTGAGGAAGAGCGGACGCAGCGTGGGGTGGGCGAGGATGTGACGCCATCCCTCGAACAGATCGCGCGCTCGCAGGCGCGGTCCGGCCGCCTTCGGGGGCTCCGGTTCCGTGCCGCCGATCGAGCGGATGCCGAGGGCGGAGAGCAGATAGCTGACCGCGTCGGCCAGCACGGTCGTCACCGGGCCGAACACGCCGATCGCGGCGCCTCCGAGCGGTGGCCCGACCATGGTCGCGCTCCACATCGTGGACTCGAACCGGCCGTTCGCGACGAGCAGGCCGTCCGGTGGCACGAGCGCCTTCAGATACGCGCCGGAGGCCGCCCTGAAGGCGATGTCGGCCGCGGCGACGACGATCGAGACGACGAGGAGCTGGGTGAAGCCGAGCCACCCGAGCGCGAACGTGACGGGGACGCTCGTCAGCGCCGCGAACCGGGTGAGGTCCATGGCGACCATGACAGGCCGCTTCCGCCGGAACTCCACCCACGGGCCCAGCGGCACCGCCACCAGCGCCCCCACCGCCCGCCCCGTGGCGGCCAGCGCCGCCACCTGGGCCGGACCGGAGTCCAGCACGAGGACCGCGATCAGGGGAAACGCGCCGAACCCGAGCCAGGTTCCGTACGTACTGACCGCGTACGCCGCCCACAATCGCCCGAACCGCGGCCCCAGCGACCGCCTCGCACCGGCTTGCTCGTGCGGTGGGGCGGTCGTCATGGGCGGAGAGTCTAATCGGCCGGTTGTCCGGCCGGTTATCCGTCCGGACAACCAGACGGATAACCGGATGATCCCCCGCGAAGGCGGACGCTACGACGCCCCGAGCGGCTGACGCGAGGCCTCCGTGTGCAGGGTGGCCACTCCGTCGTCGTCGATCACGCAGCTCTCCGTGGCCGCCTTGTCCCTGAGCCGGGCGCGCACATCACTCTGGTCACCCGCGATGCAGAACTCCGCACGCAGGGGCGGCGTGCCGAAGTACACGCCGTTGTCGCCGGGGCAGTCGAACACGGCGGGGTTGGGCGAGGCACAGCTGCTCCCCGCGGGAGCGTCACGCCGCTTGGGGTGGGTGAAACCCGCGCAGTGCATCATCTCGTGGATGAGGGTCTGGGAGATCTCCTCATCGCCCTGCGGGAACAGCACCCCGAAGTTGACGTTGAGGCTCGAGCCACCGACCGTCGCGCTCGCGTTCACGCCGGCCGTGGTGAGGGTCGTGTGGTGGATCGCGCGGTCGTAGGCTCCGTGGAGCTTCGTCCGCTCGTCCGCCGACAGGTTTCCGCACGCCGCGATGCGCGTCAGCGCGAACCTGTGGCGGTCGAGCGTCCGCTGCCGGTTCCCGGCGGAGATGTCGCCCGCGAAGGTGAAGTGCGCGAGGACGAAGTTCATCGGGAAGGGCGGCCCCACGGTGGTGCCGTTGATGTCATGCGCCCATGCGCCACCGTCCTGCGTGGTGACGATGATGCGGTTGCCCGTGGTCACGACGAAGCGGTCGAAGGCTCCGTTGAACGCGACCTTGGATCCGCCGAAGGCGAAGGGCGGTCCGACGGTGGTGCCGTTGATGTCGTGCCCGAAGACGCCACCGTCCTGGGTGATGACCATGATGCGGTTGCCCACGGTGACGACGAAGCGGTCGAAGGCTCCGTTGAACGCGACCTTGGATCCGCCGAAGGCGAAGGGCGGTCCGACCGTGTTCCCGTTGATGTCGTGCCCGAACACACCGCCGTCCTTCGTGATGACGATGATGCGGTTGCCCATGGTGACGACGAATCGGTCGATGGGGCCGTTGAAGGCGACGTTGGATCCGCCGAATTTGAAGGCGGGTCCGACGGTGTTGCCGTTGATGTCGTGGCCGAATACGCCACCGTCCTGGGTGGTGACGATGATGCGGTTGCCCATGGTGACGACGAATCGGTCGATGGGGCCGTTGAAGGCGACGTTGGATCCGCCGAATTTGAAGGCGGGTCCGACGGTGTTGCCGTTGATGTCGTGGCCGAATACGCCACCGTTCTGCGTGGTGACGATGATGCGGTTGCCCATCGTGACGACGAACCGGTCCACAGGTCCGTTGAACGCGACGGGGAAGGGGGCGGAGACGGACATGATCCGTACCTCTCCTGTGCTGCCTGGTTGAGAATGCACCAATGCCGGAAGCTGCTCCGCCCCCCGACTGCACAGTTTCCGGCTCGGGCGCCGCCAGTCGAGGTGCCTGCACCGGTCGAAGTACGCCGGCGCGTCCCGAGCAGCCTGTGTTCCTGGGCATGAACTGCGGGACTCCCGCCTCTCTCCACGTTACTTCGCCACCGCCTGCTCGGCATGTCCGGTGGGGTGTACACGCGCGCGCGTGTGCGTGGTCCGCGCGGGCCGAGGGTAGGCCGACCGTGAGGGGACGGAGGGGGCGACGCATGAGCGACGAAATCGTGGGCGGGGCGGAGGAGTTCGCCTCGGCGGTGGAGTTTCTGCGCCGCGAGCTGGGCGCCGTCGCGTCGGCCGTCGCCCCCGGCGTCGAACCGCGCGTGCAGACCCGGACCGACGACCGGCGCACCACGCGCGGTGCCATGGGGAAGCGGTACTGGATCTCCCTCCACCTGCCCGACACGCCGTACGAGACCACCGTCGACGTGGCTCGTGAGGTGCTCGTCGCGGCGGGCTGGACCGTCTCGATCGGCGAGGCCCACGGCGACCGTCCCTTCCTCAAGGCGACGAAGGACCGCTTCGAGGCGAGCGTCGGCGCGGAGGGCTCGACTCTGCGGATCTCGGGCCGGGCCCCGACATCTGGCTCTACTCCCGCTGGCAGCGTCCCCCGCGCGCGGCCTCGCCGGAGACTCTGTGGCCCGGCCGCCGGCTCTGTGGCGAGTGCGACGGCTGGGGCACGTGCTACGCGTGCGAGGGCCTGGGCTTCTACAACGGCCGAGCCTGCCCCTGGTGCGGCCTCGGCGCCACCTGCCCGAGCTGCGAAGGAACGGGCCAGGAGCCCTTGGGGGAGCAAAAGTAGGAGAAGGAGTAGGGGAGCACGGACGGGCTGTGCTCGCGTGGGCAACTCCTGTGCGCGGAGGGGACACACGGCGGCTCGGGCCGCTCCTACGGTGAGCCCGTTCCCCAGTGCGAGGGCTCGTCGCGGCCCCAGGACCCATCGGAGGTGAGCCGCGTGACCAGCATGCCGGTCGCGGGCGACCCCCGGCGCCCAGCGGTGTCGGCCGTCGCGATCCGGGGCGGCGAGGTCGTCGCGCTCGGCGGCGACCGGGCGGTCGCCGGGCTCGTCGGACCGGACACGAAGGTCGTCGACGCACTCGGGCGGCGCGTGATCCCCGGACTCAACGACTCCCATCTGCACGTCATCCGCGGCGGGTTGAACTACGTCCTCGAACTGCGCTGGGACGGCGTTCCCTCACTGCGCCAGGCGCTCGCCATGCTGAAGGAACAGGCCGGACGCACCCCCAAGGGCCAGTGGATCCGGGTGGTCGGCGGGTGGACGGCCGACCAGTTCGCCGAGCGGCGGATGCCGACCGTCTCCGAACTGAACGCGGCGGCCCCCGACACCCCGGTCTTCGTCCTGCACCTCTACCAGTCGGCCCTGATCAACCGCGCCGCCGTCCGGGCCGCCGGCTTCACCGCCGAGACCCCCGACCCGCCCGGCGGGCAGATCGTCCGAGGCCGCGACGGCAGCCCCACCGGCGTCCTCCTCGCGGCGCCGGGCGCACTCATCCTCTACTCGACGCTCGCCAAGGCCCCGACGCTCGACCCCGACGAACAGCGCACCTCGAGGCCGCCGAACTCCTCCCGGTCCTGCGCGGCCAGCGCGTCGAGCGCCTCGGGCAGCAGCGTGAAGGACGAGGCGAAGTCGGTCCGGTGGCTCTGGGTCGACGTACACGGCCGCGTACGCGAACAGCGGGGCGATGTCCGGCGGCACCGGTCCGCGCTTCAGCTCCTCGACGAGGCGCGCGGTGTACCGCAGCCGTCCGCTTCTGGCCGCCGTCACCGCCGCCCAGGTGAGCCGCCGGGCGCGCGCGTCCGGGTCGGTGCTGAGGGCGGCGGCGCGGTCCAGGAGCAGCGCCCCCTCCGCGTCGCCACCGCGCCGCGCGATCCGCCGGCCCGCCTCGTCCAGCCGGCCGGCGAGCTCCTCGTCGGGGAGGAGCGTGGCGGAGGCCTCGTGGACGAGCCGGCGCGGATCGTCCGCCGGCAGCCCGTCCGCCAGCGCTCGGTGCGCCCCGCGCTGCTGCCGCCCCGAGGCCATGGAGACGACGGCGCTGCGGACCAGGGGGTGGCGGAACGCGAGTCCGCCCCTGCTGTCAAGGCGGGCCAGGCCGCTGGCCGCGATGCGTTCGAGCACCTCGTCGGAGTCCTCACCCGCGACCGCGCGCAGCCATGTGCCGATGTTCCGCGTCGCCGCGCCGCCGCCGAGCGCGCTCAGCAGCAGCACCCGGGCGGCTTCGTCGGAGAGCGACGCGAGCCGGTCGGCGAACATCCGCTCCAGACGCTGACCGAGCGGCAGCCGGTCCGGCAGCGGGACGATGCCCCGGACGTGGTCCTGGTGCAGTTGCAGCGGCAGCTCGACGAGGGCCAGCGGGTTGCCCCCGGCCTCCGCCAGGACCCGGTCGGCCGTCACGGCCGCGAGCCGCGGGTGCGACCGCCGCAGCAGCGCGTCGGCCTCCGCGTGCGCGAGCGCCGCCACGTCCAGCGGGGGAGCCGGCCAGCCCTCGACGGCCGCGGCGTCGGGCCGGGCCGCGCTGACGATCACCAGCGGGAGTTCGCCGACCCTGCGGTGCAGGAACGCGAAGACGGCGGCGCTGGACGCGTCCACCCAGTGCAGATCGTCGACGAGCAGCAGCAGAGGCCGTGCACGGGACGCCTCGGCGAGCAGGGCGAGGGCGGCGGCGCCGACCATGAAGCCGCCGGGCGGCATTCCCTCGCGCAGCCCGAGCGCGCACTCCAGAGCCTCGCGTTGAGCGGGCGCGAGCGCCTCCGACCGTTCGAGCAGTGGCCACAGCACCTGGTGGAGCGCCCCGAAGGCCAGTTCGGCCTCGGCCTCGGCGCCCACCGCCCGCAGGACGGCGAACCCGTGCTCGCGCGCCCGCGCTTCCGTCCACTCCAGCAGGGCGGTCTTTCCGATCCCCGCCTCCCCGCGCAGCAGGACCACCGAACCGCCGTCGCCGCTGTGGACCTCGTCCAGAGCGCGCCCGAGCAGGGCCGTCTCGCGTTCCCGGCCCACCAGGCGCCTTCCACCGGACAACGACAACACGGCCCCCTCATGTCCCCCTGCGCACAGGGGGATTCCCCACACATCGACGCGAACGTCAGATTATCGCCCGCGTGTCCGAGGGCGGGGTTCACGAGGAACCGCGCGAGGATCCCATCTGTGCCCTGGTGGTCATGGCGTGTGCACGGACGGCACACTCCGCGGCTTCGCCGGCTCCTAGCGTGAGGCCGTCCCCCAGCCAGGGGCCCGTACGAGGAAAGGCAGTTCGCGCATGTCCGACGAGCAGAACAGGAACCGGCCCGTGCTGGAGAAGGCCGCGGCGGAGTTCGCCGAGGCGACGGCGAAGCCGCCGTACCTGTACGAGATCCCGGTGAGCGAGGGCCGCAAGGCGGTCGACGAGGTGCAGAGCGGCGCCGTCGCGAAGCCGGAGGTCGACGAGGAGTGGGTGACGGTCGAGGGCGGTCCGACGGGCCGGGTCAGGGCGCGGATCGTCCGCCCGGTCGGGCAGGAGGGCCCGCTGCCCGTCGTCCTCTACATCCACGGCGCCGGCTGGGTCTTCGGCAGCGCGCACACCCACGACCGCCTGGTGCGCGAGCTGGCCGTCGGAGCCCGCGCGGCCGTCGTCTTCCCCGAGTACGACCTGTCGCCCGACGTCCGTTACCCGGTGGCGATCGAGCAGAACTACCTGGTGGCCCAGTGGATCGTGAGCCAGGGCGGGGGCCACGGCCTCGACGCGACCCGGATCGCGGTGGCGGGCGACTCGGTCGGCGGCAACATGTCGGCCGCGCTGACGCTGATGGCGAAGGACCGCGGTGATGTGTCCCTGGCCGCCCAGGTGCTGTTCTACCCGGTGACGGACGCGGCCTTCGACACCGAGTCGTACCGGCAGTTCGCCGAGGGCTACTTCCTCCGCCGCGACGGCATGAAGTGGTTCTGGGACCAGTACACGACGGACGAGGCGGACCGCGCGCAGATCACCGCGTCCCCGCTCCGGGCCACCACCGAGCAGCTCACCGGGCTGCCGCCGGCGGTCGTCATCACCGCCGAGGCCGATGTGCTGCGCGACGAGGGCGAGGCGTACGCGGCCAAGCTCCGCGAGGCCGGGGTCCCGGTCACCGCCGTCCGCGTCCAGGGCGTCATCCACGACTTCGTCATGCTCAACGCGCTGCGCGGCACCCAGGGCGCCGAGGCCGCGATCACGCTGGCCGTGGCCGCGCTCCGCAAGGCCCTCTACAGCGTCTGACCCACCGTCGGCCGCAGCCGCCGCGTCGACCGCCGCTTCAGCCGTCGCGTCAGCCCGCTAGGTCCGGATCCGGCCCCCGGCGGATCCGGACCGTTCACGCCTCTCACCATTCGCACCTTTCACACCTTTCACCTTTCATGCGGACCACCCAAGGGAGTCAGCCATGCCCGAAATCGACTTCGACCTCGACCGTGTCGGCGCCGTGCCCAGCCCGGACCTGCTCACGCCCGACAACGCGATGATGCTCTTCGTCGACCACCAGCCCCAGATGTTCTTCGGCACCGGCAGCGGGGACCGCAGCGCCATCATCAACAACACGGTGGGGCTCGCCAAGGCCGCGAAGCTCTTCGACGTACCGGCCGTGATCACTACCGTCGCCGCTGAGTCCTTCTCGGGCCCGGCACTGCCGCAGCTCGTCGACGTCTTCCCCGACCACAAGCTCGTCGACCGGACCTCGATGAACGCCTGGGAGGACGAGAACCTCGTCGAGGCCGTCCGCGCCACCGGCCGTCGGAAGATCGTCATATCCGGCCTGTGGACCGAGGTCTGTCTCGTCCTGCCGGTCCTGTCCGCGCTGAGCCAGGGGTACGAGGTGTACGTCGTCGCCGACGCGTCCGGCGGCGTCACCCCGCAGGCCCACGAGCACGCCCTGGAGCGCATGATCCGGGCCGGCGCCGTGCCCGTCACCTGGGTCCAGGTCCTGCTCGAGCTCCAGCGGGACTGGGCGCGTACCGAGACCTACGACGGCGTCATGGAGATCGTCAAGGCGCATGCCGGCGCCTACGGCCTCGGTGTCGTCTACGCGAAGCACTTCATCGGCGCCCACGCGGCCGGCTGACCCGGTGGAACTCGGTCTGCTGATCCTGCGCGTCGTGACCGGCCTGCTCCTGGCCGGTCACGGGGTGCAGAAGGTGAGCTTCCAGCTCGGGGGCAAGGGACTGGCGGGCGGCACCGAGGAGTTCCGGCACGACGGGTTCCGCGGTGGCGTCCTGACGGCGCTCGCGGCCGGCACCACCCAGATCGGCTCGGGAGTGCTCCTGGCGGCCGGAGCGCTCACACCGCTGGCCGCCGCAGGCGCGATCGGCGTGATGACGGTCGCGTTGACGGTCAAGTGGCCGCACGGTCTTTGGGTGCAGAACGACGGTTACGAGTACCCGCTGTTCCTGATCGTTGTCGCGGCGGTCCTGGCGTCCACCGGACCGGGCGCCTGGTCCGCCGACCAGGCCCTGGGCCTCCTGCCCTGGCCCGGCTGCTGGCTCGGCTGCGCCCTCGCCCTCGGTGTCGGCGGCGGCCTGGCCACCCGCACGGCCCTGCACCGGCGCACCGCACGGGCGGCGGGCGCGCCCTCCTGACCGGCGCCGCCGACGCGCCGGGCCACCCCGCACCCGTACCCCCGCCGTACCCCGCCACCCCGACGCTCCGGGCATGGGCTCCGCCCCCGTGCCCGGAGCGGTCGCGTCTCAGGGCAGGGCACGGCGTGGCTCCGGGGTGGTGGTGGCGGCCGTCGGAGGGGTGTCGTCGTTGAGGAGTTGGGCGAGGAGGAGGCCGGTGGCGCGGTGGCTCAGGGAGTGGGCGGCGGTGAGGAGGCGGGGGTGCCGGTGGGCGGGGAGGGAGAGGGCGACGCTCGTGGCCCGGCCGGGCAGCCCCAGGGAGTACGCGACGCACACCTCCGTCCGGGAGTATTCGAGCAGGTCGAACTGGGCAGCGTGCGGGCCGTGTCCGTCGAGGGTCTCGATCAGGGCGCGCGGGTTGGTGATCGTGCGGTCGGTGAGCGGGATGGAGGGGTAGCGGGTGAGGTGGTCCATGCGGGAGTCGAAGTCGAGCTGGGCCAGGAGGCTCTTGCCGACGGCGCTGGCGTGGCCGGTGTCGGTGAACGGGGCCCACTCGTCGACCGGTGGGGCGGTGGCGCTGTGCGCAGCCTCGTGGATGCGGATCTCGCCGTCCGTGTAGCTGCTGAGGTAGACGGCGGCGTCGAGTTCGTCGCGCAGCCCGGCCAGGGTCTGCTTGAGCAGCAGCCGGTCGGGGTCGGGTGCGGTGACCAGCTCCATGACCGGTCCGGGGTGGTGGACGCCCGCGACGGTGACGACCAGGCCCTGGGCGCGGAGCCACTCCAGGAGCAGCGCGGTCGCGTTCAGGGACATGCCTCCGCGCTGCGCGAGGGTGCGGGTGTCGGTGCCGCCCTCGCCCACGATGAGGTGGAGCAGGTCCCTGGCCCGCTGGGTGGCCTGCCAGCGGGCGGGGATCACGGCGGGGGAGTGGTGCCGCCTGGCCATGTCGTTGAGGACGGCGGGCCGCAGGGCGTTCGCCGACCACCACGGCTCCTCGGGGCGCCGGCCCGGTCCGGCCGCGGGGAGCGGCGTGAACAGGGGCGAGCTCTCGGCGGGGAGTTCGGGCAGGGCGAGCGCCGGCCCGGATTCCTGTCCGCCCGTCAGCGCGGTCAGCCGCGGCCGCCCGCTCTCCGCCCCGGACGCCTCCGCGGGCGGGTGCCGGTACTCGCTCGGCACGTGCGGAGCCGGTACGAGGAAGAGCCGGGGCTGCGCGCCCGCTTCCCCGTCGGCCGTCCCAGGGAGGGGAGGCTCGGGCTCGGCGTGCGACGGGGTGGCGAGCAGATGCTCGGGCACGCCGAGCCCGGTGCGGACCTCCTCGAAGAACTCGGTGTCCTCGTCCAGGGGCGTCGCCGTGCCGTGGGCCGGGCGTCGGTTCCCGAGCGCGGTGATCAGCCGTGCCGCGTCCCCGTGTCCGTGCCTGGCCGCCTCGGCGACGAGATAGCTCGCGTCGTCGGCCCATTCGCCACCGGCCCGCAGCGCGACCACGGCGAGCCGGAACAGGGCGCCCGGGTGGCCGACGGCCGCCGCCTCGCCCAGCCACTGCGCCGCGCTCGTCAGCTCGTCCCGGCCGAGGGCCTTCGACCCGAGCCGGTACAGCGAGTTGGCCCGTTGGCGCTCCTCGCGGCCCGTCTCGTACGTCTCGGCGAGTGGGCCGAACTCCCCGTCGGGCCGGTCCCAGAAGTCCGGGGGCCCGGCGAGCCGGCTCATCAGTTCCACGAGCCCGGCCGGGACGTCCGGCGCGGGGCGGCCGCCGCTGACCTCGTTGAAGCGGCTCACAACCGTCACCTGTCCTTCTTCAAGCATCGTGTCGTCCTTCGGTGCTCGTCGCGGATGAACGCGCCGAGCGCGTCCCGCAGTTCGGTCACCGCCTTGTGCCGCTCCTTGTGGAGTCGGTCCGTGCGCATGCCTAGCGAGGCCGCGATCTGCACGTCGCTGAGCCCCTGGCTCTGGAGCCGTACGACCTGGCGCCGCCGGCTCTGCGGCATGGCGTCGATGGCGGGCAGGACGAGATCCCGCAAGGGGTCGAACTCGCCCACCGCCTGCCGCTGTTCGGGCAAAGCGACCGTCAGGGCGTCGCCCGCGAGCTCCAGCCTGCCCTCGCTGCGGAGCCGGTCCTTGGCCAGGTTCCAGGCGGCGGCCCGCAGATACGCCGGGACGTTCACCTTCTCGTCGAGCTCGCCTTTCGCGGCCTTGCGCGCCACCCGCAGGAACGCCTCCTGCGCCACGTCCTGGCAGGCCTGGAGGGAGAGCTTCTCGTCGCTCCGCCTCCGCAGGAAGAGCGGTTCCCGGCTCATGAACACGGTGTAGTGGTCGTACAGCCGCTGTCCGACCCCGCCGTCCACCGCGCGCGGTGCCTGCCTCGTCTCACCGTCTACCACGGGGCGCGCTCCTTCGCCGAGGACGCCGAGGCATGCCGGTCGGCCGTGTCCGGCATCAGCACGACCTCGACGGTGACGTGCGTGACCGCCCCGGTCTGCCCGGCTGGGCGCGCCGAGGAGCCCGGTGCGTCCCGCTGGTCGTCGGCGGGCCGCTCGGCGCCTCCCCGGGACCGCCGCCGGTCCACGTACAGGTGCACGGCGGCGGCGAGTCCGGGGATCACCACGCTCGTCAAAGCCGGGGCGAGCCCGGTCCACTCGAAGGGCGGCGTCATCTGAGTCGTTCTCCATCTGCTCCGAAGGGGACGCGGAAAGCGCCCTTGCCCCACAGACGGCCGACGACGGCCGGTTCTCCCCCCAGGACCGCAATGCTCCGAAAGTGATCGGACGGCTGAGCGGAATTGACCGACCTTGCTCTGGCCCTCGGTCCAAGGTTCTGCCCCCTGGTCCACACCGGAATTAGGTTAGGCTAACCTGTGCGGCGTGAGAGTTGGTGAAGAAAGCCCGCAGGTCACGCCCGTACGCGGCCATGCGCTGTCGGCCACGGACGTCACCGTCGCCTACGACGGCGTCGATGTCGTGCACGGCGCGTCCCTGACGCTGCGGCCCGGCGACGTGACCGTCCTGGTCGGTCCGAACGGCAGTGGCAAGTCCACGCTCCTGCGGACGATCGCCCGCCTGCAGCGCCCCCGGAGCGCCGCCCTGACCCTCGACGAGGACACGGACGGCCTCGCCCTGACACCCCGCGAGTTCTCGCGGTACGTCGCCCTGCTGACGCAGGGTCGCCCCACGCCCAGCGGGCTGACCGTACGGGACGTGGTCGAGTTCGGCCGCTACCCCTACCGGGGCCGCTGGGGCAAGGCGGACCCGGGCGGCAAGGACGCCGTGGACCGCGCGCTGCGCATGACGGGCGTCCAGGAGTTCGCCGAGCGCGGCGTCGAACACCTCTCCGGAGGGCAGCTCCAGCGCGTCTGGCTCGCGGGCTGCCTCGCCCAGGAGACCGGCGTGCTCCTCCTCGACGAACCCACCACCTACCTCGACCTGCGCTACCAGATCGAACTCCTCGACCTCATCCGCGACCTGGCCGACGACCACGGCATCGCCGTCGGCGTCGTCCTGCACGACCTGGACCAGGCCGCCGCCGTCGCCGACCGGGTCGTGCTGCTCCAGGCCGGACGGATCATCGCCGAAGGACGCCCCGAAGACGTCCTGACCGCGCCCCGCCTGACGGACACGTACGGCATCCGCATCGAAGTCGACACCGACCCCTCCACGGGCCGCCTGCGCACCCGCGCGATCGGCCGCCACCACACGCGAAGCGAAAGGCTCAGCCCCACCTCATGAGACGCCTCCTCCTCACCGCCGCGGTCGCCACCGCG
This sequence comes from Streptomyces sp. NPDC026092, assembly GCF_040638605.1. NCBI lineage: Bacteria > Bacillati > Actinomycetota > Actinomycetes > Kitasatosporales > Streptomycetaceae > Streptomyces > Streptomyces sp. NPDC026092. The sequence goes on from NZ_JBEZYN010000010.1 coordinate 59,112, forward strand.
GCGGCGCTCACCCTGACCGCCTGCGGCACGACCGAGCCCGCCAAGGACGACGCGAAGAAGTCCGCCGAGCCGATCACGCTCACCGACGACACCGGCGCCAAGGTCGAGCTCGACGGACCCGCCAAGAAGGTCGTCGGCACCGAGTGGAACGTGGTCGAGACCCTGATCTCCCTCGGTGTCGACCCGGTGGGCGTCGCCGACGTCAAGGGCTACAAGACCTGGGACTCCGCCGTCCCGCTGAAGAACGACGCCAAGGACATCGGCACGCGCGGCGAGCCGAGCGTGGAGACCGTCGCCGCTCTCAAGCCCGACCTCATCGTCGCCACCAGCGACCTGCCGCCGGCCGCCGTCAAGCAGCTCCGCGGGATCGCCCCGGTCCTGAACCTCACGGCCGCCGACGCCGCCGACCCGATCGGCCGGATGACGAAGAACCTCGACGCCATCGCGAAGGCCACCGGCACCACGGCCCAGGCCGACAAGCTCAAGAAGGGCTTCGAGGCGAAGCTCGCCGAGGGCAAGAAGGCCCTGGCCGACGCCGGCCTCGGCGGCGCCAAGTACGCCTTCGCCGACGGCTACCTCGTCTCCAACCAGGTCCAGATCCGGCCGTTCACCAGCGGTTCGCTGATCGGCGCCGTCAACGAGAAGCTCGGCCTGAAGAACGCCTGGACGGTCAAGGGCGACCCGGCCTACGGCCTCGGCACCACCGACGTCGAGGGCCTCACCAAGCTCGGCGAGGGCGTGCACTTCGCGCACATCAGCAACGACGGCGACGAGAGCAGCAACCCGTTCCAGGGCGCCCTCGCCAAGGACAAGGTGTGGACCTCGCTGCCGTTCGTCAAGAAGGGCGACGTGCACCGGCTGCCCGACGGCATCTGGATGTTCGGCGGCCCCGAGTCGATGAACCAGTACGTCGACTCCGTCGTCAAGGCGCTGACGAAGTAACCACGATGGCCGTCACCGCACCTTCCTCCGCCACCCTTCCGTCGGCTGTCGCGTCCCGGTCGGGCGCGGCCGCGGTGACGGCCCTCCTGCTCCTCCTCGTCGGGGGCCTCGCCCTCGTCGACATCACCCAGGGCACCGCCGCCGTCGGCGCCTCCGAGGTGTGGAAGGCGTTCACGGGCCAGGCCGATCCGGCCGACGCGTCCGTCGTCATCGCCTCCCGCCTGCCGAGGATGGCCGCCGGACTGCTCGTCGGCGCCGTCCTCGGCATGGCGGGCGCCGCCCTCCAGGCCGTCAGCCGCAACGTGCTCGCCTCGCCCGACACGCTCAGCGTGAACGCGGGCTCCTACCTGGCCCTCGGCCTCGTCTCCGCGAGCGGGCTCTCGCTCCCGCTGCTCGCCTCCTCGGGCATCGCCTTCGTCGGCGGCCTGGCGGCGGCTGCCGTCGTCCTCGGGCTCTCCGGCCTCGGCGCCGGCACCGTCCGGCTCGTGCTCGCCGGCAGCGCCCTCACCCTCGGCCTCACCGCCGTCACCGAGGGCCTGCTGCTGCTCTTCCCGCAGGAGACGGAAGGCCTGTTCACCTGGAACCAGGGCAGCATCTCCCAGAACGGCTTCGACGGCGTCCTGCAGATGGCGCCGATCGGGCTCCTCGGCCTCGTCGGACTTTTGCTCGTCTCGCGCAAGGTCGACGCTCTCGCCCTCGGCGACGACGCGGCCCGCGGCCTCGGCGTCCCGGTCCGCGCCACTCGCGTCACCGCCGTCGTGCTCGCCGCCCTGCTCTCGGCCGCGGCGGTCACGCTCGCCGGCCCGATCGGCTTCGTCGGCCTGTGCGCCCCCGCCCTCGTCCGGCCCCTCGTACACCGGTTCCGCGCCTTCTCCCGCGCGCGTGCCGCGCTTCCGATCGCCGGTCTCGCCGGCGCCGCCCTCGTGCTCGGCTCGGACGTACTGCTGCGCGCCGTCATCCCGGCGGACACGGCGGTCGCCGTGCCGACGGGCGTGGTCACCAGCCTCGTCGGCGCCGTCTTCCTGATCGTCATGGCGACCCGGGTCCGGGACACCGCCGGAGCGGCCGCGGTCGAGCGGCTGCGCATCCGCAGCCGCGCCGTCTTCCTGACCACCACGGGCGTCCTCGTCGCGGCCCTCGTCGGCGTGACGATCGCCGCCGTCCTGCTCGGCGACAGCAAGCTGCTCCTCGGCGACGTCGTCAACTGGGCGCAGGGCAACGCCGGCAGGACCGTCTCCTTCGTCCTCGACACGCGCGTGCCCCGGGTCCTCGCGGCGCTCCTCGCGGGCGCCGCCCTCGCCCTGGCCGGCACGCTCGTCCAGGCAGTGACCCGCAACCCGCTCGCCGAACCCGCGACACTCGGCGTCTCCGGCGGCGCCGCGCTCGGCGCCGTCCTCCTCGTCACGTCGGTGCCGCTGGCCGCGTCGTGGAGCGTGGCGGGTGCCGCGTTCGCGGGCGCCGCCGTCAGCTCCGTCATCGTCTTCGGCCTCGCCGCGCGGGGCGGGTTCCAGCAGAACCGGCTGGTGCTCGTCGGCTTCGGCGTCGCCACCGGCTCGGCCGCGCTGATCAGCCTGCTCATCGTGCTCACCGACCCGTTCAACGCCACCAAGGCCCTCACCTGGCTGTCCGGTTCGACGTACGGGCGGACCATGCCGGACATCGTGCCGCTCGCGGTCGTGCTCGCCGTCGGCGTGGTGGCCGCGTTCGCGCGGCGCACGGAGCTCGACCTCGTCTCCCTCGACGAGGACACCCCCCGGCTCCTGGGTCTCAGCCTCGGCCGGGGCCGTCTGGGCTTCCTCGCGCTGAGCGTCGTGCTCAGCGCCACGGCCGTCGCCGCCGCGGGCACGATCGGCTTCGTGGGCCTGGTCGCCCCGCACGCGGCCCGCGCCCTCGTGGGCCGGCAGCACGCGCGCGTGGTCCCGGTCGCGGTCCTCCTCGGAGCCGTACTCGTCTGCACGGCCGACCTGTTGGGCCGTACGGTCATCGCGCCCGGCCAGCTCGGCGCCGGCCTGATGACGGCGGTCATCGGCACGCCGTACTTCCTCTACCTGCTGGTCCGCAGCCGCCGATAGGGACAACCGTACGAGAGCCCCGCCCCGGGACCACCCAGGGCGGGGCTCTCGCGTACGAAAGGCCGGATCAGCCCCCGACGTACGCCGCGAGGTGCTCGCCGGTGAGGGTCGAGCGGCCGGCGACGAGCTTGGCCGGCGTGCCCTCGAAGACGACCTTGCCGCCGTCGTGGCCCGCGCCGGGACCGAGGTCGATGATCCAGTCGGCGTGCGCCATCACGGCCTGGTGGTGCTCGATGACGATCACCGACTTGCCCGAGTCGACCAGCCGGTCGAGCAGCCCGAGCAACTGCTCCACGTCCGCGAGATGGAGCCCGGTGGTCGGCTCGTCGAGGATGTACACACCGCCCTTGTCGCCCATGTGGGTGGCGAGCTTGAGCCGCTGGCGCTCGCCGCCCGACAGGGTGGTGAGCGGCTGGCCGAGGGTGAGGTAGCCGAGCCCGACGTCGGAGAGCCGTTCGAGGATCTTGTGCGCGGCGGGCGTCTTCGCCTCGCCCTCGCCGAAGAACTCCTCCGCCTCCGTCACCGACATCGCGAGCACCTCGCTGATGTCCCGCCCGCCGAGCCGGTATTCGAGCACCTCCGCCTGGAACCGCTTGCCCTCGCAGTCCTCGCAGGGAGTGGCGACGCCCGCCATCATCGCCAGGTCCGTGTAGATGACCCCGGCGCCGTTGCAGGTGGGGCAGGCGCCCTCGGAGTTGGCGCTGAAGAGCGCCGGCTTGACGCCGTTCTCCTTGGCGAACGCCTTGCGGATCGGGTCGAGCAGACCGGTGTACGTCGCCGGGTTGCTCCGGCGCGAGCCGCGGATCGGGGTCTGGTCCACCGACACCACGGTCTCGCCGGCCGGGATCGACCCGTGCACGAGGGAACTCTTGCCCGAGCCCGCGACCCCGGTGATGACGACCAGCGCCCCCAGCGGGATGTCGACGTCGACGTTCCGCAGGTTGTTCGCCGTCGCGCCGCGGATCTCCAGCGCGCCGTTGGCCGTGCGCACCGTCTCCTTGAGCGAGGCCCGGTCGTCCAGGTGCCGCCCGGTGATCGTGTCCCCGGCCCGCAACCCCTCGACGGTGCCCTCGAAGCAGACGGTGCCGCCGCCCGTACCGGCGCCGGGGCCGAGGTCGACGACGTGGTCGGCGATCGCGATCGCCTCCGGCTTGTGCTCCACCACGAGCACCGTGTTGCCCTTGTCCCGCAGCCGGAGCAGCAGGTCGTTCATCCGCTGGATGTCATGCGGGTGCAGGCCGATCGTCGGCTCGTCGAAGACGTACGTGACGTCCGTGAGCGAGGAGCCGAGGTGCCGGATCATCTTGACGCGCTGCGCCTCGCCGCCCGACAGCGTGCCCGCCGGCCGGTCCAGGGAGAGGTAGCCGAGCCCGATCTCCACGAAGGAGTCCAGCGTTCGCTGGAGCGCTTCCAGCAGCGGCGCCACCGACGGTTCCTTGAGGCCGCGGACCCACTCGGCCAGGTCCCGGATCTCCATCGTGCAGGCGTCGGCGATGGAGATCCGCTTGATCTTCGAGGACCGGGCCCCTTCGCTGAGCCGCGTCCCGTCGCACTCGGGACAGGTGGTGAAGGTGACCGCCCGCTCCACGAACGCCCGGATGTGGGGCTGCATCGACTCCTTGTCCTTGGACAGGAACGACTTCTGGATCTTCGGGATCAGCCCCTCGTAGGTGAGGTTGATGCCGTTGACCTTGATCTTGGTCGGCTCCCCGTAGAGGAAGGCCTGGAGCTCCTTCTTGGTGTACTTGCGGATCGGCTTGTCCGGGTCGACGAAGCCGGACTGCGCGTAGAGCTGCACGGTCCACTGGCTGTCCGACTTCCAGCCGGGGATCGTGAACGCGCCCTCGGACAGCGACTTGGAGTCGTCGTAGAGCTGCGTGAGGTCGATGTCGGTGACCGAGCCCCGGCCCTCGCAGCGCGTGCACATGCCGCCCGTGCGCTGGAAGGTCGCCTTCACCGTCTTCGTCTTCGCGGCGCCGCGCTCGACGGTGATCCCGCCGCTCGCCCGGACCGACGCCGTGTTGAAGGAGTACGCGCTGGGCGGTCCGATGTGCGGCTTCCCGAGCCGGCTGAACAGGATGCGCAGCATCGCGTTGGCGTCGGTGGCGGTGCCGACCGTGGAGCGCGGGTCGGCGCCCATCCGCTGCTGGTCGACGGTGATCACCGTCGTCAGGCCCTCCAGGACGTCGACCTCGGGGCGGGCGAGGGTCGGCATGAAGCCCTGGACGAAGGTGCTGTACGTCTCGTTGATCAGCCGCTGCGACTCCGCCGCGATCGTGTTGAACACCAGCGAGCTCTTGCCCGAACCGGAGACTCCGGTGAACACCGTCAGCCGGCGCTTCGGGATCTGGATGCTGACGTCCTTGAGGTTGTTCTCGCGCGCTCCGTGTACGCGGATCACGTCGTGGCTGTCGGCACCGTGCGGCGCGGGCGGCTGCGCGCCCTTCCTCGTGGCCATGCTGATCGTGTCTCTCTGTCCGTGGGCCGGGGCCGCGGGCACGCGGCCGCCGTCGTTCCGTCTCTGCTTCCGGTTCTACGTCACTTCCCGGTTCTACGTCTCCGGGACGGCCCGAGGCAACGCTCCACCGGCGCGTCGCGCGGGCTCACTGGTCCTGGACGAGACCCAGCACATTGCCGTCGGAGTCCGTGAACGTGGCCACGAGACGGCCGCCGCCGACATCCTTGGCGGAGTCCCGCACGGTCCCGCCGGCGGTCGTGACCTCGGCGAGCTTCGCCTCGATGTCCGTCACGTGCCAGTAGGCCACGGGCGAGGTCATGCCCTGCGGGCCGCCGCCAGGGACGAGCCCGATGTGCTGGCCCTCGACGTCGAAGCCGACGTAGTACTCGCTCTCGGTCTGCGGCCGGATGCCGAGCAGCGCGGCGTACACCTCGGTGGCCTTGGCCAGATCGGTGACGGGGTGCAGCACGGTCTTGATGCCCTGGGTGGGGGTGCCGGTCATGATCGCTCCTGAAGTCGTGGGTCCCCGGGACCCGGTCCGTTTCGTGCGGACATCGGCCCTCCGACCCGCACGCCAGCCACGCTACGTGCGGCCCGGGGACGGCGCTTCTCGATTCCTGACCGGTTCGTCGGCGTCCTGGTCGACATCGCTCGGATCGAGTCCGAGGGCGGAGAGGAAGGCCGTCGCCGCCGGGGTGCGCCCCGCCGCGTTCCACACGGCGTACTCGACACGCGTCGGCGCGTCCGTCACCTCGATCGTGGTGACACCGGTGAGCTGGTGCACGTACAGAGAGGGGAGCAGGGCGATCGCCAGGCCCTGGCCGACCAGGCGGGCCATGAAGAGGTCCGCCGTCGTCACCTCGAAGGCCACGTCACGGGTGAGCCCGGCGGCCGCGAAGGCCAGGTCGGACTGGACGCGTCCGGCTGTCCCGGCGGGCAGGTCCACGAAGACCTCCGAGGAGAGCCGGCGCAGGTCCACCGCCGCTTCGCCCGCGAGGGGGTGGTCCGGGGCGACCACGGCGACCAGCCGGTCGTGGGCGAGCACGTGCGCGGCCACTCCGCGCGGCGGGTCCGCCGCCGTGGGCAGGCCCAGGAACGCCACGTCCAGGGCGCCCTCGCGGACCTGCTCGGCGAGCTCCTCGCTCGCACCCACCCTCAGGCCGATCCGCACCCGCGGGTACCGCCCGCGGAACGTGCGCAGCGCCCCGGGGACGTCGACCGCCGCGACGGTGGGGATCAGCCCCACGGCGAGCCGTCCGCGTACCTCACCCACGGCCGCGGCGACCTCGGCCGACGCCCGCTCGGCGGCCTCCAGGCACTGCCGGGCGGCCGGCAGGAACGCCGCTCCTGCCGGGGTCAGCCGCACTCTGCGGCTCGTCCGCTCGAAGAGCCGTGCGCCCAGCTCCCGTTCGAGGCGGGCGATCTGATGGCTGAGGGCGGACTGGACGACCAGGCACCGCTCGGCGGCCCGGGTGAAGCTGTTCGTCTCGGCGACGGCGACGACGTACCGCATCTGCTGGAGGTCCATCGATCCATCGTGAATCACGATGGATAGCGTGACAAGCATGTGTTGGACTCATCGATCGCCGTCGCCGCAGACTGCGAGCATGACCAGTCCGGCAGTCCTGTCCCGCACCCTTCTGACGGCGCTCGCGCCCGTCTCCTGGGGCACCTTCTACGTCGTCACCACCGAACTCCTCCCGCCCGCGCACCCCCTCTTCGCGGGGCTCCTGCGGGCGTTGCCCGCCGGGCTCATCGCCCTCGCGATCGGCCGGACCCTGCCGCGCGGCGCGTGGTGGGGCAAGGCCGCCGTGCTCGGCGTCCTGAACATCGGGCTGCTCTTCCCGCTCCTGACCGTCGCCGCCGAACGCCTCCCCGGAGGCGTGGCCGCCACCCTCGCGGCGGCCCAGCCGCTCGCCGTCGCCGTCCTGGCCGTGGCGGTCCTCCGTGAGCGGTTCTCGGTACGGCGCCTGGTCTGGGGCCTTGTCGGCGTGGTCGGCGTGGGCCTGGTCGTGATCGGGCCGAGCGCCGCGTTCGACCTCGTCGGGATCCTCGCGGGCCTCGGCAGCGCGGTGACGATGGCGCTCGGGGTGACGCTCACCAAGCGCTGGGGACGTCCCGCCGGAGTGGGTCCCACCGCGTTCGCCGGCTGGCAACTCACGGCGGGCGGACTGTTCCTGCTGCCGCTCACCCTCCTCGTCGAGGGCGCGCCGCCCGCCATCGACGGGCGCGCCGCCGTCGGCTACCTCTGGCTCGGCCTGGTGGGCGGCCTGCTCGCCTTCGTCCTCTGGTTCCGCGGGGTCGGCGCGCTCCCCGTCACCTCCGTCGCGGTGCTCGTCCTGCTCTCGCCGCTGGTCGCCGCCGTCCTCGGCGCCGCTCTGCTCGGCCAGACCCTGGGCCCGGTCCAACTCCTCGGGTTCGGGCTCTGCCTCACGGCGATCGTCGCGGCACAACTGCCCGCCCCCGCGGCCCGCAGAGCGGCCGCCTGAACTGCGTAAACGTCGCGCCTCCCGGCCGGGGGGATTCACCCGCTTGCCGGTCATCGAGTTGCGGCTAATGTCGTATTAAGGCCACATGTGCACCCCCTCGTCTCCCGCGCCCACGCGGAGAGGGGAAGGGGGCGTACGGAAGGAGCCCCCCATGACCCGCACATTGCGTGGCGCGATCGCCCTGGCCGGAGCCGCGGCCCTGTCCCTGGGCGCGGTCTCGATGAGCGGCGCGGCCCAGCCGGGCGCGGCCACCGCGGCGCAGGACGAGGTGAAGATCGGTCTGCTGCTCCCCGAGAGCAAGACCACGCGCTACGAGAAGTTCGACCGGCCGTACATCGAGCAGAAGATCAAGGAACTCGCGCCCGACGCGCAGATCGACTACTACAACGCGGCCGAGAGCGCCACCACCCAGCAGCAGCAGGTCAACACCGCGCTCACCAAGGGCAACCAGGTGCTGATCCTGGACGCGGTGGACTCCAAGTCCATCCAGTCCTCCGTGCAGAAGGCCCGTGACGCGGGCGTGAAGGTCGTCGCGTACGACCGCCTCGCGCAGGGCCCCGTCGACGCCTACGTCTCGTACGACAACCGCAAGGTCGGCGAGTTGCAGGGCAAGGCGCTGCTCGACGCGCTCGGTGACAAGGCCGAGACCGGCCAGATCGTGATGCACAACGGCTCGCCCACCGACCCCAACGCGGCCGAGTTCAAGGCCGGTGCGCACTCCGTCCTCGACGGCAAGGTGAAGATCGGCAAGGAGTACGACACCCCCAACTGGGACCCGAACAACGCCAACCAGCAGATGTCGGGTGCCATCAGCGCACTGGGCAAGGACAACATCGTCGGCGTGTACTCGGCCAACGACGGTCTCGCCGCCGGTATCGCCACCGCCCTCAAGGCGGCTGGTATCAACGTGCCGTTGACCGGTCAGGACGCCCAACTCGACGCCATCCAGCGGATCCTGCTCGGCACGCAGACCATCACCATCATGAAGCCGTACAAGCCGGAGGCGGACATCGCCGCGACCATGGCCGTCGATCTCGCCGAGGGCAAGGAACTCCCGAAGGACCTGGTGCCCCTCACGGTCACCAGCGGCAGCGGCGAGAAGGTCCCGGCCAACCTGCTGACCCCGATCGTGGTCGACAAGAACAACATCGGCGACACGGTCGTCAAGGACGGGCTGTACACGGTCGACGAGATCTGCACACCCACCTACGAGGCCGCCTGCAAGGAGGCCGGACTGGAGTAGCCGCGGCGGCTGCGACGTGACGGGGGCCGGGTAGGAGGCGGTTGACCATGCCCGAAACACCTGTGCTCAGTCTGCGGGGGATCTCCAAGCGGTTCGGTGCCGTGCAGGCTCTGTCGGACTTCGACCTGGAGGTCCACGCCGGTGAGGTCGTCGCGCTCGTCGGCGACAACGGCGCCGGCAAGTCGACCGCCGTCAAGGCGATCGCCGGGGTCAACCCGCCGGACGAGGGCGTGATCACCTGGGAGGGCCGCCCGGTCACCGTCCACCGGCCGCACGACGCCCAGAACCTCGGCATCGCCACCGTCTACCAGGACCTGGCGCTCTGCGACAATCTGGACGTCGTCGGCAACCTCTTCCTCGGCCGCGAGATGAAGCGCTGGGGCGTGCTCGACGAGGTCGGCATGGAGCGGCGCTCGCGCCAACTCCTCGACACCCTCTCCATCCGCATCCCCAGCGTCCGCATCCCCGTCGCCTCCCTGTCCGGCGGCCAGCGCCAGACCGTGGCGATCGCCCGTTCCCTGATCGGCGACCCGAAGGTCGTCATCCTGGACGAGCCGACCGCCGCGCTCGGCGTCGAGCAGACCGCCGAGGTCCTCGACCTCGTCGAACGGCTCCGGGAACAGCGCCTGGGCACCATCCTGATCAGCCACAACATGGTGGACGTGATGGCGGTCGCCGACCGCATCGCCGTGCTGCGCCTCGGCCGGAACAACGGCTTCTTCGACAAGCGCACCACGACCACCGAGGAGATCATCTCCGCCATCACCGGGGCCAGCGACAGCGCGGTCACGCGCCGCCAGGCCCGTAGGCGGGAAGAGGAGGAGCGATGAGGCGTGACCGAGGCCGTCACGACCCCTCCGACCCCTACCCCGGACCCGGCGACGGATCCGGCAACGGCTTCGGCCAGGAGCCGGCGCACGACGCCGTACCCGCCGTCGACACCCGGCTGATCGTCCGGGAGGAGGGCTTCAAGGGGTACCTCGGGGAGTTCGGGCGGAAGCTGCGCAGCGGCGAACTGGGCTCGCTGCCCGTCGTCATCGCCGTGATCATCATCTGGACGGTCTTCGGCACGCTGGACAGCGCGTTCCTCTCCGCGCAGAACCTCTCCGACCTCAGCCAGCAGATCGTCGGCACCGGGATGATCGCGATCGGCATCGTCTTCGTCCTGCTGCTCGGCGAGATCGACCTCTCCGTCGGCTCGGTCAGCGGCCTGTGCGCCGCGATCTTCGCCGTCCTCAACGTGCTGAACGGCATGAACGAGTGGCTGGCCCTGCTTGTCGCCGTCGCCGGCGGAGCCGCCGTCGGACTCATCCAGGGCTTCTTCTTCGCCAAGGTCGGCGTGCCCGCGTTCGTCGTCACCCTGGCGGGCAACCTCGCCTGGAACGGCCTCATGCTGCAGGTGCTCGGCACCAGCGGCACGGTCAACATCCCGAGCGAGAGCATCGTCTCGGAGCTGTACTCGACGATCTTCCACAGCCCGGCCGCCGCCTACATCACGGCGGCCGTCGGCGTGGGGCTCTTCCTGGCCGCCTCGCTCCTCGACGCCCGGCGGCGCCAGCGCGCCAGGGTGCCGTTCCGGCCGATCGCCGAGATCGTGATCCGTACGGTCGTCATCGCCGCGATCGCCTTCGTCTCCGCGTACATCCTCAACCAGTACCAGGGGCTGCCGCTGGCGCTCCTGGTCTTCCTGATCCTCCTGGTCATCGTCGACTTCGTGCTGCGCCGCACCTCGTACGGGCGGCAGATCTTCGCCGTCGGCGGCAACATCGAGGGCGCCCGCAGGGCCGGCATCAGCGTGGCGTTCATCCGGATGTCCGTCTTCTCCATCGCCGGCACCATGGCGGCGGTCGGCGGCCTCTTCCTCGCCGGTCAGATCCAGTCCGCGAGCCAGACGTCCGGCGGCGGCAACCTGCTGATGAACGTCATCGCCGCCGCCGTCATCGGCGGCACCAGCCTCTTCGGCGGACGCGGCTCGGTCTGGTCCGCCCTCCTCGGCGCGCTGGTGATCGGCTCGATCCAGTCGGGCATGAACATCATGGGCGTCAGCAACGCCGTCCAGTTCATGATCACCGGAGCGGTCCTGCTGGCCGCCGTGGTCGTCGACTCCCTGTCCCGCCGCAGCCAGAAGGCGGCCGGCCGGGCGTGAACTCCGTACCGCCCGTGCCCGGCGTGCCTACGCCCCGCGCGCGTGCAGGGCGTCCAGGGAGGCCAGTTCGTCCTCCGTGAGGCGCAGCGCGCCCGCCGCGACATTGGCGGCCAGGTGGTCCGGGTCGCCGGTGCCGGGGATGGCGAGCACGTGCGGACCCCGGTGCAGCGTCCACGCGAGCCGGACCTGGGCAGGGCTCGCCCTGTGCGCCCGGGCCACGGCGAGCACCTCGTCGTCGGCGCCACCGCTCGCACCGCTCTCGCCGCCCGTGCCGGCGATGGCGTAGAACGGCACGTACGCGATGCCCTGCTCGCCGCACTCACGGACGAAGGCGTCGTGGTCGGGCCGGATCCCGATCCCGTACCGGTTCTGCACACAGACCACCGGAGCGATCGCGCGGGCCTCCGCCAGCTGGTGCGGATGGACGTTGGAGAGGCCCAGGTGGCGGATGAGCCCCGCCTCGCGCAGCTCGGCCAGCGCCCCGAACCGCTCGGCGACCGAGTCGGTGCCGACGACACGCAGGTTGACGACGTCGAGGTGGTCGCGGCCGAGCTGGCGCAGGTTCTCCTCGACCTGCCCGCGCAGCTGCCCCGCCGTCGCGTGCGGCACCCAACGGCCCGACGGGTCGCGGCCGGGCCCGACCTTGGTGGCGATGACCAGGTCGTCCCCGTAGGGGGCGAGGGCGCGGTTGATCAGCTCGTTGGCGGAGCGCAGGGGAGAGAAGTAGAACGCGGCGGTGTCGATGTGGTTCACGCCCAGCTCGACCGCCCGGCGCAGTACGGCGACGGCCTGGTCCCGGTCGCGGCTCACGGCGTCCTCGACGAGGGCCTCGCCCGTCTGCGGCAGGCGCATCGCGCCGAAACCGATCCGGCGGACCGTGAGGTCTCCGAGCGTCCAGGTGCCCGAGGCGGCGGCGTTGATCGTTTCCGTGGTCATGCCCGGGATGATCTCCCGGCGGGGGCACCGAACGACAGTGCGTCCGGCAGGCTCCCCTCGTGACGGTGCGCGCCCGGGGTGTAGCCGAAGGCGTGGCGGAAGACCTCGATGAAGGCGCTGGGGGAGGACCAGCCGCAGCGGTGGGCGACGGTGGTGACCGGGATGCCGTCCGCGAGGAGCCGTAGCGCGTGGTAGAGCCGGGCCTGGGTGCGCCACTGAGGGAACGTCATGCCGAGGTCCGAGCGGAAGAGCCGGCTGAGGGTCCGTTCGCCCGCCCCGGTCGCCGCGCCCAGCTCGGCGAGCGTCCGGGGGTCGGACGGGTCGGCGCGGAGGATCGCGCAGACGGCGACGAGGCGGGGGTCGGTCGGGGCCGGCAGCCGTAGGGGCTGCTGGGGCGAGCTCCGCAGCTCGTCGCGGAGGACCGCGAGGAGCCGGCCGCGCGCGGGTCCGATGTCCTCGGGCGAGCGGGTGTACGCCAGGATCAGCTCGCGCATCAGGGGACTGACGGCGAGCACGGTGGGCGTGTCCAGGCCGAGCGGGTTGTCGTCGGCGGGCAGCCCGATCAGGTGCAGGTCGAGGCGTCCGTGCGCCCGGTGGGCGTGGACGGTGCCGGCCGGGACCCAGATGGCGCGGGTGCCGGGCGCGAACCACGTACCGGCGTCGGTGGTGACGGCGAGCACGCCCGAGCCCGCGTAGACGATCTGATGCTCGTCGTGCCGGTGGGCGTCGATGCGCTCGCCCGCCGTGAGGAGCTGGGCACGGGTCGGGGCCTGCGGGGTGTGGCGGACGGACCGGTCGGATCGGTCGGGGGCGGGACCTCGGGATTCGGCGGACGGGTTGGGGTCTGGACCTCGGGATTCGGCGGACCGGTCGGGGTCGGGACGTCGTGATCGGCGGAAGTTCGACACAAGTAGGCAGATTATCGAAAGCGCGACAGCCGCCGTCTCGCCAGGATCGAAGGGTGCCGACGAACACGTACACGAAGCCCATCAGCTCACCTCCTCACCGACCCCTCACCCTGCTGTCCTGGGGACACGCCTGCGTGGACGTCTACCAGGGAGCCGTCGCGGCCCTGGTGCCGTACTTCGTCGCCGAGCGCGCCTACGGGTACGCCGCCGCCTCGGCCGTCGTCCTCGCCGCCTCGCTGCTCTCGTCGGTGGTCCAGCCGTTGTTCGGAGCGCTCACCGACCGGCGGCCGCTGCCCTGGCTGCTGCCCGTGAGCGCCCTGCTCGCCGGCGCCGGGGTCGCCCTCAGCGGCGTCGGCGACTCGTACGCATTCACCCTGGCCGCTGTCGCCGTGTCCGGGGTCGGCGTCGCCGCCTATCACCCGGAGGCGGCGCGGGTCGCACGCCGGGCGAGCCGCGGCAGCCACACCGGGATGGGCTGGTTCTCCCTCGGCGGCAACCTCGGCTTCGCGACCGCCCCCGTCCTGGTCGCCGCCGTCGCCGCCGTCGGCGGCCTGGCCGCCACCCCACTGCTCGTCGTCCCGGCCCTCGCGGGCGCCGCCCTGTGCGCGGCCGCGCTGCGGGCGATGGACGCGCCGACCGCCGGGACACCCACCCACGCCGCCGGGACGACCGTCAGCCGGAACGACTGGGCCTCGTTCGCGCGGCTGTCCGGGGCGGTCGTCTGCCGCTCGATCGTCTTCGTCGGGCTGAGCGCCTTCCTCTCCCTGTACGCCCGCCAGCGCACGGGCGGCGGCGAACTCGCCGGTACGGCCGCACTGTTCGTGCTCTACCTCGGCGGCGCCGTCGGCACCGTGGCCGGCGGGAAGCTGGCAGGCCGCCACCCCCGCGTGACCGTCGTCCGGTGGTCCTACGCCCTGAGCGTCCTCGCCGTGGCCGGTGTGGTCCTCGTCCCCGGCCCGCTCCTGTACGTGTTCGTCGCGCTCACCTCGGCCGGCCTGTACGTGCCCTTCTCCCTGCACGTCACCCTCGGGCAGGACTACCTGCCAGGGCGCGTCGGAACGGCGAGCGGGGTGACGCTGGGCCTGACCGTCAGCGTCGGCGGCATCGCGACCCCGGTCGTCGGAGCGCTCGCCGACGCCACCTCCCTGGGAACCGCTCTCGCCCCGCTGATCGCCCTGCCCGCCCTGGGCTGGTGGCTGCTGCGCGGCCTGCGGGAGCCGGCCGCGCCAGCGGGAACGCCGCCGTCCGCGTAGGCTCGTGGGGCAGGGCCAGGGTGATCGCGGCGCGACGGAGGGAAACGGGCGCGGGCCATGAAGATCGATCTCACGGACACCACATCCAGCAAGATCAACAAGGCGATCGTCGAAGGCCGCCGGGCCGTCGGCACCCCCGCCGTCGGCATGGTGCTCACCCTCGTCATCGTCACCGACGAGGAGAACGCCTACGACTCCCTGAAGGCCGCCACCGAAGCCTCCCGCGAGCACCCGTCCCGCACGCTCGTCGTCATCAAGCGCCACGACCGCTCGCCCCGACGGCGGCACGAGGCCCGCCTCGACGCCGAGGTCCGCGTCGGCAGCGACGCCGGGTCGGGGGAGACCGTCCTGCTCCGCATGCACGGCGAACTCAGCGCCCGCGCCGACTCCGTGGTCCTCCCGCTGCTGCTCCCCGACGCCCCCGTCGTCGTCTGGTGGCCGGTCGACGCGCCCGAGGTGCCGTCCACGGACCCGCTCGGCTCGCTCGCCCAGCGCCGCATCACCGACGCGTACGCGGTCGAGGACCCTCTCGCCGCGCTCGACGTCCGCGCCGCCTCCTACGCCCCCGGCGACACCGACCTGGCCTGGACCCGGCTCACTCCGTGGCGCTCGATGCTCGCCGCCGCGCTCGACCAGGCCCGGGCGACGATCGTCTCGGCCGCCGTCGAGAGCGAGTCGGACAACCCGAGCGCCGAACTCCTGGCACGCTGGTTCGAGGACCGGCTGCGCGTCCCGGTCGAGCGGGTCACCACGGACGGACCGGTCGTCACCGCCGTCCGCCTCGGCACCCCGGACGGCGAGATCCGCATCGACCGCCCCGAGGGCCCGGTCGCGCGACTGTCCATCCCCGGCCAGCCCAGCCGGGTCCTCGCCCTCAAGGTCCGTACGACGGCCGAGCTGATCGCCGAGGAACTGCGCAGGCTCGACCCCGACGAGATCTACGCCTCCGCGCTGCGGACGGTCGTCCAGGGCCTGTCGATCGGCAACCCCACGTAGTTCTGGGCCAGTTCGGCTGCCGCGTGGCGCGCGTTCGCGATCCGGTCCAGTTGGGAGAGCTGGAGGCGGGTGTCGAAGCCGGACTGGTCGGGGTCGGTGTGCAGCGTCGTCGTCATGAAGTACGAGAAGTGCTCGGCGCGCCAGACCCGGCGCAGGCACGTGTCGGAGTACGCGTCGAGCAGCTCCGTGGAGCCCGTGGCCGCCCGCTGAGCGAAAGCCCGCGCCAGGACGATCACATCGGCGGCGGCGAGGTTGAGCCCCTTCGCGCCGGTCGGTGGCACGATGTGCGCCGCGTCCCCGGCGAGGAAGAGTCGGCCGTACCGCATCGGCTCCGTCACCGAACTCCGCATCGGCAGCACCGACTTCTGCGTGATCGGGCCGCGCTTCAGCCGCCACTCGGGCGCGTCCCCGAGCGCGAAGCGCGCGTCGAGCTCGTCCCAGATCCGCTCGTCGGACCAGTCCGCGGGGTCGGCGCCGTTCTCCACCTGGAGGTAGAGCCGGCTCACCGCGGGGGAGCGCATGCTGGCCAGCGCGAAGCCCCGCTCGGAGTGGGCGTAGATCAACTCCTCGTACACGGGCGGGGCTTCGGCGAGGATGCCGAGCCAGGAGTACGGGTAGGTCCGCTCGTACGTCGTCCGCTCACGCTCCGGGACCGCCGTCCGGGCGACCCCGTGGAAGCCGTCGCAGCCGACCACGTAGTCGCAGGTCAGGGTCTGCTCGCGGCCCTCGTGCACGTACCGGATCACGGGGCGGTCCGTGTTCACGCCCTCCACCGCGCGCACCTCGGCACCGAACAACAGCGGTCCGCCGTCGGCGAGTTGAAGGGCGATCAGATCCTTCACCACCTCGGTCTGGGCGTAGACCCAGACCCGGCGGCCCTCGGTCAGCGCGGGGAAGTCGACCCGGTGGGCCCGGCCGTCGAAGCGCAGCTCGATGCCGTCGTGAGGGATCCCCTCGGTATCGAGGCGGGCGCCCGCGCCTGCCTCGCGGAGCGCGTCGACTGTGGCCTGCTCCAGGATCCCGGCGCGCTGCCGCCGCTCGACGTAGGCGCGGTCGCGGGACTCCAGGACCACGCTGTCGATACCCGCGCGGTGCAGCAGGCGCGCGAGCAGCAGCCCGGCGGGGCCGCCGCCGACGATGCCGACGGTGGTGTGCATCTGGCCTCCATGTTCGTATAGTGAAGAAAACTTCACCTCAGAGTGGGGTGAGTCTGCGCCCGCCGTGCCGGGCTGTCAACGGTGGTTCCGTCGGCGAGACGCGGCGGCGACGACCGTCGGATCCCATCCGTCAGGGAGCGTCCATGTCATCGATCGAGAACGCGCCGCCCGAGGCCGTCGCGCCGCTGATGCGCGGGCTCATGCTGCTGCGCCGGCTCACCGACGCCGACGGGGTCCTCAGCCTGAGCGAGCTGGAGCGCACCACCGGCCTGGCCCGGTCCACCGTCGACCGGATCACGGGCACGCTCGCCCGCATGGGGTACGTACGCCTCGACGGCCGTGACGTCTTCCTCGCCCCGCGCCTGATGGAGCTGGGCAACGCCTATCTGGGCGCCCTCGGGATTCCCGGGGTTCTCGGCGGGCCCGCAGACGCGCTCGCCGACGAGCTGGACGAATCGGTGTCCCTCGCGGTCGCCGACGGCGACGGCATCCGCTTCGTCCACCAGGCGACCCGGCGGCGCGCGATGTCCCTCAGCTTCCGGATCGGCGATCCGCTCCCGGCCGAACGGACCGCTCCGGGCGCGCTGTTCGCCGCCGACTGGACGGCGGCGGAGTGGGAGCGCCGGCGGGCCCGCCGGGCCGCCGACCCGCACGACACCGGGTTCCCCGCAGTGCCTGTCGGAGCCCGGCCGGACGAGGCGGAGTTCGCCGCGCGCGTGGCCCGGGCCGCCGAGCGCGGCTGGGCCCTGGACGACCAGCTCATCGAACCCGGCCTGGTCGCCCTCGCCCTCCCCGTACGGGACGCCGACGGCGCCGTCGCCTGTGTGGCGAGCGTGGTCAGCCACACCAGCCGGCACACCGCCGACTCCCTCCGCGAGGCGCTTCTGCCGCGCCTGCGCGCCGCGACCGCGGAGTGGGAGAAGCTGCTGGCGCGCGAGGCGCCCGAGACCCCGCGTACGTACCCCGCCGTCGGCCTCGCCGACTGGACCCACGCCTCGAAGCAGGAGCTCGGCCGGGGCTTCGTCGAGTCGCTCGCCCGCGGACTGACCGTTCTCACCGCGTTCGGGGAGGGCCGGGCCGCACTGCCCCTGAGCGCCGTCGCCGAGGCCACCGGGCTCGCGCGGGCCACCGCGCGGCGGGCGCTGATCACCCTGGAGCACCTCGGGTACGTCACCGCCGAGGGGCGGCTCTTCCGGCTCACCCCCCAGGTGCTCGCGCTCGGCTTCCCGTACCTCTCCCGGCTGCCGCTCCCGCAGATCGCCGCGCCACACCTGGCCGAACTCTCCCGGCGCGTCCACGACTCCGCGTCCCTCGCGGTCCTCGCCGGGCACGACGTCCGCTACACCGCCCGGGTCGCCACCCGCCGGATCATGAGCGTCCACATCACCGTCGGCACCCGCTTCCCCGCGCACGCCACCTCGCTCGGCCGCGTCATGCTCGCCGACCTCCCGCCCGAGAGCCGCGCCGCCTGGCTCGCGGACATCGAGCCGCGCGCCCTCACCCCGCACACCGTCACCTCGGGCCCGGAACTCGCCGCCGTACTGGAGCGGGTACGGGAGCAGGGGTACGCCCTCGTCGACGAGGAGCTGGAGCAGGGGCTCCGCTCGATCGCCGCGCCCGTGCGCGACCGGACGGGGGCCGTCGTGGCCGCCGTCAACGTGGCCATGCACAGCAGCCGCCGTACCGTCGAGGAGTGCGTCGGGGAGGTCCTGCCCGAGCTGCGCGCGGCGGTCGCCCGCATCGAGGACGACCTGCGCACGGCGGGGCGCTTCGCCCGTGTGTCGGAGACGTGAGCGCCGCCGAGGACCGGCTGTGATCAGGAGGACGTCATCAGCGTCCGCACACGCGACGCGAGCAGAGGCATCAGGCTCTCTCGCCAGGTGTCGAGCGAGACCATGCCGCTGGACATGCCGCCGTGGGCGAACGACTCCCGGTACACGGACGACGCCGGGTCCCCGGCGAGGTCGACCCCGACGAGCTCGCTGAACGTCACCCGCAGGAGTTCGACCGCTTCGCCGAGCGTAGGCGGTACGTCCGTACCAGACAGCCGGTCGCGAAGGGCCCGCCAGACATGGGGGTCGCCCCGCAGGCCCCACCTCTCCGGCTCCGGATCGAAGAGAGAGGCCATCGTCACCGCTGTCGCGTCATCGTGTGCCATGCCGGAAGTCTCCCAGAGCCCTGCCCCCGACCGGCGTGGCTCAGGACGCGACCGGCTCCGCAGGGTCGCGAAGGCGCTCCGCCGCGTCCGACACGCGCAGCAGCAGGCTCATGAACTGAGCCTGTTCCTCGGCGGAGAGCGGGGCGAGGAACACCTGGTTCATCCGTGCCGTCCGTACCGTCAGCTTGCGGTGCGTCCGTTCGCCGTCCTCGGTCAGCCGCAGGAGAAAGCGGCGGCCGTCCTCGGGATCCCGCACCTTGTCGAGCAGCCCCCGGCGGGTCAGCCGACTGACGACTTCGGCGATGGTGGAGCGGTCGAGGCCCACGCGCTCGCCCACCGTCCGCTGGTCGAGGCCGGGTTCGGCCGTCAGGGCGTTCAGGACACCGAACTGCGGGGAGGTGATCTCTTCCGAGACCATCGTGGTCCAGAGCAGGTGGTGCGCCTGCTGGAGCCGCCGGGCCAGGTGCCCGGGATGGGTGGTGAGATCCACCGCGGTCATCGTCGGCCTCCTGTGTCCGGTCGCATTCGTCGGTGTACGGAACGATACGCGCTCACTCCGGCCGCCCTGGCCCGCGCCCGCGCGCTCTTGACGCTCACCGGACCCTCACCAGATACTCAGTGCACTGACTAAATGGGAGGCTGGCCATGGACAAAGTGGTCGCCGGCGCCGCCGAGGCGGTGGCCGACGTCGGGGACGGGGTGTCGCTCGCCGTGGGCGGCTTCGGCCTCAGCGGTGTGCCGAACGTCCTGATCGACGCGATCCACCGGCGTGGCGTCGGCGGCCTGCGGGTCGTGTCGAAAAACTGCGGCGCGCTGGACACCGGCCTCGCCGTTCTGCTCGCCGCCGGGCGGATCGCGCGCGTCACCGGCTCGTACATCGGCGCCAACAAGGAGTTCGCCCGGCAGTATCTGGCCGGCGAGCTGGAGGTCGAGCTCATCCCGCAGGGGACGCTCGCCGAACGGCTGCGGGCCGGGGGCTGCGGCATCCCCGCCTTTTACACCCCGGCCGGCGTCGGCACCCAGGTCGCCGACGGCGGACTGCCCTGGCGCTACGACGGCGACGGAGGCGTCGCCCTGGCCTCGCCGCCCAAGGAGGTGCGGGAGTTCGACGGACGCGCGTACGTTTTGGAGCACGGCATCCGTACCGACTTCGCCCTCGTCCGCGCCGCGCGCGGCGACCGCCACGGGAACCTGGTCTTCAACAAGGCCGCCCGGAACTTCAACCCCTTGGCGGCGATGGCCGGGAAGATCACGATCGCCGAGGTCGAGGAGCTGGTGGAACCCGGCGACATCGACCCCGACGCCGTCCACCTCCCCGGGGTCTTCGTCCAGCGGGTCGTGGCCCTGACGCCCGAACAGGCCGCGCACAAGCGGATAGAGAAGAGGACCACGCGATGAGGGCGGTGACGGGCTGGACCCGCGAGCAGATGGCCGCCCGCGCCGCACGCGAGCTGACGGACGGTCAGTACGTGAACCTGGGCATCGGACTTCCGACGCTGATCCCCAACCACCTCCCCGAAGGGGTCGAGGTGGTCCTCGAATCCGAGAACGGCATCCTCGGCACCGGCCCGTTCCCCGGCGAGGACGAGGTCGACCCCGACCTCATCAACGCCGGCAAGGAGACCGTCACCGTCGTGCCGGGAGCCTCCTTCTTCGACTCCGCGCTCTCCTTCGGGATGATCCGCGGCGGCCACATCGACGTCGCCGTCCTCGGCGCCATGCAGGTCTCCGCCCGCGGCGACCTCGCCAACTGGGCCGTTCCGGGCAAGCTCGTCACCGGCATCGGCGGCGCCATGGACCTCGTCCACGGCGCCAGGACCGTCATCGTCGTCATGACCCACACCGCCAAGGACGGCACCCCGAAGATCGTCGACGAGTGCACCCTGCCGCTGACCGGCCGGGCTTGCGTCGACCGGATCGTCACCGACCTCGCCGTTCTCGACGTCACCGACGACGGCCTCGTGCTCACCGAGACCGCCCCCGGCGTCGACCCCGCCGACGTCCTCGCCAGGACGGCCGCGCCGGTCCGCCTCGCCCCCGGGCTCAGGGCTCCTGAAGGCCGCCCGCTCGACGCCCCCGCCCACTGACCCCCGGAGCCCCCATGGCCCTCACCCAGTCGGACATCGACATCGAGATCGGCCGGCACCAGGCCGCGTACGACAAGGAGCTGGCCGCCGGGGCGGCGCCCCGCAGCCACCCGGCCCGCGACTACGCCCCGTACCGCAGCTCGCTGCTCCGCCACCCCCGGCAACCGCTCGTGGCCGTCAACGGCGGCGACCCGGAGGCGGTGGAACTCGCCGGACCCGTCTTCGGCCCCACCGACGTCACCGAGATCGACAACGACCTCACCCGGCAGCACGCGGGCGAGCCCCTCGGCGAGCGCATCACCGTCTCGGGACGGCTGCTCGACCGCGCCGGCCGCCCGGTGCGCGGCCAGCTCGTCGAGGTGTGGCAGGCCAACGCCTCCGGCCGGTACGCCCATCTGCGCGACCAGCACCCGGCTCCGCTCGACCCGAACTTCACAGGAGTCGGCCGCACCCTCACCGACGACGACGGCCGCTACACCTTCACCACCGTCAAGCCCGGCGCCTACCCGTGGCGCAACCACACCAACGCCTGGCGCCCGGCCCACATCCACTTCTCCGTCTTCGGCACGGCCTTCACCCAACGGCTCGTGACGCAGATGTACTTCCCGGGCGACCCGCTCTTCGCCCACGACCCGATCCTCCGCTCGGTCACCGACCCGGCGGCCCGCGAACGGCTCGTCGCCCGTTACGAACACGCCCTGTCCCGGCCCGAGTTCTCCCTCGGCTACGCCTGGGACATCGTCCTCGACGGGCCCTCCGCCACCTGGATAGAGGAAGGACGCTGACCGCCATGACGCCGCTCCCGACCCCCTCCCACACCGTCGGCCCGTTCTACGGCTACGCCCTGCCCTTCCCCGACGGCGACCGGATCGCGCCCGAGGGCCACCCGGACCGGATCGTCCTGCACGGCCATGTGTACGACGGCGAGGGCGCCCCGGTCCCCGACGCCCTCCTCGACTTCTGGCAGGCCGCCCCCGACGGTTCCCTCACGGGCGCGCCCGGATCGCTGCGCCGCGACCCGGTCACCCGCGGCCATCTGGGGCGCAGCGCAACCGACTTCACCGGCTTCGGGCGCGTCCCCACCGACGCCGACGGCCACTACGCGCTCACCACACTGCCCCCGGGCAACGCGGGCCTGCCGTACATCAGCGTCTGCGTCTTCGCGCGCGGGCTGCTCCACCACCTCTTCACCCGCGCGTACCTGCGGGACGGCGCCGACCCGCTGCTCGACGCGCTGCCGGCCGCGCGCCGGGCCACGCTGCTGGCCAGGCCCGACGAGCGGGCGGCGCCGCCCCGGACGTACCGCTTCGACATACGGCTCCAGGGCGCGGGCGAGACGGTCTTCCTGGAGTTCACATGAGCTCCGACCTCACCGACGTCGGCCTCCTCGCCCCGGGGCGCGCGGGCTCCCCGGCCGAGGCCGCGACCGGCGACACCGCGTTCCTGCGGGCGCTGCTCGACGCGGAGGCGGCCCTCACGCGCGCCCAGGCCGCCGTGGGGCAGGCGCCGGCCGAAGCGGCCGAGGCCGTCACGGCCGCGGCGGACCCGGCCCGCTTCGACGCGCGGGACATCGCCCTGCGCGCCCGGGCCGGCGGCAACCCCGTCATCCCGCTCGTCGCCGACCTGATGGCCGCCGTGCCGGGGGAGTGGCGCGCGTACGTCCACCGGGGCGCGACGAGCCAGGACATCCTGGACACCGCGGCGATGCTGGTCGCGCGGCGCACGCTCGACCTGATCCTGGGCGACCTCGACCGTACCGAGCGGGCACTTGCCGCCCTCGCGGCCGCCCACCGGGACACGGTCATGCCCGGCCGCACCCTGACCCAGCACGCCGTGCCCACCACCTTCGGCCTCAAGGCGGCCGGCTGGCGCGCGCTCGCCCTCGACGCGCGCGACCGGATCCGTACGGTACGGGACTCCCTGCCCGCCCAACTCGGCGGCGCCGCCGGGACCTTGGCCGCCTTCGACGCGTACGGCGGCGGTGCGGAGGGCGGCTCCGGGCGGCTCGTGGCCGCCTACGCGCGGGAGACCGGTCTCGTCGCGCCCGTACTGCCCTGGCACACCCTGCGTACGCCGATCGCCGACCTCGCGGGTTCCCTCGCCCTCGCGGCCGGGGCGCTCGGCAAGACCGCGGCCGACGTCCTCACGCTCTCCCGCACCGAGATCGGCGAGGTCACCGAAGGGGCGGGCGGCGGTTCCTCCGCCATGCCGCACAAGGCGAACCCCGTGCGCGCCGCGCTCGTCGCCGCAGCCGCGCGCCGCGCCCCGCACCTCGCCGCCACGCTGTACGGCTCCCTGGTCGCCGAGGACGAACGGCCCGCCGGGGCCTGGCATGCCGAGTGGGAGCCGCTGCGCGAGCTCCTCCGGCTGGTCGGCGGCGCCGCCCGGGACGCCGCCGAACTGGCCGAGGGGCTCCGGGTCCATGCCGACGTGATGCGCCACCACCTCGACCTGACCGGCGGGTTGATCGTCTCCGAGCGGCTCTCCGCCGCCCTCGCCCCGCTCGTCGGCCGCGCCCGCGCGAAGCAGCTCCTCACCGAACTCGCCTGGCGCGCCCGCGCGGAGGCGCGCCCGCTGGACGAACTGCTCGCCGAGGTAACCGAGTTGAAGGACATCGACCTCCGCGAGCTGACCGACCCCACCCGCTGCACCGGCTCCGCCGGAGCCCTCACCGACCGCGCCCTGGAGCGACCGTGACCACCGCCACCCCGCCCCCGCACGCAGGGCTGCACCACCGCGCCGAAGGGCCGGGCACCGCGCCCGTCCTGATCCTCGGCCCCTCGCTCGGCACCTCCGCCGCCCTCTGGGACGCGGTCGCCCCCGAGCTGTCGGCCACGCACCGGGTCGTCCGCTGGGACCTGCCCGGGCACGGCGGCTCCCCGGCCTCGCTCATCGGCCCCGGGGCGACCGTCGCCGACCTGGCCCGGCTCGTTCTCGACCTCGCCGACGCGCTCGGCGTCGACCGCTTCTCCTACGCGGGCGTCTCGCTCGGCGGAGCTGTCGGGCTGCACCTCGCCGCCCACCACCCCGACCGGGTGGAACGGCTGGCCGTCGTCTGCTCCTCCGCCCACTTCGGCGGCTCCGCGCCCTGGCGGGAGCGCGCGGCGACCGTGCGCCGCGACGGGCTCGACGCGCTGGCGGCGGGCGCCCACGCCCGCTGGTTCACCCCCGGCTTCACCGTGCCGGAGCTCGTGGCCGACCACCGCCGCACCGACCCCGAGGCGTACGCCGCGTGCTGCGACGCGCTCGCCGCCTTCGACCTGCGGGACCGCCTCGCCACGATCACCGCGCCCACGCTGGTCCTCGCCGGACGGGAGGACCCGGCGACCCCGCCCGCCCACGCCCGGGAGATCGCGGACGCGATCCCCGGCGCGGCGCTCACCGAGATCCCCGGCGCCTCCCACCTCGCACCGGCCGAACGCCCCGAGGCCGTCCTCGCCGCGCTCCGCGGCCACCTCACCGACGGCGCCGCGGGGAAGCGGGGCATGGAAGTCCGCCGAGAGGTCCTCGGCGACGCCCACGTGGACCGCGCCCAGGCCGGTCAGACGGCCTTCACGGCCCTCTTCCAGGACTTCATCTCCCGCTACGCCTGGGGCGAGATCTGGACCGACCCCACCCTGTCCCGGCGCGAGCGGAGCATGGTCACCCTCACCGCGCTCGTGGCCCACGGCCACCTGGACGAACTGGCCATACACGTCCGTGCCGCCCGCCGGAACGGCCTCACGCCCGAGGAGATCGGGGCCGTCCTCCTCCAGACCGCCGTCTACTGCGGCGTACCCGCGGCCAACGCGGCCTTCGCCGTGGCACAACGCGTCCTCGCGGATCCGGTGTACTGAGCCCACCAGTTCGTACAAGAGGAGCCACACCCATGGGAACCCCCGCCCGCGCCGCCACCCCCGTACTCGTCCTCAACGGGCCCAATCTCAACCTCCTGGGCCTGCGCGAGCCCGCGATCTACGGCACGGACACCCTCGACACGATCGAGCGGCTCTGCCATGACACCGGCGAGGGGCTCGGCCTCCGCGTCGACTTCCGGCAGTCCAACCACGAGGGCGTCCTCATCGACGCCATCCAGGAGGCCCGCACCGCCCACCGGGGCATCGTGATCAACCCGGC
The DNA here is from genome assembly GCF_040638605.1 of Streptomyces sp. NPDC026092. NCBI lineage: Bacteria > Bacillati > Actinomycetota > Actinomycetes > Kitasatosporales > Streptomycetaceae > Streptomyces > Streptomyces sp. NPDC026092. The sequence goes on from NZ_JBEZYN010000010.1 coordinate 84,073, forward strand.
CGGCTACAGCCACACCTCCGTCGCGCTGCGCGACGCCCTCGCCGCCGTCGGACTGCCCGTCGTCGAGGTGCACCTGTCGAACATCCACAAGCGCGAGGAGTTCCGGCACCACAGCTACGTCTCCGGCGTCGCCGACGCCGTGATCTGCGGAGCGGGCGCCCACGGCTACGCCCTCGCCCTGACCCACCTCGCCCGGCTGACCACCACGGAATGACCCCTCCGGCGCCCGCGCGCCGGGCGTCCGGCGTGCGGGGGAACCTCCGAGGGCGGAGCATGAACGTGAGGAGGGTGCCGCGGGGGCGGCGACAGGAGGCTGCCATGCCCGACGCGCTCGTCGTGCTGAAGAACGTCGACAAGCACTTCGGCGCGCTGCACGTGCTCCAGTCCATCGACCTGACCGTCGGCCGGGGCGAGGTCGTCGTCGTGATCGGCCCGTCCGGTGGCGGCAAGTCGACGCTCTGCCGTGCCATCAACCGGCTGGAGACCATCGACTCCGGCGAGATCGTCATCGACGGCAAGCCGCTGCCCGCCGAGGGCCGCGAGCTTGCCGCGCTCCGCGCCGACGTCGGCATGGTGTTCCAGTCCTTCAACCTCTTCGCGCACAAGACCGTGCTCGAGAACGTCACCCTCGGCCAGGTCAAGGTCCGCAAGAAGGACAAGAAGACCGCCGAGCAGCGGGCCCGCCAGCTGCTCGACCGGGTCGGGGTGGCGACCCAGGCCGACAAGTACCCCGCCCAGCTCTCCGGCGGCCAGCAGCAGCGCGTGGCGATCGCCCGGGCGCTGGCCATGGACCCGAAGGTGATGCTCTTCGACGAGCCGACCTCGGCTCTCGACCCCGAGATGATCAACGAGGTCCTGGAGGTCATGCAGCAGCTCGCCCGCGACGGCATGACCATGGTCGTCGTGACCCACGAGATGGGATTCGCCCGCTCCGCCGCCAACCGCGTGGTCTTCATGGCGGACGGCCGGATCGTGGAGGAGACGACCCCCGAGCAGTTCTTCAGCAACCCCAGCAGCGACCGCGCCAAGGACTTCCTCTCGAAGATCCTGCACCACTGATGGAAGAGACGATTTCGCACCACTGACCGGAGAGACGATCTCGCACCACTCACCGGAGAACCGAACGCACCACCGACCGCGGCGGCCCCACGACCGCCCAGCAGCCCCAGGGGTGACCCCATGAACCCTCGCAAGCTCACCAAGGCCGGCGTCGCCGCGGCCGCCGCGCTCGCCCTCTCCTTCTCCCTGGCCGCCTGCGGCGACGACGGAGGCAGCGGCTCCGGGAGCGGTGACGAGAAGATCACCGTCGGCATCAAGTTCGATCAGCCCGGCGTGGGCCTGAAGACGCCGGACGGTACGTACACCGGCTTCGACGTCGACGTGGCGACCTACGTCGCCAAGCAGCTGGGCCACGATCCCGGCGACATCGAGTGGAAGGAGGCCAAGAGCGCCGACCGTGAGACCCTGCTGCAGCGCGGTGACGTCGACTTCATCGCGGCCTCGTACTCGATCAACGACGAGCGGGCGCAGAAGGTCGACTTCGCCGGACCGTACCTCCTGGCCCACCAGGACGTCCTGATCCGCGCGGACGACAACTCGATCACCAAGCCCGAGGACCTCAACAACAAGAAGCTCTGCTCGGTCACCGGCTCGACCTCCGCGCAGAACGTCAAGACCAAGATCGCTCCGCAGGCCCAGCTCCAGGAGTACGGCGGGTACTCGGAGTGTCTGACCGGGCTCGAGAACGGCGTCATCGACGCCCTGACCACCGACGACGCGATCCTCGCCGGCTACGCCTCGCAGCCCGAGTTCGAGGGCAAGTTCAAGCTCGGCGGCTTCGACATGAGCAACGAGAACTACGGCATCGGCGTGCAGAAGGGCAGCGAACTGAAGGAGCAGATCAACGACGCCCTGGAGCAGATGGTCGCCGACGGATCGTGGGACGCGGCCGTGAAGAAGAACTTCGGCCCGGCGGAGTACCAGAACGAACCCGCACCGGAGATCGGCGTCGTCGTGAAGTGAGTGGGCCGCCGTGTTCGACTTCCTCGAAGGCTACGACCTGCTGGGAGCGTTCTGGGTGACGGTGCAGCTCACCGTCTACTCCGCGATCGGCTCCCTGATCTGGGGGACGCTGCTGGCCGCCATGCGCGTCAGCCCCGTCCCCCTGATGCGGGGCTTCGGCACCGTCTACGTCAACATCGTCCGCAACATCCCGCTGACCGTCATCATCGTCTTCACCTCGCTCGGCCTGTTCCAGACCCTCGGCGTCAACATGGGCGCCAAGGACTTCACCACGATCAACTTCCGGCTCGCCGTCCTCGGACTGATCGCCTACACCTCGGCCTTCGTCTGCGAGGCGCTGCGCTCGGGCATCAACACCGTCCCCCTCGGCCAGGTCGAGGCCGCCCGCGCGATCGGGCTCAACTTCCCGCAGGTGCTGCGCCTCATCGTGCTCCCGCAGGCCTTCCGCTCCGTGGTGGGACCGCTGGCCAACGTCCTGATCGCCCTCACCAAGAACACCACCGTCGCCGCCGCCATCGGCGTCGCCGAGGCGGCCCTGCTCATGCGGGAGATGATCGAGAACGAAGCCCAGCTGATCCTCATCTCGGCGATCTTCGCCGTCGGCTTCATCTGCCTCACGCTCCCCACCGGGCTCTTCCTCGGCTGGCTGAGCAAGAAGGTGGCGGTGAAGCGATGAAGCCCGTGGCGGTGAAGCGATGAAGAAGCCGACGGTGAAAGCGGCGAAGGCGCCGGCGGTGAAGGCGGCGAAGGAGCGGCCCACCGTCCTCTACGACGTCCCGGGACCGCGCGCGAAGCGCCGGAACGTGCTCTACACGCTGCTGTTCCTGATCGCCGTCGCCGCGGTGATCTGGTGGGTCCTCCTGGCCCTCGCCGACAAGGACCAGCTGGAGGCGAAGAAGTGGGAGCCCTTCTTCACCGACTCCCGGGTCTGGACGACGTACCTCCTCCCGGCTCTGGAGAACACCCTGATCGCCGCGGCGCTCTCCATGGTCATCGCGCTGCCCCTCGGCGCCATCCTCGGCATCGGCCGGCTCTCCGACCACCGCTGGATCCGGGGCACCGCGGGGACGGTGGTGGAGTTCTTCCGCGCGATCCCCGTCCTCATCCTGATGCTCTTCGCCAACGCCGCGTACTCCGAGTTCACCGACGTCAGCCCCGAGAACCGGCCCCTGTACGCGGTCGTCACCGGCCTCGTCCTCTACAACGCCTCGGTCCTCGCCGAGGTGTTCAGGGCCGGGATCCTCTCGCTGCCCAGCGGCCAGACCGACGCCGCGAAGGCGATCGGCATGCGCAAGGGCCAGACCATGACGTACGTCCTGCTGCCCCAGTCGGTCACCGCGATGCTCCCGGCGCTCGTCAGCCAGCTCGTCGTGATCGTCAAGGACACCGCGCTCGGCGGTGCGATGCTCGGCTTCTCCGAGCTCCTCGCCTCCGTGCGCCCGATGAGCGCGAACTACGGCGCCAACACCATCGCGAGCTTCACCGTCGTCGCCGTCATCTTCGTCATCCTCAACTTCGCGCTCACCACTTTCGCGAGCTGGCTGGAGCGCAGGCTGCGGAGGGCCAGGAAGTCGACGGGCGCCGTCGTCGGCGTCGACGCGGTGGAGGACCTGAACCGCCCGGGCGAGCACCTGGGACCGACGAGCCCGGGGAAGTGAGGCCCTGGTCGGAGCTGTCGCGCGGCGGCCGCGTTTCGGTGTCGGGGGACCGGCCGCATAGAGTCGACCTGGCCTTCCGACCGGCCTTTCCTTACCGCCGACCCTCCCCGAGGAGCTTGACGTGACCGACGCGGCGTCCACCGCCCTGCAGCAGCAGATCGCCGAGGAACTCGAGGTGTCCCCGAGCTTCGACCCGCTGGTCGAGATCGAACGCCGGGTGGCCTTCCTCACCGAGCGCCTCACCTCCACGGGGCTGCGCAGCCTGGTCCTCGGGATCAGCGGCGGCGTGGACTCCACCACCGCGGGCCGGCTCTGCCAGCTCGCCGTGGAGCGGGCCAGGGCGGCCGGTCACGACGCCACCTTCTACGCCATGCGGCTGCCCTACGGCGTCCAGGCCGACGAGAAGGACGCCCAGCTCGCCCTGGGCTTCATCGCCGCCGACCGGGTCCTGACCGTGGACGTCAAGGCGTCGAGCGACGCCGCCCTGGAGGCCTCCCTGGCCGGCGGGGTGACCTTCCGGGACGCCCACCACCAGGACTTCGTCCAGGGCAACATCAAGGCCCGGCAGCGCATGATCGCGCAGTACGCGGTCGCGGGGGCCCACGACGGCCTGGTCGTCGGCACGGACCACGCGGCGGAGGCGGTCTCCGGCTTCTTCACCAAGTACGGCGACGGCGCCGCCGACGTCGTCCCGCTGACCGGCCTGACCAAGCGCCGCGTGCGGGCCTGCGCCGACGCGCTCGGCGCCCCCGCCGAGCTGGTCTGGAAGACCCCGACGGCCGACCTGGAGACCCTCGACCCGGGCAAGCCCGACGAGGACGCGCTGGGTGTCACGTACGACGAGATCGACGACTTCCTGGAGGGCAAGCCGGTCGGGGAGGCCGCGTACGCCTCGATCGTGCGCCGCTACGAGCTGACCGACCACAAGCGCCGGCTGCCGATCGCTCCCTGAGGCCTGAGGCTTTGCGGCCCTGAGCTCCTGGAACTCCCTGAGCTCCCTGCGAGTGACAGGCGGCGACCATCCGGACGTGAGCGCGTGTGTCGGGCGTCCGGATGGTGGTCGAGTGGGTGTGCCCTCGGAATTCCCGAACGGCACACGCGAAGGAGACAACGGCATGTTCGGACAGTCGAAGGCGTTCAGCGGCTTCTCGGTCGACGATCTCGACCGGGCCCGTCAGTTCTACGGCGACACCCTCGGCCTCCAGGTGGAGGAGACCGGTGACGCGGACATGCGGATGCTGACGATCAAGCTGGGGAGCGGCGCGAGCGTCTTCGTGTACCCCAAGGAGAACCACACGCCCGCGTCCTTCACGATCCTGAACTTCCCCGTGGACGACATCGACGTGGCCGTCGACGAGCTGGCGAAGCGGGGTGTCTCCTTCGAGCGCTACGCCGAGTTCGAGCACGACGCCAAGGGCATCGTGCGGGGCCCGGACGGCCCTTCCATCGCCTGGTTCACCGACCCTGCCGGGAACGTGCTGGCCGTCCTGAAGGAGTAGGACCCGCAGGTCAGAGCGCGGTGGCCACGGCCCGTACCAGCCAGGCGTTGACCGAGAGACCCTCCTGTCCCGCGGCCTCCTCCGCCCGGGCCTTCAGGTGGGCCGGAAGCCTGAAGTTGACGCGCGCCGTGGCCGACTCGTCCCCGTCGGCCGGGAGCGGAGCCGGTACGGGGGCCGGCTTCCTTAGCTCGGAGGGGGCGAAGGGCGGCGGGGTCACGACGAACTCCGGGTCGTTCCCCCGCAGCCGTACGTCGACCGATCCGGGCGCCAGCTCGCTGGTGACCTCGTCCATGGCCGCGGAGAGGGCGTTGAGCAGGGTGAGCCGGGCGGCCGACTCCATGGGCGCGGCGAGCCGCTCGGCGAGCGCACCGGCCTCCTCGCCGCCGGTGGCCGCGGCGACCGCGAGCTCGTGGCGGAGGTTCTCGACGTACGGCATCAGGTCCATGGCGCCATAGTGGCATCATTGTGGCGCCACGGCAAGGGGTGCTTGGTGCCATGTGGTGGTGGCGTGCGGGCCGGGCTTTCCTCACCCCGCGGGCCGGGTTTCCGTCCCCGTGCGGAGGGCAGCCGCCCGCCGAGGAGGTGCGCCATGGACAGTGGCAGCGAACGGGACGGCAGGGGTCGCGAAGGCGAGGCGGCGCACGCCCACGCCCAGTACCAGCGCGACAAGGCCGAGAACCTCCTCCAGCGGGCCCGGCGGAGCGCCGACCCCGAGGAGGCGGACCGGCTGCGTGAGCAGGGCGAGCGCCTCAAGGAACGCAGCGAACGCGCGCTGCGCGAGGAGCACGCACCCTGGCCCGACGACCTCCACGAGCGCTACCCCGGCTGAGTACGCGAACGGCGCCCGGCCGCACGGCATCCCGGCGACGCCGGCGAGGCCCCGAACGGCCCGGCCCGGCGTGCGCCGTACCAGGCCGCGGCCTGGAATGGGGGGATGACCGCGCCTCCCGACGACTGCCTCGCGCGCAACGAGTGGATCTGCGGCGACTATCTGTCCTCCCGGAGCGAGATCCTCGGCGACGCCACCCTCCAGCACCTCCAGCTGACCTTCGTCTCGGTCGCCCTCGGACTGCTCCTCGCCGTCCCGCTCGCCGTCGCCGCCCGCCGCCGGCGCTGGGCCGCGGGACCGGTCCTCGGGATCACCACGATCCTCTACACGATCCCGTCCCTCGCGATGTTCTCGCTGCTCCTGCCCGTCTACGGGCTCAGCGCCTCCATCGTCATCGCGGGGCTCGTGCTGTACTCGCTCACCCTGCTCGTACGGAACATCCTGGCCGGTCTCCGCGCCGTCCCCGAGGAGACCCGGCAGGCCGCGCGCGGCCTCGGCTACGGCCCCGTCCGGATGCTGCTCACCGTCGAGCTGCCGCTCGCGCTCCCCGCCGCGATGGCCGGGCTGCGGATCGCCACCGTCTCCGCCGTCTCCCTCGTCACCATCGGCGCGATCGTCGGCTACGGCGGCCTCGGCAACCTCATCTACGCCGGGATGAACACCTACTTCAAGGCACAGGTCCTCACCGCCTCCGTCCTCTGCGTGATCATCGCGATCGCCGCCGACCTGCTCCTGCTCGGTCTGCAGCGGCTGCTCACCCCCTGGACCCGCAGGCAGGCCGCGTGAACACCCTCGCCGCCACCTGGGACTGGCTCACCACCGGCGCCAACTGGTCCGGCGACAACGGGGTCTGGAACCGGCTCGCCCAGCACCTCTACCTGACCGTCGTCTGCCTGGCGCTGAGCTGCGCCATCGCGCTCCCGGTCGCGCTCGTCCTCGGCCACCTCGGCAAGGGCGGGGCGCTCGCCGTCAACCTCTCCAACGTGGGCCGCGCCGTGCCCACCTTCGCCGTCCTCGTCCTGCTGCTGCTCAGCCCCATCGGCACGTACGGGGACTGGCCGACGATCATCGCGCTCACCCTCTTCGCGATCCCCCCGCTGCTCACCAACGCGTACGTCGGGATGCGCGGGGTCGACGCCGATGTCGTCCGGGCCGCGCGGGGCATGGGGATGACCGGCCGGCAGATGCTCGTCGGGGTGGAGCTGCCGCTCGCGCTGCCGCTGATCCTCACCGGAGTCCGGATCGCCGCCGTGCAGCTCGTGGCCACCGCGACCGTCGCCGCGCTCGCGGGCGGCGGAGGACTCGGCCGGATCATCACGGCCGGGTTCAACCTCGCCTCCACCCCGCAGGTCGTCGCGGGCGCCGTGCTCGTCGCCCTCTTCGCGCTGCTCGTCGAGGGCGTCTTCGAGGGTGCCCAGCGGCTCGCCCCGGCCTGGGCGCGGGGGACCGCGGGATGAGGGCGTGGCTCGTGAGGGTCGCGGCCGGCCTTGCGCTGCTCGTCCTCGCCGGCTGCGCCACGGGCCCCTCCCTGGAGAACCAGGGCGAGGTCACCGCATCGCCCGGCGACAGCCGCCATCTCACCATCGGCTCGGCGGGCTTCACCGAGAGCGACCTGCTGGCCCAGATGTACGCGCTGCTCCTGGAGCAGGCCGGCTACAGCACGAAGATCATCTCGGTCACCAACCGCGAGATCTACGAACCGGCCCTGGAGAACGGTCAGATCGACGTCGTACCGGAGTACGCGGCCACCTTCGCCGACTGGCTGAACGCCAAGGCCAACGGGCCGGACGCGCCGACCGTCGGCTCGCCCGACCTCGCCACCACGATGGCCGCGCTGCGCGGGCTCGCCACACCCCGGGGGCTCACGGTCCTCGACCCGGGCCGGGCCGTCGACCAGAACGCCTTCGCCGTCACGGGCGCGTACGCCAAGGAGCACGGGCTCAAGACGCTGAGCGACCTGGGCGCGGCGAAGCTGCCCGTACGGCTCGCGGCGGGCGACGAGTGCGTCCAGCGGCCGTACTGCGCGCCGGGGCTGCGCGAGACGTACGGGATCGACATCACCGGCGTCGACCCGAAGGGCGTCGGCACCACACCGGCCAAGCAGGCGGTGCAGAGCGGGCAGGACCAGATGGTCCTGACGACGAGCACCGACGGCACCCTCGACGAGTTCGGCCTGGTGCTGCTCGCCGACGACAAGAACCTCCAGAACGCCGACTACATCGTCCCGGTCGTCAACCACTCCCGCGCCGGTAGCGAGGGCGTGACGAAGGCCCTCGACCGCCTCAACACGGTCCTGACCACGGCGGACCTGGCCGCCATGAACGAGCAGGTGGACAGCTGGCGCCGGCTCCCCGAGGACGTCGCGCGGAGCTACCTCCAGGAGAAGAAGCTGATCCCGGCCGGTTAGGTTCGCGTGCGCGTGAAGGCCTGCTCAGGCGTCCACGCCTTCTCACGCGTCCACGCCTCTCATGCGTCCGCGACCGAGTCGAAGTCCACCTCGTCCCGCGCCACGCCCTGCGCGTCCGCGTCCACCGAGCGGCGGAGCGCCTCGTGGAGCTTGGCCGGGGTGAGGACGCCGAGGAAACGCGTCCCGTCCAGGACGGCGACCCAGCCCGCGTCGTGCTGGAGCATCTCGCTGAACGCGTGCTTCAGCGGGGCGCCGACCGGCACCCAGGCCTCCATGCGGCGGGCCAGGTCGCCGACCGTGCCCTCCTGGCCGGCGAGCGCGAGGGCGTCGGCGGCCACCCAGCCGTGCAGGTCGCCGTCGGGGCCGAGCACGACCGCCCAGCGGCCCCCGTCGGCGCGCAGCCGGGCCGCCGCGTCCGCCGCCGGCTCGTCGAGGCGGGCGACCGGCGGCTGCTCCAGGTCGTCCGGTTCGATCGTGGTCACCGAGAGCCGCTTCAGCCCCCGGTCGGCGCCGACGAACTGGGCGACGTACGGCGTGGCGGGCGTGCCGAGCACGGCCGCCGGGGTGTCGAACTGCTCGATGCGGCCCTGTCCGTACACGGCGATACGGTCGCCCATCCGGACGGCCTCCTCGATGTCGTGGGTCACCAGGAGGACGGTCTTGCGCACGGTGGCCTGGAGGTTCAGGAACTCGTTCTGGAGGTGCTCGCGGACCACGGGGTCGACCGCGCCGAAGGGCTCGTCCATCAGGAGGACGGGCGGGTCGGCGGCGAGCGCGCGGGCCACGCCGACGCGCTGGCGCTGTCCGCCGGAGAGCTGGGAGGGGTAGCGGGAGCCGTACGTCTTCGGGTCGAGGCCGACCAGGTCGAGGAGTTCGGCCGCGCGGGCCCGGGCCTTCGCCTTCTTCCAGCCGATCAGCGCGGGCACGGTCGCGGTGTTGTCGAGGATCGTCCGGTGCGGGAAGAGCCCGACCTGCTGGATGACGTAGCCGATGCCCCTGCGCAGTTTGACCGGGTCGACCGAGGCGATGTCCTTCCCGTCGACCAGGATCCGGCCGGAGGTGGGCTCGATGAGCCGGTTGACCATCATCATCGTGGTCGTCTTGCCGCAGCCGGACGGGCCGACCAGAGTGACCAGTTCGCCCTCGGCGACCTCGAAGCTCAGTCCGTCGACCGCGGACGTGCCGTCCGGGTACACCTTGCTGACCTGCTCGAACCGGATCATGGATCCACGCTAGGAGCCGCACGGGCCCGGCGCACGGGGACGGGGCCACTCGGGGACCGCCCGGACGCCCCGCCGTACCGGCCTTGTCATGACCCTTGCGAGCGGCTCGGCGAGGCTGCTATTCATCTTTCGTTAGGAAAGTTTCCTTCCAATACCCCCCGTCCCGGGAGTCCCCATGACTTCGGCACGATCAGCACGTCTCCGGCTGCGCTCCCTCGGTGCCGCAGGCACCGCCGCGGCCGCGCTCCTCCTCGGCCTGGCCACCGCGCCACCCGCGGCCGTCGCGGCCCCCGTCACCCACGAGGCGGAGACCGCGACCGTCTCCCAGGGCGTCGTCGAGTCCAACCACACCGGCTTCACCGGCAGCGGCTTCGTCAACTACGACAACGTCACCGGCAGCTCCGTCCAGTGGAACGTCAACGCCGCCCAGGCGGGCTCCGCGACCCTGACCCTCCGCTACGCCAACGGCACCGCCACCAACCGGCCGATGGACATCGCCGTCAACGGGACCGTCGTCGCCGCCGGCAAGTCCTTCGCCGGCACCGGGGCCTGGACCACCTGGGCCACCACGACCCTCACGGCCAACCTCAAGGCCGGCGCCAACACCGTCCGGGCCACCGCGACCACCGCCAACGGCGGACCGAACGTCGACCACATCAAGGTCGACACCGCCACCACCCCGCCCGTCACCGGCACCCCTGTCGAGATCAACGGCCAGCTGTCGGTCTGCGGCACCAAACTCTGCAACCAGTACGGCAAGCCGATCCAGCTGCGCGGCATGTCCAGCCACGGCACCCAGTGGTACCCGCAGTGCCTCACCAACGGCTCGCTCGACGCCCTCGCCACGGACTGGAAGGCCGACATCCTGCGCGTCTCCACCTACGTCCAGGAGGACGGCTGGGAGACCGACCCGACCAAGTTCACCAACCTCGCCAGCACCCTGATCGACCAGGCCACCGCGCGCGGCATGTACGTGATCGTCGACTGGCACATGCTCGACCCGGGCGACCCGAACGCCAACCTGGCCAACGCCAAGAAGTTCTTCACGGACATCGCGGGCCGGCACAAGAACAAGAACAACGTCTTCTACGAGATCGCCAACGAGCCCAGCGGCGTGAGCTGGTCCACGGTGAAGAGCTACGCCGAGCAGATCATCCCGGTCATCCGGAACATCGACGGCAACGCCCCGGTCCTGGTCGGCACCCGCGCCTGGTCCTCCCTCGGCGTCTCGGAGGGCGCCAACGAGACCGAGGTCGTGAACAACCAGGTCAACGCCTCCAACATCATGTACACCTTCCACTTCTACGCGTACTCGCACCGCGAGGAGTACCTGAACGCCCTGTCCCGGGCCGCCGACCGCATCCCGATGTTCGTCACCGAGTTCGGCACCCAGAACTACGCGGGTGAGGGCGCGAACGACTTCGCGATGACGCAGAAGTACATCGACCTGATGGCGAACAAGAAGATCAGCTGGACCAACTGGAACTTCTCCGACGACCACCGCTCGGGCGCGGTCTTCAAGACCGGCACCTGCGACAGCAACGGCCCCTGGACCGGCACCTCGTCCCTGAAGGAAGCCGGCGTCTGGATCCGGGACCGGATCAGGTCGGCGGACAACTTCCCGACCTCCTGACACCCCTCGGTGCGCCCCCGCCCGGCCGCCTGTGATGGACTGGACGGGCGGGGGCGTATCGAACAGGAGCAGCGTTGACCAGCTACCGCCAGCCCGGCCTCGTCCTCACCGACCACCGCTTCACCGTTCCGCTCGACCACGCCGTCCCCGACGGCGAGCGGATCGAGGTGTACGGCCGCGAGGTCGTCGCGGGCGGCCGGGCGGGCGAGGACCTGCCGTGGCTGGTGTACCTGGAGGGCGGGCCCGGCTTCGGGGCCCGCCGCTTCATCGGGCCGCAGGCCTGGCTCGGCCGGGCCGTCCAGGAGTACCGCGTCCTCCTCCTCGACCAGCGCGGCACCGGCCACTCCACCCCCGCCAACCGCCAGACCCTCCCGCTGCGAGGCACGCCCCGGCAGCAGGCCGACTACCTCGCGCACTTCCGGGCCGACGCGATCGTCCAGGACTGCGAGACCATCCGCCGCCGCCTCACCGGCGGCGCCCCCTGGACCGTCCTCGGCCAGAGCTTCGGCGGCTTCTGCGCCACCCACTACCTCTCCGCCGCACCCGAAGGCCTGAGCGCCGTCCTCGTCACCGGCGGGCTGCCCTCCCTGCACGCGAGCGCCGACGACGTCTACCGGGCCGCCTTCCCGCGGATCCGGCGCAAGGTCGAGGCCCACTACGCCCGCTACCCGCAGGACGTCGCCCGCGCCCGCCGGATCGCCGCCCACCTCCTGGAGCGCCCAGCCGCCCTGCCGAACGGCGGGCTCCTCACCGCCCGGGCCTTCCAGTCCCTCGGCATCCTGCTCGGCGGCGGCGAGGGCACCCACCAGCTGCACCTGCTCCTGGAGGACGCCTTCGTCCCCACCGCCGCGGGCCCCGCGCTCTCCGACGCATTCCTGGAGAACGTCCAGGCCCAGCTCTCGTACGCCGGGCACCCGCTCTACGCCGTACTCCACGAGGCCATCTACGCCCAGGGACAGGGGCCGACCGCCTGGGCGGCGGAACGGGTCCGCGCGGAGTTCCCCGAGTTCGACGCGGAGAAGACCCTGGCCGGCGACGGACCGCTGCTGTTCACCGGCGAGACCGTGCACCCCTGGCACTTCGAGACCGACCCCGCGCTGCGCCCGCTGCGCGAGACCGCCCACCTGCTCGCCGAACGGACGGACTGGGCGCCCCTCTACGACCCGGCGCGGCTCGCCGCCAACGAGGTGCCCGTCGCCGCCGCCGTCTACCACGACGACATGTACGTCGACACCGCCCACTCCCTGGAGACCGCCCGCGCGATCCGGGGCCTGCGGACCTGGGTGACGGACGAGTTCGAGCACGACGGCGTACGGGCGGGCGGCCCGCGCGTCCTGGACCGGCTGCTGTCGCTGACCAGGGGCGAGGTCTGAGGATTCGTGGCTCTCGGCCGTGTCCGCGTGGAAAAGTCCAAGCGGTGCGGCCTGATTGCTCATTGGCGGGTGCGTGGTGCGGCCGGTAGAACTCCTCGGAGCGCACCGAGGAGAGGACCCGGACATGACCACCCACGTCAGTGCCGAGATCGCTGCCCAGCCCGACTGCTGGCGCAGGGCCGGTGACACGGCCGCCGACCACGCCCGGCTGCTGCCCCGGCCGGGCGAGCGGGTCGCCGTCGTCGGCTGCGGGACCTCGTACTTCATGGCCCGCGCGTACGCCGCCCTGCGCGAGTCCCTCGGCGCGGGTGAGACCGACGCCTTCCCGGCCTCCGACGAGACCCCGCTCGGCCGCTCCTACGACCGGATCGTCGCGCTCACCCGCTCGGGCTCGACCACCGAGGTGGTGACGCTGCTCGCCCGCGCCTCCGGCCGGATCCCGACGCTCGTCCTGACCGCCGTCCCCGACAGCCGAGCCGCCCACCACGCGGACCGGGTCATCGGCCTCGGGTACGCCGACGAACGCTCCGTCGCCCAGACCCGGTTCGCCACGACCGCCCTCCAACTGCTGCGTGCGGGCCTGGGCGTGGACCTCGGCCCGTCGATCGCCGACGCCGAACTCGCCCTCTACGAACCGCTGCCGGCGGTCTGGGAACGGCGCGCCCAGTTCACCTTCCTCGGCGCGGGCTGGACGGCCGGACTCGCCGACGAGGCCGCGCACAAGCTGCGCGGGGTGGCCCGCGCCTGGGCGGAGTCGTACGCGGCGATGGAGTACCGGCACGGGCCGATCGTCATCAGCGACCGCACCAGTCTCGTGTGCTGCCTCGGGCCCGAACCGGCCGGGCTGCGGGACGAAGTGGAGGCCACCGGGGCGCTGTTCGCCGCCGACGCGATCGACCCGGTGGCCGCCCTGGTGCGGGCTCAGCGGCTCGCCGTGACGCTCGCCGCGCGGCGCGGACTGAACCCGGACCGCCCCCGGCACGCCTCGCGCTCGGTGATCCTCTCCGGAGCGCTCGGGCGTTGAGTGGTCGTATCCTGCGCCCATGATCGAGGACACGAACGCCACGGACCTGGCCGACATGCCCGACGACTGGCAGCGCGCGCTCGCCGTCGTCGCCCACCCGGACGACCTGGAGTACGGCTGCGCCGCCGCCATCGCGGGCTGGACCGACGCCGGCAAGGAGGTCGTCTACGTCCTCGCCACCCGGGGCGAGGCCGGCATCGACACCCTCGACCCCGCCACCTGCGGCCCGCTGCGCGAGCAGGAGCAGCGGGCGAGCGCGGAGGTGGTCGGGGTGTCGACGGTGGAGTTCCTCGACCACCGGGACGGCGTGATCGAGTACGGGCTCGGCCTGCGCCGCGACATCGCGGGCGCGATCCGGCGCCACCGCCCCGAACTCGTCCTCACCCTCAACCACCGCGACACCTGGGGCCCGGGCGCCGGAGGCTTCTGGAACACCCCCGACCACGTGGCCGTCGGCCGCGCCACGCTCGACGCGGCGGGCGACGCGGGCAACCGCTGGATCTTCCCCGAACTGACCGAGCGCGGCCTGGAGCCCTGGAACGGCGTCCGCTGGGTGGCCGTCGCCGGCTCCAGCACCCCCACCCACGCCGTCGACGCCACGCCAGGCGCCGAACGCGCCGTCCACTCCCTGCTCGCGCACCGCGCCTACATCGAGGCCCTCACGGACCAGGACCCGGAGGAGTACGTCCGCACCTTCCAGGCCTCCAACGACCAGCGCTACGCGTCCCGCTACGGCAACCGCCCGACGGTCGCCTTCGAGCTGTTCTCCCGCTGAGAGACGTTCCACCAGGTGGGTGCTGTCCGTGGCCAAGGGCGGTGTCAGTGGCGTGGCCTAATCTCGCCGTCATGACCACACTGCTCCTCCACGGCGGCGCGACCGACCCCACCGCACCCGTCTCCCGCGCCGGCGGCCTGCCCCTCGCCCCCGAGGGCTTCGGCTGGCCGCGCTGCGCCGAGTGCGCGGGGGCGATGCAGTTCATCGCCCACCTGGACCGCGGCACGGACGTCGTCGCCGTCTTCATGTGCCAGAACGAACCGGGCCTCTGCGAGGAGTGGGACGCGGCCGCCGGCGGCAACCGGGCGTACGTCTTCCCGGCGGAGGAGCTCACGCCGCTCGCCGCCCCGGCCGAGGGCGAGACGCTGCTCGACAAGGTCGCCGTGCTGACGGCCCGGCCCGTCGAGGCCGAGACGTACGGCAAGGAGGACACCTTCGGACCCGTGGACGGCATGGCCGTCCTCGGGCAGCTGGGCGGGGAGCCGTACTGGCTCCAGTGGGACGAGACCCCGGACTGCGGCGGCTGCGGCAAGGAGATGGGGTTCGTCGCCCAACTGGACCAGGTCGCCAACTTCGGCGGGGGATACGCCTATGCCTTCGCCTGCGACGCGTGCGCGGAAGCGGCCTTCCTCTGGCAGTGCTGAGCCCCTAGCCTGGCCCATGTCTGACGGATCGTCAGCAGTCAGGGGGTGCGCGGTGATCGACACGCTCGACAGGGAGATCCCGGCGGGCGAGGAACGGTTCACGTTCGTCGTCGAGGAAGGCGTCGGTGTGCTCACGCTCTGTCGGCCCGAGAAGCTCAACGGGTGGAGCTGGGAGGCCAGTCGGCAGCTCGGGATCATGGCCGACCGGATCCGCTTCGACGAGAACGTGCGCGTCGTGCTGCTGCGGGCCGAGGGGCGCGCGTTCTGCGCCGGTATCGACGTCACCGCGCCCGGCGGCGGGATCACCGGCCGGACGACGCCCGAGAAGATCCAGCGGTACGACGAGGGCATCCGCTGGGTCCACGAGCGCTTCGCCGTCCTCGCCCGGCTGCCGCAGCCGGTCGTGGCCGCCGTCCAGGGTTACTGCCTGGGCTTCGGCTTCGAGCTGGTCCTCATGGCCGACATCCGGATCGCCTCCGCCGACGCCGTCTTCGCCCTCCCCGAGGCCGGCCTGGGCGTCGCCGTCGACGCGGGCGGCGATCTGCGGATCGCCCGCGACGCCGGCGCGGGCTGGGCCAAGTACCTGGCCCTCACCGGCCGCCGGATCGACGCCGCCACCGCCGAACGGCTCGGCCTCGTCCAGCTCGTCACCGAACGCGACGAGCTGGACTCCACCGCCCGCGAGACGGCGGCCGCCATCGCGGCCGCCGCGCCGCTCGCGGTCCGGGCGATCAAGCGGAACATCGACGCCTACGCCGACCAGGGTCTGGCCGCCGCCCTCGACCGCACGGCCTCCGCCGCCGCGCTGACCCTCTCCTCCGCCGACGCCCGCGAGGGCTACGCGGCGAAGGCGGCACGCCGGGCCCCGCGCTTCGAAGGCACCTGACCTACTGCTGCGGGGCGGGCTTCAGGACCGCGAACGGGGCGCCGAACGGGTCGGCCAGCCAGGCGATGCGACCCACATCGGGGATGTCCGCCGCCGGCATGAGGACCGAGCCGCCGTTCCCCTGCGCCCGGGCCACGATGTCGTCCGCGTCGGCGACCGCGAAGTAGGGGATCCAGCGGGCGTGGTCCCCGCCCTGCTGGAGCTCGGCGACACCGCCGAAGGAGGTGTCCTGCAGGTCCCCCTCGGCGGTGGAGAGCACCCGGTACGTCATGCCCGGCGCGTCCATCTCCTGCGAGCGCCAGCCGAACAGCTTCCCGTAGAAGTCGATCGCGGCCGGCGGCTCCGGCACGTGCAGCTCCGCCCAGCACAGCGTGTTGTTCTCGGAGGTCCGCTGAAGCCCCTTCGTCGTCCCCGGCTGCCACAGCGCGAAGTCCGCGCCCGCCGGGTCCGACAGCTGCGCCATCCGCCCGGCGTCCATGACGTCCATGGGTTCGGCGCGCACCGACCCGCCCGCGCTCTCCGCGGCCTTCGCCGTGGCGTCGGCGTCGGGCGTCTGGAAGTACAGCGTCCACGCGCTGCTCGCCCCCTCCTCGGTCAGCGGACCGAGAGCGGCGACCGTCTGCCCGTCCTGCTGGAAGAACCCGTAGCCGCCCGCGTCCGGACCGGCCGAGGCGAACTCCCAGCCGAAGACGGCGGTGTAGAACGCGGCCGCGCCCACCGTGTCGGGGCTGCCGAGGTCGACCCAGTTGGGCGAACCCTTCGTGAAGTCCGTACCGAGCATGTGGTGTGCCTGCCTTTCGGTGTCTCAGGAGGTCCGTCCGGCCACCCTCGCCGATCCTCGCCCCGTTCCACCGCCCTCGCAGCCGCAGTCGCGCGGGTTCATCCGCGTGGACCAACCCACCCGCGTCACTCCCCGAACGGCCCCCGGCCCAGCTGCTCGCGGACCGGCACCACGGGATCGTTGACCAGGACTCGCCGCTGCCAGTTCGCGCCGTCCACCACCAGCGTGTGCCCGGAGACGAACCGGGCGTACGGAGACGCCAGGAACGTCGCCGCCCAGCCCAGCTCGCGCGGGTACCCGACGCGGAGCGCCGGCTGCCGGGCGTCCTGGAGCGGCGCCCGCACCAGCGCGCCCCGGATGTCGGCCGTCATGTCCTCGTGCGGCATCAGCCCCGGAACAAGCCCGTTGACCTGGATCCCGTACGGTCCCCACTCCACCGCCAGCGTCTCCACCAGGTTCTTCACCCCGGCCTTCGCCGCCGCCGAGTGGGCGAAGCCGGGGCCGCCGGTCCAGGCGTAGGAGGCGCCCACGTTGACGACGGAGGCGGGCGTCCGCGCGGCGAGGTGGCGGCGGGCGAACTCCCGGGTCATGAACCAGGTCCCGGTCAGCGTGATGTCGACCACCGCCCGCCAGCCGTTCGGCGACAACTCCTCCGCCGGTACGGGGAAGTTGGCCGCCGCGTTGTTGATCAGGACGTCCGGCCGGGCGCCGAGGGCGCTCTCGCAGGCGTCGAAGGCGCCGGCCACCGAACCGGGTTCGCGGATGTCGCAGACCGCCGTCGCCACCCGCGTCCCGGCGATCTCCGTCAGCTCCCGCCGCGCGGCCTCCAGGCGGGCGGCCGTCCGGCCCACGATCATCAGCTCAGCCCCGAGCCGCGCGAACTCGGCCCCGATCGCCTTCCCGAGCCCCGTACCGCCACCCGTCACCAGGACCACCCGCCCCTCGTACGTCCCCGGCGGCAGCGCGCTCACGCCGAGCGGGGGAGGGGCGGGCAGTCCGGGTGGGTCCGTCGCCTCGTTCGTCATGCCGCATCGATAGCGCGGCGGGGGCGAGAACTGAAGACCCGTCAGTTCATCCCGGACGTCCGTTCATCCCGGAAATCCGACGGTCTCGACCCTGGCGGCGACCTTGCGGTCCAGATCCTCCATGATCAGCTCCATGTTGATCGTCACGCCCGCGCGGTAGCTGCCGCTCGCCGCGTTGATCACCTGCTCCTGTGCGCCGATCGCGTTGCCCGCCGCCCACACACCCGGCACGCTCGTCCGGCCCGTCTCGTCCACGGCCACGAACGCGCCGAGCGGCGTCTCTCGGGTCTCCGCGCCGAGGGCCGTCAGCAGCCCGTCCCGGGGCGTCATGCGCGTACCGACGAAGAGCACGTCACGCTCCACGACCCGGCCGTCGGCCATCCGTACGCCGATGAACCGGTCGTCCTCGACGGCGAGACCGGCCGCCTCACCCTCCACCACCTGGATGCCCGCCGCCGCGACCTGGGCGCTCTGCTCCTCGGAGAGCGGTCCCGCCGTGTGCAGGAAGAGGGTCACGTCGGGGGACCAGTGGGAGACGATCAGCGCCTGGTGGGCGCCGAAGACGGGGTGCGCGAGCACGCCGAAGGCCCGGTCGCGGACCTCCCAGCCGTGGCAGTACGGGCAGTGCAGCACCTCCCGCCCCCACCGCTCGGCCACCCCGTCGATCGCGGGGAGCTCGTCGACGAGCCCGGTCGTGACGACGAGCCGGCGCGCCCGGACCCGGCGACCGTCGTCCACGGTCACCGTGAAGCCCTCGGTCCCCCCGTCCGGTACCGCCTCCGTCACCCGGCCGGCCGTCCACTCCACGCCGTACGCGGCGATCTCGCGCCGCCCCGTCTCCAGGAACGCCGCCGGGCTCATGCCGTCCCGGGAGAGGTAGCCCTGCATGTGGGCGGCCGGGGCGTTGCGCGGCTCGCCCGCGTCGACGACCAGGGTCCGGCGCCGCGAACGGCCGAGGATCAGGGCCGCGCTCAGGCCCGCCGCGCCGCCGCCGACCACCACGACGTCGTACTGCTCGGGTGCGTGTGTGTCCGTGTGCTCGCTGGATTCGCTCATACGGGAAGCGTGCCCCCGGGCGGTGGTCTCGACAAACATTCTTGCCGTTTCGGCAACCCGAGGCATCATGGAGTCATGACGGAACCAGCGACCGAACCAGCGAACGACTCGACGGCCGACACCGGAGACGACCGCATCGACGCCGTGCTCAACGAGGTCGGCCCGCGGCTGCGCCGGATCCGGCGCGAGCGCGGCGCGACCCTGGGGGACCTCTCCGCCTCCACGGGCATCTCCGTGAGCACGCTCTCCCGGCTCGAGTCCGGCCGCCGCAGGCCCAGCCTGGAGCTGCTGCTTCCCATCGCCCGCGCCCACCAGGTGCCGCTGGACGAGCTCGTCGGCGCGCCGCCGGTGGGCGACCCGCGGGTCCGGGCCAAGCCGATCGTGCGCCACGGCCGCACGATGTACCCGCTCACCCGCCAGCCGGGCGGCCTCCAGGCGTACAAGGTGCTTCAGGAGAAGCCGTACGAGAACCCGGACCCGCGGGTGCACGAGGGGTACGAATGGCTCTACGTGCTCTCCGGGAAGCTCCGGCTCGTCCTCGGTGAGCACGACGTGGTCCTGGGGGCGGGGGAGGCGGCCGAGTTCGACACGCGCGTGCCGCACTGGTTCGGGCCCACGCCGGACGGTCCCGTGGAGTTCCTGAGCCTCTTCGGGCCGCAGGGCGAGCGGATGCACGTACGGGCCCGGCCGAAGCAGTCCTGAGGGCCGGCCGGGCCGCCCCCGGCCCGCTGCCGGGAGCCGCGGCCAAGAAGTCCGCCGCGTATGGTTCCACCAGGCACAAGCGACCGCTTAGTATGCGACCGACCGCGCAGTACGGACGACGGCTGGTGGAGGACCGCGATGCAGGCATGGCGAGTGCACGAGAACGGCGAGCCGGGCGAGGTGATGCAGCGCGACGAGGTGGAGACGCCCACACCGGGCGCCGGACAGCTCCTCCTCAAGGTGCGCGCGGCCAACGTCAACTTCCCCGACGCGCTGCTCTGCCGGGGCCAGTACCAGGTGCGGCCCCCGCTGCCGTTCACCCCGGGGGTGGAGATCTGCGGCGAGACCGAGGACGGGCGGCGGGTCATCGCGACCCCCGCCCTCCCGTACGGCGGCTTCGCCGACTACGCGGTGGCCGACGCGGCGGCCGTGCTGCCCGCCCCCGAAGCCCTTGACGACGCGGAGGCGGCCGCGCTCCACATCGGCTACCAGACCGGCTGGTTCGGGCTGCACCGCCGTGCCGCGCTGAAGGAGGGCGAGACGCTGCTCGTCCACGCCGCCGCGGGTGGCGTCGGCAGCGCCGCCGTCCAGCTCGGCAAGGCGGCCGGCGCCACCGTCATCGGCGTCGTCGGCGGATCGGACAAGGTCGAGGTCGCCCGGGCGCTCGGCTGCGACGTCGTCGTGGACCGGCGCTCCGAGGACGTCATCGCCGCCGTCAAGGAGGCCACCGGCGGCCGGGGCGCCGACGTGATCTACGACCCCGTCGGCGGCGAGGCGTACGCCCAGTCGGCGAAGGTCGTCGCCTTCGAGGGCCGGATCGTCGTCGTCGGCTTCGCGAGCGGGGCGATCCCCTCGCCCGCCCTCAACCACGCCCTCGTCAAGAACTACTCGATCGTCGGCCTTCATTGGGGTCTGTACAACCTCAAGGACCCGGCGGCGATCCTGCGGTGCCACGAGACGCTCACCGAGTACGCCGCCAAGGGCCTGATCAAGCCCCTGGTCAGCGAGCGCGTCCCGTTCGAGGCCGCGGCCGACGCCGTGCAGCGCGTCAGCGAGGGCGTGACCACGGGCCGGCTCGTCGTCCTCCCGGAAGGGGCCGCGTGATGGCCACCGCGATCGACGCCGACGAACTGCGCTCCCGTACCCGCCGGTTGCTCGCCGAGCACCCGCCCGCCACCACGGACCGCACCGACTTCCTCCGCGCCCGCTTCGACGCCGGGCTCGCCTGGGTCCACTACCCCGAGGGCCTCGGCGGACTCGACGCCCCGCGCTCCCTGCAGGCCGTCGTGGACGCCGAACTCGCCGCCGCCGACGCCCCCGACAACGACCCGCGCCGGATCGGCATCGGCCTCGGCATGGCCGCGCCGACCCTCCTCGCGTACGGCTCCGACGAGGTCAAGGAGCGCTTCCTCAGGCCGCTCTGGGTCGGCGAGGAGGTGTGGTGCCAGCTCTTCAGCGAGCCCGGGGCCGGCTCCGACCTCGCCGCGCTCGGTACCCGCGCCGTCCTCGACGAGGCGACCGGCGAGTGGGTCGTCAACGGCCAGAAGGTGTGGACGTCCAGCGCCCACGTCGCCCGGTGGGCCATCCTCATCGCCCGCACCGACCCCGATCTGCCGAAGCACAAGGGCATCACGTACTTCATCTGCGACATGTCCGACCCGGGTGTCGAGGTGCGGCCGCTGCGCCAGATCACCGGCGAGGCCGAGTTCAACGAGGTCTTCCTCACCGACGTCCGCATCCCCGACGCCCACCGGCTCGGTGAGATCGGCGACGGCTGGCGGGTCGCCCAGACCACGCTCATGAACGAGCGGGTCTCGATCGGCGGCGCCCGCATCCCGCGCGAGGGCGGCATGATCGGGCCGGTCTCCACGACCTGGCGCGAACGCCCGGAGCTGCGGACCCACGACCTCCACCGGCGGCTCCTCGACCTCTGGGTGGACTCCGAGGTCGCCCGCCTCACCGGCGAGCGGCTGCGCCAGCAGCTCGTCGCCGGGCAGCCGGGCCCCGAGGGCAGCGCCATGAAGCTGGGCTTCGCCCGCCTCAACCAGGCCATCAGTGGTCTGGAGGTCGAACTCCTCGGAGAAGAAGGGCTGTTGTACGGGGACTGGACCATGCGCCGCCCCGAGCTCGTCGACTTCACCGGCCGCGACGCCGGGTACCGCTATCTGCGCTCCAAGGGCAACTCGATCGAGGGCGGCACGACCGAGGTCCTGCTCAACATCGTCGCCGAACGCGTCCTCGGCCTGCCCTCCGAGCCCCGCAACGACAAGGACGTCGCCTGGAAGGACCTCGCGCGATGACTGACCTCCTCTACTCCGACACCGAGGACGACCTGCGGTCCGCGGTCCGCTCCCTGCTCACCGACCGGGCCGACCCGAGCGTGCTGCTGGGCCGGATCGAGACCGGCGACCCGTACGTCCCCGGGCTCTGGAAGTCCCTCGCGGGCGAGATCGGCGCGGCCGGACTCCTCGTCCCCGAGGAACTGGGCGGCCAGGGCGCGAGCCACCGCGAGGCGGCCGTGGTCCTGGAGGAGCTCGGGCGCGCGGTGACCCCGGCTCCGTACCTGACGAGCGCGGTCGTCGCGACCGAGACCCTGCTCGCCCTGGACACCGGGAGCGCCCCGGTCGCCGAGCTGCTCGCCGGTCTCGCCGCGGGCCGCACGGTCGTGGTGCTCGCGCTGCCGCTGTCCACGGCCCCGGGCGCCCGGACGTCCCCGGCGGACACCGCGACCGGCGTCGGCGACGCGCCCGCCGCCGACGTCCTCCTCGTCCCGCGGGAGGACGGCCTGTACGCGGTCCCGGCCGACGAGGCCACGCTCGTACCGCAGACACCGCTCGACCTGACCCGCCCCCTGGCGACAGTGACGACGGCCGCCGGCACGGGCACCCGCCTCGCCGACGCGGCGACATCGCAGGCGGCGGTCGAACGCGGCCTCCTCGCCGGAGCCGGACTCCTCGCCTCCGAGCAGCTCGGGCTCGCCGAGTGGTGCCTGGAGGAGACCGTCCGACACACCCGCACCCGCTACCAGTTCAACCGGCCGGTCGGCTCCTTCCAGGCGCTCAAGCACCGCATGGCCCAGCTCTGGCTGGAGATCGTGAACGCCCGCGCGGCGGCCCGCGCCGCCGCCGACGCCCTCGCGACCAACAGCCCGGAGGCCCCGCTGACCGTCGCCGTCGCCCAGGCGTACTGCGCGAAGGTCGCCGTCCACGCCGCCGAGGAGTGTGTCCAACTCCACGGCGGCATCGGCATGACCTGGGAACACCCCGCCCACCTCGCCCTGAAGCGAGCCAAGTCCGACCAGATCGCCCTGGGTTCGACGGGACACCACCAGAACACGATCGCCGCCCTGGTCGACCTTCCGGCCCCGGCCTGACCGCGGGACAGGGGCCCAGGAGGCCGAAGTAAGGGTCCCGCTGTGCCCGCACCCCTTTACATACTGTTTAATTGCATGTTGTTCGCAACAACAGTTGATCTTCAAGAGGGGTGTGGGCACGATGACCGCCCGATCCATACGCGGCACCGCCGCCGTCGCGCTGGCCGGGGCACTGGCCCTCACCGCGGCCGCCTGTTCGAACCCCGGCGGCGGCGCCGCGGGCTCCGGCGGGGCGAAGGACTCCGCGGTCGTCGGCATCGCCTACGAGCCCGAGACGCTCAGCCCGCTCCTCGGCTACGGCAAGGACGGCAACTCCAAGATCTTCGACGGGCTCCTCGCCTTCGACGCGGACATGAAGCTGAAGCCGGCCCTCGCCGTCAAGCTGCCCCACATCAGCGACGGCGGCCTCACCTACACGTACACCCTCCGCGAGGAGGTCGCCTTCAGCGACGGCGCCCGGTTCACCGCGAAGGACGTCGTCTTCACGTACAGGACGATTCTCGACCCGAAGACCAACAACCCGTCAAAGACCGAGCTCGACGCCCTCAAGAGCGTCGAGGCGGTCGGCGACGACACCGTCGTCTTCCGGCTCAAGTACCCCTACGCGCCCTTCGCCGAGCGCACCGTCCTCGGCATCGCGCCCGAACACGTCGCGGGCAGGCAGGACGTCAACACCGGGGCCTTCACCACGAAGCCGATCGGCACCGGGCCGTACGTCCTCAGCGACTGGTCCAAGGGCGAGAAGCTCAGCTTCAAGGCCAACCCCACCTACTGGGACGGCTCGCCGAAGGTGAAGAAGTTCACCATGGCCATCATCAAGGACGACGACGTCCGCGCCACCCGGCTTCGCTCCGGTGACCTCGACGGCGCCATCCTGCCGCCGAACCTGGCCGCCGGGTTCAAGGGCGACAAGGCGAAGAAGACGTACGCCGCGAAGACGTACGACTACCGGACCGTCACGCTCCCCACGCACAACAAGGTCAGTGGCGACGTCGCCGTCCGCCGCGCGCTCGACGTCGCCGTCGACCGGCAGGCCATGGTCGACAAGATCCTCGAAGGCGCGGGCAAGCCTGCCTACGGACCCGTTCCCACCGGCAGCGAGTGGTTCGCCAAGGGCACCGAGCGCCGCCACGACCTCGACGCCGCCAAGAAGATCCTCGACGAGGCCGGCTGGAAGCCCGGCGCCGACGGGGTCCGGGTGAAGGACGGCGTACGGGCCGAGTTCCCGCTCTGGTACCTCTCCGGCGACAAGCTCCGCCAGGACCACGCCCTCGCGTACGCCTCCGACGCCAAGAAGGCCGGCATCGACATCAAGACCCAGGGCGGCACCTGGGAGGTCATCGAGCCCCGGATGAAGACCGACGCGGTCCTCGCCGGCGGCGGCTCGCCCGGCGACCCCGACTTCGACCAGTACCTGCTGCTGACGTCCAGCCTCGGCGGCGACGGCTTCAACAACATGGCCTGGTACGACAACAAGACCGTCGACAAGGCCCTCGTCGACGGGCGCCGGACCAACGACCCGGTCAAGCGGCGCGCCGCGTACGACACCGTGCAGCGCGAACTGGTCAAGAACCCCGGCTACACCTTCCTCACCCACATCGACCACCTCTACGTGGTGAACGACAACTGGGACGGCCTGTCCACCCAGACCGAGCCGCACGACCACGGCCTCGCGTCCGGCCCCTGGTGGAACGTCGAGAGCTGGAAGCCCAAGGACACCCAGAAGTGAGCCGGCGCCTCCCCTGGGGGGCCATGGCGAGGATGACGGGACGGCGGGCCCTGTTCGCCGTCCCCGTCCTCCTCGGCGTCACCTTCGCGGTCTTCGCCGTCGCCGAAGCCTCCCCCTTCGACCCCGTCAAGGCCTACGCGGGCACCGCCGGGCTCACCTCCTCGCAGGAGAACCTGGACCAGCTCCGCGCCAACCTCGGCGTCGACCAGCCGCTCACCACCCGCTGGTGGGAGTGGCTGACCTCGGCGCTCCAGGGCGACCTCGGCGATTCCAGCGTCATGCGCCAACCCGTCGCCGACGTCATCGCCGAGCGGATCGGCTGGTCGGCGCTGCTCGCCACCACCGCCTTCCTCGTCGCCATCGCGCTCGGCACCGGCCTCGGTGTCCTCGCCGGGCGCCGCAGGGGCGGACTGCTCGACCGGGCCGTCAGCTCCGCCGCGTACACCCTGGAAGCCGCCCCCGCCTTCTGGCTCGGGCTGCTCGCCATCTGGTTCTTCGCGCTCAAGCTCGGCGCCCTGCCGGCCGGCGGACTCACCGACACCGCCAGCGACACCGTCACCTTCGACCAGGTCGCCACCCACCTCGTGCTGCCCGCCCTCGTCCTCGGCGTCTCCCAGCTGCCCTGGTTCTTCCTGTACGTCCGCCAGGGCGTCGGCGACGCCCTCGAAGAGGACCCCGTGCGCGGGGCACGCGCGCGTGGCCTGCGCGACCGGACCGTCCTCCTCGGCCACGCCCTGCGCTCGGGAATGCTCCCGATGCTCACCCTCGTCGGCTCCCGCGTCCCCGAACTCATCACCGGGGCGCTGCTCGTGGAGACCGTCTTCAGCTGGCCCGGCATCGCCGCCGCCACCGTCCAGGCCGCCACCTCCGTGGACTTCCCGCTGCTCGCCGCGCTCACCGTGCTCGCGACGGCCGCCGTCCTCCTCGGCAACCTCCTCTCCGACCTGCTGTACGGGCTCGCCGACCCGAGGGTGGGATTCGATGGCTGAGCAGCGCACCCGGCGCCTGCGCCTGTGGTCCTCCGCCGGGATCACCGGCGCCGTCCTTCTCGCCGTTCTCCTCGTGCCGCCGATCGTCCAGCTCGACGAGCAGGCCGTCGACCTCTCCCTGAAGCTGCTGCCGCCGTCCTGGGAGCACCCCTTCGGCACCGACGACGTCGGCCGCGACCTGCTCCTGCGCTGCGTCTACGGGCTGCGGATCTCGCTCCTCGTCGGCGTGGTCGCCGCCCTCGTCGCGACCGTCATCGGCACCGCCGTCGGCGCGGCCGCCGCCTCCCTGGGCGGCTGGACCGACCGGGTCGTGATGCGGATCGTCGACGCCTTCTCCTCCGTACCGCACCTGCTGCTCGGCATCTTCATCGTCGCCATGTTCCGGCCGGGCGTCTGGCCGGTCATCGTCTCCGTCGCCCTGACCCACTGGCTGTCGACGGCCCGGATCGTCCGCTCCGAGGTCCTCTCGCTGCGCTCCCGTCCGTTCGTGGACGCGGCGATCTCCGGCGGCGCCTCGCGGTGGCGGGTGACCGTGCGCCATCTGCTGCCCGCGGTCCTGCCGCAGGCCGGACTCGCCGCCGTCCTGATGGTGCCGCACGCCATGTGGCACGAGTCCGCGCTCTCCTTCCTCGGCCTGGGCCTGCCCAGCCACCAGGCCAGCCTCGGCAACCTGGTCCAGTCCGCGCGCGCCTCGCTGCTCGCCGGGGACTGGTGGCCGACGCTCTTCCCCGGACTGCTCCTCATCGTGCCGACCCTGGCCGTCGCCGGGCTCGCCGGCGCGTGGCGGGACCGGCTCAACCCGCGCCGCCGATCGGAGCTGATGCTGTGACCGCCCCGGACTCGCGTGTCGTACGTGCCCTGGAGGCGGTCACCGCTGGGGGTCCCCCCGCCGCAGGTAGGGGGAGCACCGACGGCGCCGTGCTCAGCGTGCGCGGCCTCTCCGTCCGCTTCCGGATGCGCGGCGCCCGCCACGTCGCCGCCGTCAGCGACGCCGACTTCGACCTCGCGGCGGGGGAGTGCCTCGCCCTCGTCGGCGAGAGCGGCTGCGGCAAGTCCGTCCTCGCCTCCGCGCTCCTCGGCCTCCTGCCGGGCAACGCCGAGACCTCCGGCACGGCTCTGCTCGACGGCGTCGACCTGCTCGCCGCCGACGAGAAGACCCTGGCCCGTACGGTACGAGGACGGCGCGTCGGTCTCGTACCGCAGAGCCCGGCCGCCCACCTCACACCCGTACGAACCGTCCGCGCCCAGCTGGAGGAGACCGTCCGCGAGCTGACGGCCACCGCACGGCGGGAGCGCCGCGCGGCGGCCGAGAAGGCGGCGGAACGGGCCGCGTTCCCGGCCGGGCACCTCGACCGGTACCCGCACGAACTCTCCGGCGGCCTCGCCCAGCGTGCCGCCACCGCGCTCGCCCTCATCGGCGACGCCCCGCTCCTCCTCGCCGACGAGCCGACCACCGGGCTCGACCGCGACCTGGTCGACCGGACCGTCGACGAACTGCGCCGCCACGCCGACGACGGCCGGGCGCTGCTGCTCATCACCCACGACCTGGCGGCCGCGGAGCGGATCGCCGACCGGGTCGCGGTGATGTACGCGGGCCGGATCGTCGAGTCGACCCCCGCGCACCGCTTCTTCGGCGAGCCGGGCCCGAGCCACCCGTACGCCCGTGGCCTCCTGAACGCCCTGCCCGACCGCGCGTTCACCCCCATCCCCGGCATGCCGCCCGAGCTGACCGCCCTCCCGCCCGGCTGCGCGTTCGCCCCGCGCTGCCCCCGGGCGACGGAGGCGTGCGACACGCCACCGGCCCTCCTGGCGGGCGTCGCCTGCCACCACCCGGAGGCACGGCCGACCGACGCACCCGGAGCGCCCCGTGCTTGAACTCGACTCCATCACCGCCGGATACGAACGCCGCAACCCGGTCGTCCGGGGCGCCTCGCTCACGGTCGCACCCGGCGAGTCCGTCGGGCTCCTCGGCCCCAGCGGCTGCGGCAAGTCCACGCTCGCCCGGGTCGCCGCGCTGCTGCACCGCCCGGAGGTGGGGCGCGTCACGATCGACGGGGAGTCCGTACGGGGCTGGCGCCACCGGGCCCCCCGGCCGCTGCGGACGGCCGTCGGCGTGGTGTTCCAGCAGCCCCGGATGTCCGCCGACCCGCGCCTGTCGCTGTACGACCTCATCGCCGAACCGCTGCGCGCCACCGGCGGCCGCGCGGAGGTCGAGCCGCGCCTCGCCGAACTCGCCCCGACGGTGGGCCTCACGGCCGACCTGCTGGCCCGCCGCCCCCACGAGGTCAGCGACGGCCAGCTCCAACGCGCCTGCCTGGCCCGGGCGTTGGTGCTCCGCCCGCGTTGGCTCATCTGCGACGAGATGACGGCGATGCTCGACGCGTCCACGGCGGCGGCGCTGGTCGCGGCCGTGGAGGCCTACCGTACGGAGTCCGGCGCGGGCCTTCTCGCCGTCGCCCACGACCGCGTCCTGCTGACCCGCTGGCGCGACCGCACGATCGAGTGGGCGGACTGCGTGGCCGCCGAGAAGTCCTGACAGCGCAACGCGTCGTAGGAAGCCGCCCGTTCAGGGGATGCGAACCATCGGCGGACGGCCGGCGTCCGGTCGGCCAACACCTTTGGATAGCGGGCAAGTTGGTGCCTGACTCCGGTCATACTCGGTCGGGTCCGCGTCGACCCGTCCCCCAGGAGTCTCCCCATGGCGCCCCTGTCCCGGCGTTCCACCGTCGCCGCCCTCGCAGCCGGAGCCGCCGGAGTCGCCGGCCTCGTGCTGCCCGGCACCGCCGTCGCCGCCCATCGCGTCAGGCCCCTGCCGCAGGCGCACGCGCACAACGACTATCTGCACGCGCGGCCCCTTCACGACGCCCTCGCCCATGGGTTCACCAGCGTCGAGGCCGATGTCTTCCTGGTCGACGGGGAGTTGCTCGTCGCGCACGAGCCTGCCGAACTCGACCCGAGCCGGACGCTCCGCTCGCTCTACCTCGACCCGCTGTTCGCCCGCGTGCGCGCCAACCACGGGGCCGTGTACCCGGGTTACCGCCACCCCGTGCAGCTCCTCATCGACATCAAGGCCGACGGCGTCGCCGCGTACCAGGAGCTCCACCGCCAACTCCGCCCGTACCGGCGGATGCTGTCCACCTACGCCGCCGGCCACGTCCGGCTCGGCGCCGTGACCCCCGTCATCTCGGGCGACCGCGCCGCCCGCGCCCCGATGGAGGCGCAGGATTTCCGCCACGCCTTCTACGACGGCCGGCTCGACGACCTCGCCGCCGCGGCCCCGGCGCCCGCCTCCTTCATCCCGCTCATCAGCTCCAACTGGACCCAGTCCTTCGGCTGGACCGGCGTCGGCCCCTTCCCCGCCGAGGAGCGCTCCCGGCTCCGCTCGATCGTCCGCACCGCCCACGCGCGCGGACAGCGGGTCCGCTTCTGGGCCACTCCCGACGCCCCCGGACCCGCGCGCGACGCCCTCTGGGGCGAACTGCGGGCCGCCCGGGTGGACCACATCAACACCGACGACCTCGCCGGGCTCCGCGCCTACCTGAACCGCTGACACGGAATCCCACCCGTTCGGCCGACATGCCGTACGGCCGGACGGCGCTCCCGCTGCGCCACACTGGCCGCCGAACGCCGCGATTCCGGCGCGGCGCAAGGAGGGTGTGGGCGATGGCCGTGTCCGTTTCTGTCGTACTTCTGCTGCTCGTCCTGGCGGTGATCTTCCTCCGCAACGGTGGCCTCAAGTTCTCCCACGCGCTGGTCTGCGCCCTGCTCGGCTTCTTCCTCGCCGGCACGAGCATGGCGCCGACCATCCAGAACGGGGTCGCCGCCACCGCCAACGTCGTCAGCAGCCTCAAGCCGTAACGTTTCGCGACTCCTCGGTCGGTTCGTTGCGCGATCATGAAGTGGGTATGAAACCAGCGGCAGTTCCATGTACATCTCATGCACTCGGGCCTAACGTCGGCCGCCGGCGCGACCGACGTACGCATCCGAGGAGCCGCATTGACCACCCCCACCGGACGAGCCCGCGCGCTCGCCCTGATCGCCGTGGCGAGCGCCATTGCCCTCGCGTTCGCCACGCCCGCCGCTCTCGCCGACGACATACCGAAGGCCCCCGGCCACCGGCTCGTCGCCCCGTACCAGGGCGCCCCCGCGCCCGCCCGGCCCGTGCCGGGCGACGCGCCCGACCAGCATCCGTACCTCGCGCCGAACGGGCGCAGCGGTATGCACGCCGACGGCGCCGGCAGCGGTACGCACCCGTTCTCCGGCCCGCTCGGGCGTGACCCGCAGGTCTCCAGCGAGAAGATCGCCGCCGTCGGCGGAGAGTGCGCCACGGCCACCTTCGATGCGGGCGGCCGTCTCGTCACCGTCTGCGGTACGTTCTCCGGCTTCCTGCTCAAGCTGCTCGACCCGCGCACCCTGGACACCCTCGCCGAGTACAGGCTGCCGCAGCGCTCCTCGACCGTCGAGGCGATCACCCGGCTCGACTTCGAGAAGATCTTCAAGGACACCTCGGGCGGCGCCTACTTCTACCTCGACAACCAGGACCGGGTCGTCCTCGCCGACTCCCGGCAGCACGTGCTGCGGATCGCACACCGTCAGAAGGCCGACGGCGCTTGGGAGTTCGTCGTCGAGAACGACTGGGACCTCACCCCGCTCGTCCCGCACGACTGCGTCACCTGGACCAACCTCTTCCCGAGCGGCGTCTGCGACCCCATCACCTCCGTCATGCCGGACTACGACGGCCGCGTCTGGTGGGTGACCCGGCTCGGACGGGTCGGCACCGTCGACCCCGCCACCGGCACGCTCCGCTCGATCCGTCTGGACGGCGAGGAGATCCAGAACTCCTTCTCCGTCGCCAGGGACGGTGTCTCCATCGTCTCCGACCACGCGCTCTACAGCTTCCGCGCCGACCCCGACGGCACCCCGCGCGTCCAGTGGCGGCAGACCTACGACCGGGGGACCGGCACCAAACCCGGCTCGGTGAACCAGGGTTCGGGCACCACGCCCGACCTCTTCGGCACCGGTGACCAGTACGTCGCGATCACCGACAACGCCGACGACCGGATGAACGTCCTCGTCTACCGGCGCGGCGCCGACGTCCCCGAAGCCGAACGGCTGGTCTGCAAGGTGCCGGTCTTCCGTTCCGGCGCCTCCACCACCGACAACTCCCTGATCAGCTGGGGCAACAGCCTCGTCCTCGAGAACAACTACGGCTACGAGAACCCCACCACGCTCACCTTCGGCCGCAGCGTGGTCGGCGGCGCCACCCGGATCGACGTCCGGGCCGACGGCAGCGGCTGCGACACCGTGTGGGAGAGCGACGTCCGCTCACCCTCCACCGTCCCCAAGCTCTCCACCGCCAACGGACTGCTGTACTTCTACGAGAAGCAGCCGAACCCCCTCGGCGTGGACGCCTGGTACCTGACGGCCGTCGACTTCCGCACCGGCAAGCGCGCCTGGAGCCAGCTCACCGGCACCGGTCCGGCCTACGACAACAACTGGGCCCCGATCACCATCGGGCCCGACGGCACGGCGTACGTCGGCGTCTTCAACGGGATCGTCGCCGTCCGCGACGGCGGCTGACGACGACCACGGCTGACGGCGACTGACGAAGCCACGGCATGACGGTGCCCGGGACCTTCACGGCCCCGGGCACCGTCGCGCGTACCGCTCAGACCATGTCGGGCATGTCACCCACGGTGGTCTTCGTGTCGATCACCGCGAACGCCGCGCCCTGCGGGTCCAGGATCGCCGCGTACCGCCCGAAGGGGCTGTCCATCGGCCCGAAGACCTTCTGTCCGCCGAGCTTCACGGCCCGGTCGGCCGCCTGGTCGCAGTTGTCGACGACGAAGTAGACCTGGATGTACGACGGGACCTCGGCCGGGAAGTCCTCCTCCGTCATCTTCATCCGCCCCAGGACCGGCGTCTCGGAACCCAGGTCGAAGACCTTGTAGTCCATGGTGTCGTCGGCCATCTTCTGCGCGTTGTAGCCGAAGACGGAGGTGAGGAAGTCGTCGGACTTCGCGGGTTCCCGGGTGAAGACCTCCGCCCACACGTAGGAGCCGGTCTCGCCCTCCAGCTCGAACCCCTCGTGCGTGCCGGGCTGCCAGACGCCGAACACGACCCCGGCCGGGTCCTGGGCCAGGCACATGGAGCCGAAGTCGCCGACGGCCATCGGCTCCATCAGGATGGTGCCGCCGCTGCTCCTGATCTTCTCGGCCGTGGCGGCGGCGTCGGGCGAGGAGAAGTACAGACACCAGGCCGACTGCGGCTCGCCGTCCTGGCCCGGCATGGGCGGGACGACGGCCGCGACCGCTTTGCCGTCGCGGTACGCCTGGGTGTAGTTGCCGAATTCCGAGGAGGCTTCACCGAAGGTCCAGCCCAGCACCTCGCCGTAGAAGGTCTTGGCTCCTTCGACGTCGGTGAACGCCGCGTCGGTCCAGACCGGTGTGCCTTCAGGTCGTGCGGCCATGACGGGACTCTCTCTTCCGATCGATGGTGGTTCGAAGACGCTTCGATGGGGTGGTGAGTCCCACGCTATCGACGGCTCGCGCACCCCGCTCGGTGACGGAGCGTGTCCGGGCAGGGTCGACGAAGAGGCGGCGGCGGCTCAGCGGCGGGCGAAGATCCCGACGCCGTTCGGCACCGGGCGTTCGGTGCCTCCGGCGGGGTGGTTGCGCACGGTGACCGACGGGGCGTCCCGATCCCGCGTCGCGAGGGTCGAGGAGCCTCCGCCGTCGAGGCTGAAGCCGTCGACCGCGCCCACCTGGTCCAGTACCGTCGCCACTTCGGCGATCGTCAGGCCGGTCCGGAACTCGGGGCCGCCGTCCAGCGCCATCAGCAGCAGACGCCGTCCACCGTCCGCGAGGCCGGCCGCCGTGCGGACGGCGGACGTCCTGCTGTCGAGGCCCGGCAGCGGCTCGCCCGCCCGCAGCACCGGATAGCCGCCCACCGCGAAGACGTACGGGACGCGGGAACCCTCCGCGACAAGACGGTGGCGAATGCCGACCCGGTCGCCCACCTCCAGCGCCCGCAGGCTCCGGGCGCCCGCCTCGCGGCCCACGAGGACCTCGGAGCCCTCCGCGATCGGTCCCCGCCCGGGCGTGTCGGCCACCGCGACGACCCGTCCGTCGCGCACCGTCACCTCGTACGTCTCCGTGGAGCAGGGAGCGGCCCGGTCGGTGTCCGTGCCGCAGGTGGCGCGGACGCGCGAGACGGCGCCCCAGTCGGCGGTGAACGCCCCGACGGAGCCGACCGGCAGCGCGTACGCGTTGAGCCCGCCGAGCGGGAACAGGGCGTCGGGCGTCGACACCGTGCCGTCCAGGGTGAGCCGGCCGAGCCGGGCCCGGCCGTCCACGCCCACGCCCAGGACCTCGCGGGTGTCGGTGCCCGGCGGCAGCGCGGGCCCGAACCGCTGCCCGGTGGGCACCGCCGACTTCAGCCCCCGCCGGGCGGCGATCGCGGGGCCGACCGGGGCGCCGGTCGCCTCGACACCCGGGTGCTGGGTCTCGGTGATGTTGAAGAAGTCCCCGTTGACCCCGGCGACCGCCCCGCGCGCGTCGGCGAGCGCCGACAGCGGGGCGCGGGCCGCGACCGTGCCGGGGGTGAGCAGATCGACGCCGACCCCGGGCGCACGCAGATCCACCGAGACGAGATGGACCCGGGCCGGACCGCCGACACCGGTCACATCGAAGGTGCGGTACGCGACGCCCCGGGCGACCTCCGTCCAGACGGCGTCGGCCGTACCGGGCGTGGCGGCCGCGAGCAGCGCGCACCAGGCCAGCAGGACGGTGGCCGGCGCTCGGGCGCGTGAAACCGGAACTCGCACAGTCTGCCCCTGACGTACCGTCACTGTGTCGGAATCACAAGGGAGTTGATCAGGCGTAGATGACAGCGAGGGGATCAGGAGCCGAGTGTCGGGGAACGGATGGGGAAACGGACCGAACTCGTTCCCGACTCTAGGAACTGACGGTCCGTCAGGTTATTCTTCCCCGCATGATTCCGACCGTTGTCTGGGGTACCGGAAATGTCGGCCGCGCGGCCATCAGGGCCGTCGACGCCCACCCGGGGCTCGCCCTCGCCGCCGTCCTCGTCCACGACCCCGCCAAGGTCGGCCGTGACGCGGGCTCCCTCGCCGGACTCGACCGCCCCCTCGGGGTCGCGGCGACCGACGACATCGACGCCGTGCTCGCCGCCCGCCCCCGCGCGGTGGTGTACGCCGCCTCCGGGGACATCCGCCCCGACGAGGCCCTCGCCGACGTGGTCCGGGCCGTCCGGGGCGGCGCCGTCGTCGTCACGCCCGCGCTCTACCCGCTCTACGACCAGCGCGGCGCCCCGCCCGAGTTCCGCGACCCGGTCCTCGCCGCCGTCGCCGAGGGCGGCGGCTCGCTCTTCGTCTCGGGCGTCGACCCGGGCTGGGGCAACGACGTGCTGCCCCTCCTGATCAGCGGCCTCGGCTCCACCGTCGACGTCGTCCGCTGCCAGGAGATCTTCGACTACTCGACGTACGAGCAGGAGGACTCGGTCCGCCATCTCATCGGCATGGGGCACCCCATGGAGTACGAGCCGCTGATGCTCGCCGAGTCCATACCGACCATGGTGTGGGGCGGCCAGATCCGGCTGATGGCCCGGGCCCTCGGCGTCGAACTCGACGAGATCCGCGAGACCATGGCGCGGCGCGCCCTCGACACCACCGTGACCACCCGCACCATGGGCGTCTTCGAGGCCGGCACCCAGGGCGCCGTGCGGTTCGAGGTCCAGGGCATCGTCGCCGGCGAACCCCGGATCGTCATCGAGCACGTCACCCGGATCCACCCCTCCTGCGCCCCCGGCTGGCCCACCCCGCCCGACGGTGTCGGCGCCCACCGGGTGGTCATCGAGGGCCGCCCGCGCATCGAGGTCACGGTCGAGGCCACCGACGAGGACGCGAACCGCTCCGCGGGCGGGAACGCCACGGCCGTCGGCCGGCTCGTCAACGCCGTCGACTGGCTCGTGGACGCGAAGCCCGGCCTCTACGACGCGCTCGACGTCCCGCTGCGCCCCGCAGTGGGCAGACTGGGAAGGAAGCGACCATGAGGATCGACGTCCCCGAGGGCAAGCACCCGATCGAGTACGTGTGGGGTGAGATCGTCCCCGAGATCGGGACGGCCGCCGCGAACTTCTCCCTCTCCGTCTACGCCCATACGACCCTGGGCCTGCGCGAGTTCGAGGCCGCCCGGCTGCGCGTCGCGCAGATCAACGGCTGTCTGTTCTGCCTCGACTGGCGGACCGACCGCGACGGCGAGAAGGTCGAGGATTCGTTCGCGGACGCCGTCACCCAGTGGCGTACCACCGATGCCTTCGACGACCGGACGCGGCTGGCCGCGGAGTACGCCGAGCGGTACGCCCTGGATCACCACGGTCTCGACGAGGACGAGGACTTCTGGACTCGTATGACCGCGCACTACAGCCAGCCCGAGATCGTGGAGCTGACGATGAGCATCGGTTCCTGGTTGTCGTTCGGACGCCTCAACAGGGTCCTCGGACTCGACGCGGCGTGCGTGCTGCCGACGTCCTGAGCCGAGGCCGAGGCGGTCCGCGGCTCAGAGGTCGGTGGCGATGATCTTCTCGATGTTGCGTTCGGCCAGCGCGGTGATCGTGACGAACGGGTTGACGCTGGTGTTGCCCGGGATCAGCGCGCCGTCGATCACATAAAGCCCCGGATGCCCGTGCAGGCGGCCGTAGTTGTCGGTGGCCCGGCCGAGCACCGCGCCGCCGAGCGGGTGGTACGTGAGGTGGTCGCCCCAGATCTTGTAGGCGCCGAACAGGTCGGTGCGGTAGATCGTCCCCTCCTTCGCGTTGATCTTGTCGAAGATGGTCTTGGCGGCGTTGATCGACGGCTGCTTCCAGGCCGTCTGCCAGTTCAGCTCGACCCGGCCCGTCGCGGGGTTCCAGGCGAACTCGGCGCGGTTCGGGTTCTTCGTGATGGAGAGATAGAACGAGGCGTACGTCTCGATGCCGGTCGGCAGCGGCGCCACCTCGGCGAACGCGCCGCCCGCCGCCCAGTTGTCGATGCCGGCGGTGGGCATGGACGACTGGAGCTTGCCGGTCGCGTCCCACATGTGGTTGGCCCGGCCGCACATGACGTTGCCGTTGTCGCCCCAGCCCTTGCCGATCTCGCCGTTGAGGCCCGGCAGTGCGCCGGTGGCCCGCAGCTTGGTCAGCAGCTTGCTGGTGCCCACGCTGCCGCACGCGAAGAAGACGCGGTCCGCGACGACGGTCTCGGCGGACGTGGCGTTCCCGGCCGTGTCGAGCCGCTCGATGTCGACGGTGTAGCCGCCGCCGGACGCGGGCGTCACGGACGTGACCCGGTGCAGCGGTGAGATGGTGACCCGCCCGGTCGCCCGGGCCTGCGCCAGATAGGTCTTCTGGAGCGACTTCTTGCCGTGGTTGTTGCCGTACAGGACCTCGCCGGCGAGCGCCGACTTGGGGACGGCGCCGGCCGCCTCCTGCTTCATGTACTCCCAGTCGTAGACGTTGGGCACGAAGACGAAGGGGAAGCCGGAGCGCTCGGCGTGCTTACGGCCGACCCGGGCGTACTGGTAGCAGGCCGCGTTCTCCCACCAGTTCGGGTCGACGTGGTTGACGCCGAGCCCGGCGTTGGCGCGCGGGTAGTAGACGTCGTACATCTCGCCGGCGTCGACGGTCGGGAGGATCGCGCCGAAGTTCTCCCGGCGCGGGGTGACCGCCATGCCGCCGTTGACCAGGGAGCCACCGCCGACGCCCCGGCCCTGGTAGACCGTGATCCCGGCGAACTCCTCGGCGTCGAGGATCCCGGTGTGGCGGGGGACGTCCTTGTCGAGCGGGAAACCCAGGAACTGGCTGAGTGGCTGCTTCGTGCGGGTGCGCAGCCAGAAGGACCGGTGGTCCGGGGTGGTCGTGTTGGCGAAGATCTTTCCGTCGGGGCCGGGGGTGTCCCAGGCCATGCCCATCTCGACCATGCGCACGTCGACCCCCGCCTGGGCCAGCCGCAGCGCGGCGACGGAGCCGCCGTAGCCGGTGCCGATGATCAGGACGGGGATGCGGGACGAGGTGGCCGAGGCGTAGGCGTGGGCGGGGAGTGCCAGAGTGCCGAGAATAGAACCTGTTCCCGTGATGAATCCACGGCGTGTAACAGCCATGAGGAGCCCTCACTGTCGGTGGAATGGGAACGAGTTCTACTGCCGCCCGCCTGGGAAGTCACGGCATACCTATGGGTAACTTTTGGCTGGATCGCTCAAGAATGTTCCGGACAAAGCCGACATAACGATGAGTCGAAGATCCGCCGATCCCGGAGCGCACATGCCCCTCGCGACCCTCGCCCCCGACGATCTGGACCGTGTCGCGGT
Source organism: Streptomyces sp. NPDC026092 (assembly GCF_040638605.1). Lineage (NCBI taxonomy): Bacteria > Bacillati > Actinomycetota > Actinomycetes > Kitasatosporales > Streptomycetaceae > Streptomyces > Streptomyces sp. NPDC026092. The sequence goes on from NZ_JBEZYN010000010.1 coordinate 121,064, forward strand.
CGAGCTCCACGACACCGCCGCGTGGCAGGAAATCGTCCGTCACTGGGACGCCCCGTCGGCGCCCGCGGGTGGCTCGAAGGAGCCGGAGGCTGCGCCGATCGAGTCGGAGCCGTTTCAGGGGGACTGGCGTCGGTTGCTCTCCGTGCCCGTCGACCAGCTCGTCGCCGCCGCGCTACGGGACATCCCGCCGGCCCCGCCCGCCGAGCGGCCCCTCCCCGGCAGGCTCGGCGCGATCCTGCCCGACCGGCTGCACGCCTGGCGCCGCCTCGGACAGCCCGACGTACGCCCCTCCACCCACCTGGCCCACGCCCGCCGGGTCCTGGTGGAGTGGGGCTGGCAGAACCAGCCGTACCGGCTCCGCGACGCCCGGGGCGCACGCTGCCTCTGCGGCGCGCTGCTCACCGCGCACCGCCTCGGTCACGGCAGCGCCGACACCATGAACCGCTCCGCCGCCTGGATCGTCACCGAGCTGCGCGCGCAGGGCTGGACCGGGCTCATCGGCCCCTGGAACCGCACTCCGGGACGTACCGCCGACCAGGCCCTCGCCCTCGTCGACGCGACGATCAGGCGCGCCGCCCTCGCGGGGGAGTGAACCCGGGGGGCGGGGGCCGGGGGTCGGGGCCGGGGACGGGGCGCGTCACTCCACGCTGTCGGCCACCGTGAAGAGCGCGCCGTCGGGGTCGCGGAGCGCCACGGACCTGCCGTTGCCCGACGGCCGGGCCGGCGAGGCCGTCGTACCGCCGAGACGGATCGCCGCCTCGACGGCCTCGTCGATGTCGGGGACCCGGAAGTGCACGTGCCAGCGGGGTCTGACCTGCGGGTCGGGGGCGTCCTCCACCGCGCCCCCGTAGAGCCGCGCGACCGTGATGTCGGCGTGGCTCAGGACGACGTGGTCGTCCTCGTAGCTCACCTGACAGCAGCCGGGCAGCTCACCGGCCCAGTCGAGCACCTCCGCGTAGAAGATCGCCGCGTCGAACGCGTTCCTGGTCCGCAGCTCCAGCCAGGCAGGGGCGCCGCCCTTGCCGACGCTCCAGTCGGGGATGATCTCGCCCTCCCAGATGCCGAAGACGGCCCCTTCGCGGTCCGAGGCGAGCGCCGCTCGCCCCGTCCCGAACCGCAGCGGCCCCACGGCCACCGTCGCGCTGCGCTCCCGGATCCGGGCCGCCGTCACGTCGGCGTCGTCGACGGCGAAGTACGGCGTCCAGGCGACGGCCACCGCGAGGCGCGGCGCCAGGGCGCCGATCCCGGCGACCGGGGCGCCGTCGTGCAGCGCGACGGAGAACTCCTCACCCAGTCGGGTGGGGCGGAACTCCCAGCCGAAGACACCCCCGTAGAAGGCTTCGGCGGCGCCGAGGTCGCGGGCCATGAGACTGACCCAACAAGGGGCGCCGGACACCGCATGGCTCGAGGTCGACACAACCTATCCATCCGTCGTGGACGCGTGATCGCTCTCATCCCACCGTAACCCCGGCGAGATCGCCATTCCGGCACGCCCGTCCCCGCGCCCGACCGATGCACGCCCCGCGCACGGCATGCGAAGAGTCGCCCCTTGCGAAAGCCTGACAGGGTGAGGGACGTGCGCGCGGCGCTACGACGAGCCGGGACCGAGCTGTGGGCGCGCCGCCGGGAGCCCGTGGTCGTCCAGACCATCCGGTCGACCGCCGCGGCCACCATCGCCTATGTCGTCGCCCTCCAGCTGAGCAGCGAGGCCGCCCCGCTGACCGCGCCGCTCACCGCGCTGCTCGTCGTGCAGGTCACCCTGTACTCCACGCTCACCACCGGCATCCGACGGGTCAACGCGGTGGTCGTCGGGGTCATCATCGCGATCGCCTTCAGCGCCCTGGTCGGCCTGACCTGGTGGAGCCTCGGGCTGATCATCCTCGCGTCGCTGGTCGTGGGCCGTTTCGTGCGCGTCGACGAGTTCGTCCCCGAGGTCGCGATCAGCGCGATGCTCGTCCTCGGCGTCACCCAGGTCACCAACACCGCCTGGGACCGGGTCCTCGAAACCCTCATCGGCGCCGTCGTCGGCCTGCTGTTCAACACCGTCCTCGTCCCACCGGTCTGGGTCGACACGGCGGGGGAGTCCATCGAGGACCTGGCGCGCCGCATGCGCCGGCTCCTGCTCGGCATCGGCATGGACCTCACCACCCCCACGCCCGTCGCCCGTGCCGCCGCCCGGCTGCACGAGGCCCGCCGCCTCGACAACGACGTGGCCGACGTCGACGCGGCGCTGCGCCAGGCCGAGGACAGCCTCCGGTTCAACCCCCGGGTCAAGGAGAAGGAGGGCGCCCTGTACCGCATCGTGCTCCGCACCGGCCTCGACACCCTGGAGATCTGCGCCGTCGTCCTCCGCGTCCTCGCCAGGACGCTCACCGACCTCGCCAAGGAACGCGAGGAGGACGAACTCTTCCCGAGGGACGTCGCGGTCGCCCTCGAAGACCTCCTGGCCCGGATCGCCGACACCCTCGTGAGCTTCGCCGTCCTCGTCTCCACCCACGTCAGCGCGGACGCCGACGCGGCCGAGGAACGGCTCGCCGGTGAACTCCGCGCGGCCCGCGCGGTCCGCGACCACGCGGCGGAGCTGCTGCTCCGGGTCGTCCAGCGCGACCCGCGCCAATGGCAGCTGTACGGAGCGCTGCTCGCCGAGATCGACCGGATCCTCGACGAACTGGACCTCGACCAGCGAGGACGCCGCCTCATGGAAGAACTCGACCGCCACTCGCGCGAACGCGCCGAGCGGCGGCCGAGGCTGTCGGCGTTCTACGACCGACTGGGGGTGTGAGGGGTCGTGGGGATCGGGCACAGGGAAATTCCGGCAGTCACCGCCGGTCGTTCATCAGCTCCTGAAAAGAACTCATACAGGGGGTGCAGTGACGGTCGGTCCTCTCACGCTCCTCGAGCGGCTCCTCGTGGAGCGACTGCCCGCAGAGGGCGGTCGCCTTGCCGATGGCGGCCACGTGCCAGACGAAGACCCCGTCCCGGGGTGCTATGCCGACGTGCATTTCGTACATGGTCGTCTCCATGCTCGGCGGACGGTTGCCCCTCCAGTGCACCCGACCGACCGTGGGTTGCACGCCCGGAGGGCGGCTGTTCGGGTGACGCGGCACGTGAGGCCGCCCGAGTGCCTGATGGCTACCCTGGAGCGAGGGGCGTGACGGCGACCCGGTCGGAGGCGACCCCATGAGACGACGCCACCATTTCCACATCGACCACGCGGGGCACTCGGTCAGCGTCACGGTCCAGACCGGCCACAAGGCCGTGGTGGAGGTCCTGGTCGACGGCAAGGAGACCGGCTACGCCACGACGAGCGGGGACCGCCCGGTGACCGTGCACATCGAACTGCCGACCGATCCGCCGACTCCGGCGTCGGTCCGGGCCACCGCCGGGCCCGGCATCCCCCGCTGTGTCCTCGAAGTGCCGGGCGCCGACGCTCAGGTCATGTCCCCGCGGCTCTTCTGACCGCTCAACCCTCAGCTCGACGGGCAGCTCAATCGACAGCTCTACAGGCAGCTCAACCGACCGCTCTACCGGCAGGTCGTGCCGGGTCGGACCGGCTTCAGGTCGACGAGATACGCGTCGACGGCGTCGCCCACGCAGGAACCGCCACGACCGTACGCGGTGTGGCCCACCCCCTCGTACGTCAGGAGCATCCCGCCGGGGAACTGCGCCGCCAGGCTCTTCGACTCCTCGTACGGGGTCGCCGGGTCGCCCGTGGTGCCCACCACGAGGACCGGCGGCACGCCCTCCGCGCGGACGCGGTGCGGCAGCTGCGTCCCGGCCGGCAGGTCCTTGCACGTCAGGGAGTCGAGCACGCTGGTGGTGCCGTACCGGCCCGCGGCCTTCTCCGCCGGGGCGAGGGCGTCCCAGTACGGCTGGGCCGCCCGGGGGTGCGGGGTGTCGGCGCAGTTCACGGCGAGGAGGGCGGCCTCCTCGTTGTCGGCGGGCACGGCGGGCGCCGCGGGCCCCCCTTCGGGAGCAGCCTCGCCTTCGGAGTCCTCCGCCCCGCCTTCGGGATCGGCCTCTCCTTCCGCCAGCGCCGCCACCTTCGTACCGTCGCCGCCGTCGGCCGCGGCCAGCGCCTCCGAAAGGCCCTTCCACTGCTCCTCCGGCGTGTACATCGCCATCGACAGCACGTCGATCAGCATCCGCTCGTCGACGCCGGCCTCGGCTCCGTCCACGGGAAGCGGGGAGCGCGCGGTCCGCGTGAACAGTCCGTCGATCACCGCGCGTATCTCGTCCGGGGTCGCCCCCGGGCAGCCGTCGGCGCCGACGATCTCGGCGCAGTGCGTGGCGTAGTCGTCGACGGCCCGGCGGAATCCGACGGCCTGGCCCTGCGCCCGGGTGCGCCAGTCGAGCGCGGGGTCGATCGCCCCGTCGAGGACCAACGCCCGTACGCGGCGCGGGAATTGTTCGGCGTACGAGGTGCCCAGGCTCGTCCCGTACGACCAGCCGAGGTAGCTGAGCCGGGGCTCGCCGAGGGCCGCCCGGAGCACGTCCAGGTCGCGGGCCGCGTCCCGGGTCCCGACGTGCCGCAGGAGGGAGCCGCTCCGCTCGACGCACGCGGCCGCCGCCGCTCGGGCTCCGTCGAGGACGTCCGCCCGGTCGGCTTCGGTACGCGGGCTCAGCGGGTGCCCGGCGCTCGGGGCGTCCGGGGCGCCCGAGCCCTCCGGCGCCTGCTCGGTCTTCTCCTTGCGGTCCTCGCAGGTCAGGGCCGGGGTGCTGGCTCCCACACCGCGCGGGTCGAAGGAGACGATGTCGAAGCGCTCGCGCACCGGGGCGCCGAAGGAGTCGGCGCCGCCGTCCTTGAGGTGGTCGACCCCGGAGCCACCGGGGCCGCCGGGGTTGAACACGAGGGAGCCGACGCGCCGCTTCGGATCGGCGGTCGTCGCCTTGGCGACCGGCAGCACGAAGGTCCGCCCGTTCGTCGGGTCGTCGTAGTCCATGGGGACGGTGAGCCGCGCGCACCGGAAGTCGCCACAGGCGGTCCACTTGAGCTGCTGCGTGTAGAAGCGCCTCAACTCCGGTCGTGTGGCCGGGTCGACGGCGGCGGTGGAGCTGCCGTCGTTCGGCGCCGCCGGTGTCTTCGGCCCCGCCGCCGTGCAGGCGGAGAGCGTGGTGGCGCCGAGGACGGCGAGGGTCAGGGCGAGGGCGGTGCGAGGACGGGCTTGGCGCTTCACGGGAGTGCTCCTGGGAGACCTGGCGGTGCGGTACGCCTCAGCTTCGCGGGGCGATGCTGAGGTTTTCGTGAGGAGACCTCAGCCGCCGTCGACCGGCAGGCGCAGCACGAACCGGGCCCCGCCACCACCACTGCTACTGCCGCGCTCTCCGCTCATGGCCGTCAGGCTCCCGCCGTGCGCGTGGGCGACCCAGGAGGCGATGGACAGGCCGAGCCCCGTCGACCCCGACCCGCTGCGGAAGCGCTCGAACAGCGTGTCCGCCACCCCCGGCGGCAGACCGGGACCGGCGTCCTCCACCGTCACGGTCGCCTCCCGCCTCTCCCTTCCCGCCAGGGCGACCTCGAACCGTACGTCGGCGGCCTCGCCCGGCGCGTGCCCGTGGGTGAGGGCGTTGCCGAGCAGGTTCGCCACCGCCCGGCGTACGAGGTCGGCGTCGGCCACGACGACCGCCTCCTCGGTCCGTACGGTCACGCGATGCCCCTCCGTCGGGGCGTCCTCGACCACCGCCTCCACCAACTGGTCGAGCCGCAGCGGCTCCCGCGCGAGGGTCTGCACCCCGGTCATCAGACGGGCCCGGGTGAGCAGCCCGTCCACGAGGCCGCCCATGCCGTCCGCGAGCCGCATCGTCCGGCGCAGCACCTCCGTCCTGTCCGTGTCGCCGCGTAGCGCGGTCTCGGCGAGCATCCGCAGCGAGGCGACCGGGGTCCGCAGGTCGTGGGCCGCGTCGGCGAGGAAGGCCTCCTGCTGCCCAAGGGCCGTCAGCGCCGGGCGGATCGCCCGACCGGACAGCACATGGCCGACCGCCGCCGACAGCACCACGAGGACCGCGCAGCCGGCCGTGAGCAGCCACGTCGTGCGCCGGTGGTCGGAGAGCGCCTCCGTGGCCTCGTAGAGGGTGACGACCGCGCCGTCCCTGCCCTCCGGGCCCTCGGCGTCGGGCGCGAAGAACGGCTCTGCGAAGAGCCGGACCCGCCGCCCGTCCACCGACCGCCCGTCGACGGCGACGGCCTCCTCCCGGCGCACGGCGGTCTCGGCGAGGCCCCGGACGTCGGCCGGGCGCGCCTCCAGACAGGGCCGCGGCCCGGAGTGGTCGACGACGGCGCCTGAGGACCTGTCCCGGGGCACGGAGAGCACGGTCAGCTGCGGGCAGCCGGTGTCCATCGTCCCGACGAGGTCGGTGGTGTCGAGGCGGTCGTCCTCGTCGTACCTGAGCAGGCCGATCGCCTGCGTGGTGTCGAGGTTCATCCCCTGGTCGAGCTGGTCGCGCCAGCGCGCGTCGTCGCTGCGCACGGCGAGGACGGCCATCGTGACCAGGCCGGCCGCGCTGGTGAGCGCGAACAGGGCGGTGATGCGCAGGCGCAGCCGCCGGACCCGCCCGGTCGGCGTGAGCGCCCGGCGCCCGCTCACTCGGGCCCCGGCGGGGCAAGGCGGTAGCCGAGGCCTCGTACGGTACGGATGAGGGGCGGGTCGCCGAGCTTGCGGCGGAGCTGGGAGACCAGGACCTCCAGGACGTTGGAGCGCGGCTCCGCCATCTCGTCCCAGCAGCTCTCGATCAGCTCGGCCCGTGACACCGCCTGGTCGCCGCGGGCCGCGAGGACCTCCAGGACGGCGAACTCCCGCCCGGTCAGGGTCAGCAGGACCCCGGCGCGCCGGACCTGGCGGCGCGCGGTGTCGATCTCCAGGTCGGCGACGTGGTGGACCGGCGGCCGGACGACGGCCGCCCGGCGGCACAGACTGCCCACCCGGGCGACGAGTTCGGGCACGGCGAACGGCTTGACCAGGTAGTCGTCACCGCCGCTCGCGAAGCCCCCGACCCGGTCGGCGACGGTGTCACGGGCGGTGAGGAAGAGCACGGGCACGGCGCCGCCCCGGCGGCGCAGCCGCGCGACGTATTCGGCCGCGTCCCCGGAGGGCAGCATGCGGTCGAAGACCGCGCAGTCGTAGGGCGTGACGAAGAGCGCTTCGTCCGCCTGCGGAAGGTCCGCCACCTCGTCGACGGCGAACCCGGCGGCGCGCAGCGCGGCGGCCACCCCGAAACGCAGATCCCCGTCGTCCTCGACCAGTAGCACCCGCACGGCGCCCACCCTAACGAACCGCCCAACGGCACCGAAATCCACCTCACCTGATGTTCCATCAGGTCAACACTGTGTAACGCCAACAGGCTTGTCGGACTGAAGGCTTCCTTCCGCTCACGCCCTCTGGGATCTTGCGTCCACCCCACACATCACAGGGCCCGGCCGGCGCCACCAGCGTCACCGGGCCATCGGAGGACGCATTGTTTTCCCACATATCCAGCAGGCTGAGACTCCCGGCCACGGCCGTCACCGCCCTCGGAGCGGTCGTCGCGCTCGCCGCGCCCGTCGGAGCCGCCCAGGCCGCTCCGGCCGGCATCCCGGAGCCCAGGTCCGCCTCGGCGGCGCCCCTGACCACCGCAGCGTCCGCCGCGTCGGCAGCAGCCGCGGCGACCCGCGCGGCCGCCGCTCCCGCCGCCACGGCGGCCTGGGCGGCCGGCACCCGCGCGTACCTGGTCATCACCGCTCCCGGTGACACCACGGCCGTCCGCACGGCGGTCGCGAGCAACGGCGGCTCGGTCTTCTCGTACTTCGACGCCATCGGTGTCGTCGTGGCGCACTCCACGTCGAGCACCTTCGCCTCGACGATGCGTACGGTCTCCGGCGTCCAGCAGGTCGGCGCCACCCGCACCTCCGACGTCCCGGCCGACGCCTACAACCCGACGCTGCCGAGCAACCCGTCGCAGTCGGCTCCGCCTGCCACCGAGCCGGTCCGCTCGGACATGACGCAGATCAAGGCCGACCAGGCCTGGGCCGTCACCACCGGCTCGCCCACCGTCAAGGTCGGCATCCTGGACACCGGCGTGGACGACCAGCACCAGGACCTGGCGCCGAACTTCAACGCCGCCGACTCGGTCTCCTGCGCCTACGGCAAGGCGGACACCCGGGCCGGGGCCTGGCGCGACGTGGACCAGCACGGCACGCACGTGGCCGGCACGGTCGCCGCCGCCAAGAACGGCAAGGGCGCCATCGGCGTCGCGCCGGGCGTGAAGATCTCCTCGGTGCGCATCGCGGAGCCGGGCAGCACCCTGTTCTTCGCGGAGAACACCATCTGCGGCCTCGTCTGGTCCGGTGACCACGGCTTCAAGGTCACCAACAACAGCTACTACACGGACCCGTGGCAGTTCAACTGCCCCAACAACCTGGACCAGGCGGCCATCCTGGAGGGTGTGGGCCGCGCCCAGAAGTACGCGGAGGGCAAGGGCTCGCTGCAGGTCGCGGCGGCCGGCAACTCCAACGTCGACCTGGCGAACAAGACCACGGACACCTCCTCGCCCAACGACTCCACCCCGGTCAGCCGGACCATCACCAACGACTGCCTGGACATCCCGGCGGAGCTGCCGGGTGTCGTCACGGTCGCGGCGAACGGCACCAACGGCTCGTCCAAGGCGTCCTTCTCCAACTTCGGACGGAACGTCATCGAGGTGTCGGCGCCCGGTGAGTCGGTCTACAGCACCGTCCCCGGCGGCAAGTACTCCTCGCTGAGCGGCACCTCCATGGCCGCCCCGCACGTCGCGGGCGTGGCCGCGCTCCTCGCGAGCGCGAACCCGAGCGACACCCCCGCCGACATCCGTACGAAGCTGGGCGTCCAGGCCACCGACCTGGCCTGCCCGTCGGACAGCCGGTGCACCGGCACCACGGCCAACAACAGCTTCTTCGGCGAGGGCCGGGTCGACGCCCTGAAGGCCGTCGGCGGCACCACCCCGCCTCCCGGCAAGTACTTCGAGAACCTCACCGACGTCACCGTCGCGGACAACGCGACCGTCGAGAGCTCGATCACGGTCAGCGGGGTGACGGGCAACGCCCCGGCCACCCTGAAGGTCGGCGTGGACATCAAGCACACGTACATCGGTGACCTGAAGGTCGACCTGGTCGCCCCCGACGGCACCGTGTACACCGTGCACAACCGGACCGGCAGCGGCACGGACAACATCGTCCAGACCTTCACCGTCAACGCCTCCTCCGAGGTCGCGGGCGGCGTCTGGAAGCTCCGTGTGAACGACAACGCCAGCCAGGACACCGGAAAGATCGACGCCTGGAACCTGACCTTCTAGGACCTTCTAGGCCTTCCCCGGGCGCCCTCCGCCGTCGCGGCGGGGGCGCCCGGACTCCTTGCCGGAGTAGAGGTGGTCGACCTCGGGCCGCAGATCGAGTATGTCGAGGAACTCCGCCAGCTCGGCCGCGTCGGCCGTCCGGCCGGCGACGGCCCGCCGCGCGGCACGGCGCCGGTCCCCGGAACCCTCGGGCCCCGGCGAACCGTCGCTCGCCTCTGTGACGTCCATGCGCCGATCCGACCACACCCGAGGGCCGCGCGCACGGCCAGCACGCGCCGGGGCGTGTCCGACCCGCAGGTGCGTCAGTACACGCCGAGGAAGATGCCGCCCGGGGTGTTCAGGTTGTCGTTGTGGAGATGGAAGGCGCGCAGCGACCGCGCGATCTCCCGCTGCGAGAGGTACGCGTCCCGGTCCAGGTCCAGCCGTTCGAAGGCAACGGACCCCTCGTCACCGGAGACGCCCCAGACGGCGAGGTAGGCGGCGAACTCGTCCCCGCTGACCCGCTTGTCGGCCTTGGTGTCCATGATGCGGAAGATGGCCGCCGCGAGGTTCTCCAGAAGCTCGGGCCGGTCGTTGTCGTAGCCCACGGCGCGGTGCGCCGCCACGAACGCGTCCTGGTCGAGGCGCTCGATGCCCGGCACCGACTGGGTGAGCAGGCCGAGCCACTGCGCCCAGTACGCCCGCTCCAGGGCCTGGATCCGGGGCTCGTCCGTCGGCAGCCCGTACGCGGTGGCGTACGCCTCGACGACGCGCCGGTGGTCGGACCAGGTGACGAATCCGTCCTCGTCGGTGTCCAGGACCGCGAAGAGGCGCCTGAGCCTACGAGTGATGGGATCGAGCGTCGCCATGCCGGGGGTCCTTCCGGTGGAGGGGATCGTATGGAGAGGGACGGCAGAACCCCCAGTGTGGTTGCCCGGACGCGCACCCGCGCGCCGCGTGCGCGACCATCGACGGCATGGAGGCAGGCCCCGACGTGCCCGGCCTCGTCCGGGAGCTGACCCGGCGGGCGGATCCCGCGCGCCTGCGGGACGATGTCGCGTTCCTCGCCGACCGCCCGCGCGGCCGGATCCACGCGCCCGAGGCCATGCTCAGGGCCGAGGCCCATGTGGCGGAGCGGCTCGCGGAGGCGGGCTGGACGACCGAGCGGCAGCCGTTCGACGTCCGGTGGCGCCCGGGCTGCAGCGACCGCCCCGGCGGCGGCAGCCTGTCACCGCTCCGGTTCCGCCTGCACCGACGGCTCACCGGGGCCAACCTGCTGGCCGAGCTGCCGGGCGCGGACGACGGCCCCGCCGTGCTCGTCGGAGCCCACCTGGACACCGTCGTGGGCAGCCCCGGCGCCGACGACAACGCCTCCGGCGTCGCCGCCCTCCTGGAGGTCGCCCGGCTGCTCGGCGGGCTGCCCCGGCCGCCCCGGGTGCGGCTCGCCTGCTTCGACATGGAGGAGCTGGGCTTCGTCGGCGCCCACGTCGCCGCCCGCGCGGCGCGCCACGGCCGACGCGTCTCGGGCATGCTCTGCCTGGAGGCCGTCGGCTGCTTCGCCGACGCGCCCGGCACGCAGGCGATCCCGGCGGGCTTCGGCACCCTCTTCCGGGGCGCGGCGGGAGCCGTCGAAGCCCGCGACAGCCGCGGCGACTTCACCCTGATCGTCCACCGCCGCTCCTCCGACGCGGCGGCCGGCCTCTGGCGGCGGGCGGCCGGCGCCGCCGACCCCCGACTCCCGGTCGTCACCCTCCGCGACCCCCGCCCGGACGGCCCCCTGGGCACCCTCGCCGGTCTCGCGGTACCCCCGCTGAACCACCTGGGCCGCAGCGACCACGCCGCGTACTGGAGCGCCGGCATCCCGGCCGCCCTCCTCACGGGCACCGCGAACTTCCGCAACCCCCACTACCACCGCCCCACGGACACCCCCGACACGGTCGACCCCACGCGCCTCACGGCCGTAGCCGTCGCCACGGCGGTCACCGCCGCCCTCTGGCGCCCACCCGGTCACGACCGGTAGCCGCCTCGGAGGCGGAACCGGCGCGCCCGACCTACCGTGGTCGAAGGAGCACGACAAGGAGGCCGCGATGGAGCAGCGCTTTGTCTGGGTGACCACGCGCCGCATCAAGCCGGGCACCCTGCACGAGTTCGAACGAGCCTGGCGCCCCGGCTTCGCCCCCGACGGCCTGCACCGGGCCTACGCCTACTGGACCGAGGACGGCCACGAGATCACCGGCGTCTCCCTCTGGGACTCCCAGGAGGCCTGCGACGCCTGGCGCTCCTCAGAAGCCGAACGCTCCCGCCGCGAGACGATGGCCCCGTACGTCGTGGAGGAGACGGAAGCCTTCTACCAGGGCGGCGAACTCGGCCTTCCCGGGCGGTAGCCGCCGGCCGCACGCGGCGCCGCTACGGATACGTCCGTACGTCGTCCGTGTACTCGCGGGCCCTGTCCTGGACCAGTGCCGGGAGGGTGCCGGAGGCCAGGTCCGCGAGGGTGGTGCCTTCCAGGACGTGGCGGAGGCTTGCTCGTACCGCGCGCCAGACGTCCGGCATGGGGGCCGCCGCGCCTCGGTACTCCAGGCCCGTCAGTTTCAGGTCGCGGACGCTCACCAGGGGGCCGTCCATCGCGCGGAGGACGTCGGCGAGGGTGATCTCCGTGGCCGGGCGGGCGAGGGTGTAGCCGCCGTCCGGGCCGCGCACGCTGCGGACCAGGCGGGCCTGGCGCAGTTCGCTGAGGACGACGAAGAGGAAGCGGACCGGGATGTCCTGGCGTCCGGCGACTTCCTCGGCCTTCAGCGGCCGGTCGGGGGAGGAGGCCAGCTCCGCCATGGCCCTGACCGCGTAGTCCGTTCGTGCTGAGATCCTCACCGCCTCAATGTCTCACGGCTGGCGCGAAACCGATCAGGCCGGTGGGTGAAGGGACGGTGCGCTCTTGTCGATTCATATTGTTCATCGACATAGTGCAGTACGTAGTGCGCATGACGTGTGCGTGCTCGTCAGGCCGGAGGTTCCTCGTGCCCACGTCCCCCACCGCGTCCCCCCGTCCGCGACCGACCGTGGCCGTCGTCGGCGCCGGCGCGGCCGGGGCTCTGGTCGCCGTTCAGCTGTGCGAGACGGCCGCCCGGCGGCGGACCCCGGTCGATCTCGTCCTGATCGACCCCGCGGCCGAGGCCGGACGCGGGACCGCCTACGCCACCGAGGTCGCCGAGCACCGGCTCAACGTGCCGGTGGGAGGTATGAGCTGTTATCCCGACGACGCCGGGCACTTCCGGCGCTGGCTCTGCCGGCACGGTGAATCCACCGTCACCGCCGCGGACTTCGCCTCCCGCTACCGCTTCGGCTCCTACCTCGCCGACACCCTCGGCCGCGCCGTCATCACCGCCCACGGCACCGTCTCCGTACGGCGTGTGCGGGCCCGGGCGACCGGCTGCTCGCAGACCGGCGACGGGCGGTTCGAGGTGAGGGTCGACGACGGCCCGAGCGTCACCGCCGACAGCGTCGTCCTCGCCACCGGGCCCACCGCCGGGGCCGCCCGCTGGGCGCCCGCCGAACTGCTCGGCTCCGCGCGGTTCATCGCCGGCCCGTGGGCGCCCGGCGCGCTCGACGTCGTCGGGGCGGACGAGGACGTGCTGCTCGTGGGCGCCGGGCTGACCGCCGTCGACCTCGCGCTGGTCCTCGACCGGCCCGGGCGCACCGTGCACGCCCTCTCCCGCAGCGGGCTCCTGCCCCGGCCGCACGCCGTCGCCCCACTGCCGCCCGTACCCCCGCCCCCCGGCCTCACCGCCCTCCCGCTGCACCGGCTGCGCACCGCGCTCCGGCGCCACTTCGCCGCCTCGATGCGCGACCACGGCGACTGGCGCCCCGCCCTCGACGGGCTGCGGCCCGTGATCGGCGCGCTCTGGCAGGGCCTCACCGACGAGGAACGGGCCGAGTTCCTCGAACGGGACGCGACCCGCTGGAACGTCCACCGCCACCGGATGGCCCCGGCCACCGCCGAGGCGATCGCCCGGGCGCGGGCCGCCCACCGGCTCCGCATCCACGCGGGCCGGATCACCGCCGCCCAGCCGCTGGACGACGGGCGGATTCGCGTCGGGCTCGCCGACGGGCGGGAGCTGACGGTGGCGTGGGTCGTGGACTGCACCGGGCCCGGGCTGCGGCTCGACGCCGCCGCCGATCCGCTCTGGGGCAGTCTGGTCGACGGCGGACTCGCCGCGCCGGGACCCCTCGGCATCGGCGTCGCCACCGACGCGGGCCGTCTGCGCGACGCCGGAGGCGCCACGCACCGGCCGCTGTTCACCCTCGGCGCGTCCCGGCGCGGCGAGCTGTGGGAGACGACCGCGATCCCCGAGATCAGGGCCCAGGCCCGGGAGATCGCCGAGGCCGTGCTCGCCCCGCTCACCCGCGCCCCGCAGCCCACCCGCCGCCGCCCCACCGACCAGTTCGGGCTGCCGCTCTCCACCCACGCCGCCGCTGCCGCCGCCTACCGCAGCGGGCTCGGCCGGGTGGTCACCGTACGGGCGAAGGCGGCCGAGGCGTTCGCCCGGGCCACCGCGCTCGACCCCGGCTTCGCCCTCGGCCACGCCGCGCTCGCCCTCCTCGGCCACGAGTGCGGCGCCGACGTCGACGTACACCGCGAACTCGCCGACGCCCAGCGCGGAGTCGCCGAGCGCGGGGACGAGCGGGAGCGCTCGTTCGTGGACGTGGTGACCCGCAGGATCGAGCCATCGGGTGACGACGGGGACCGGGCGCTCGTCGACCACCTCGACCGGCACCCGGTCGACGCCTTCGCCCTGTCCATCGCCGTCCCCACGATCGCCTTCTCCGGTGTCGGCGACCTCGACGGGACGCTCGCCCAGCGCCTGGTCGAGCACACCGCGCCCGCCTACGACGGCCACTGGTTCCCCACCTCGCTGCTCGCCTTCCTCCGCCAGGAGCAGGGGCGCGTCGACGAGGCCGGCTTCCTCGCCACCGCCGCCCTGGCCGCCGAACCCGCCTCCGGGCACGCCGCCCACGCCCTCGCCCACGTCCACTACGAGTCCGGCGCCCACCGCGCGGGCCGCGACTGGCTCGACGGCTGGATCGGCGGCCAGGGCAGGGGCGCCGTGCACCGGGCCCACTTCTCCTGGCACGTGGCCCTGCACGAACTCGCCCTGGACGACACCGCGGCCGTACGCCGCCGTTGGTTCGCCCAGCTCGCGCCGCGCCAGGTCAACGGCGTACGCGCCCTCGTCGACTCCGGCTCGCTGCTGTGGCGGGCCCGGATGACCCGGAACTGGACCGGCGACGTCCCCGTGGACGGCGTGCTCGACGCCGTCGCCCGCGATCTCCTCGAACGGCCCGCCACCGCGTTCACCGCCCTGCACAGCGCCGTCGCCCTCACCGCCGCGGGCGACCTTGCCGCGCTCCGGCGCCTGCGCGCCCACGCCGCCGGGGCCGACGCCGTCCAGCGCGAGGTCATCGCCCCGCTCTGCCACGCGCTCGAAGCCGTCCTGGAGGAACGGTGGACGGCGGCGGTCGACGGACTGCGCGGACTGCTGCCCACCCTGCGCCGGGTGGGCGGCAGCGCCGCGCAGCGCGAGGTCGTCGAGGAGACCCTGCTCCACGCCCTCCTGGAGGCCGGCCAGTGCGACGCGGCCCGCCACCTCCTGGAGGAACGCCTCGACCGCCGCTCCTCGCCGCTCGACCGCCGCCGCCTGGCCGACCTCCCTCACTGACGGGGAGGCCCGTGCCCCTCGATGAGGCGGTGCAGCAGTTCGGCCGCCGCGCGGCCGAACGTCGGGTCGTTCAGGTGGGTGTCGAACTCGACCACGTCGACCGGGCTGCCCCGCAACCCGTCCCTGACCGCGTCGAACACGACCTCGTCCAGGACCGGATCGTGGTACGGCCCGCCCGGCGCGCCCAGCGTGGACAGGCCGCGCAGCGGCAGGCACACCGCCGTGGGCCCGGTCGCCGAGCGCAGCTTCACGGCGACGCGCGCGCCGAGCTCCGCGCACTCCTCGGCCGTCGTCCGCACCACCGATATCGACGGGTTGTGCACCCGCACGTCCCGGTCCAACACCCGCTCAGGGACCGTGTCCAGCGGCCCGAACTTCACCATGTCGAGCGCGCCGGGGCTCACCACCTGCGGGATCCCCGCGCGTCCGGCGGCGAGCAGCCGGTCGGGGCCTGCCGTCAGGATGCCCCCGCAGAGGTCGTCCGCCAGCTCGCAGAGCGTCAGGTCCAGGACGCCCGCGAAGAGCCCCTGCTCGGCGAGCGACTCCAGCGTCCGGCCCCCCGCCCCGCTCGCGTGGAAGACCAGCACCTCGTAGCCGAGTTCGGTCAGCCGCGCCCGGGCCGCGTCCACCCCGGGGGTCGTCACGCCCGCCATGCTCGCGGCGACGAGCGGCCGGTCGTCCCGTACCGCGGGCGCCGTCGCCTCGGCGTACCCGCGCGCCATGCCCGCCACCGCGTCGACGGCGTTCGCCAGTATCGGCGCCGAGACCCGGTTGACCCCGGCGATGTCCACCACGCTGTACATCAGCGTGATGTCGGACGAACCGACGTACGGCGCGACATCGCCCGAGGCCATCGACGAGACCATCACCTTCGGCACCCCGAGCGGCAGCGCCCGCATCGCCCGCGTCGCGATCGACGTGCCGCCGCTGCCGCCGAGCGCCAGCACCCCGTGCAGCCTGCCCTCCGCGTGCAGCCGCCGCACGACCTCGGCCGCCCCGCGCGCCATCGCGGTCACCGCCGCGCCCCGGTCCCCCTCGCTACGTAACCGGTCGAGCTCCACACCCGCCGCCCGCGCCACCTCGGCGCGGGGGACGTCCGCGGGTATCCGCGGAGCCCCGATCACCCCCGTGTCGACCATGATGACCTCGACCCCGCGGCTCTCCAGCCGCTCGCGCAGCCACCCGTACTCCAGCCCTTTGGTGTCCAGCGTGCCCACCAGCACTACGATCGCCATCCCCGTACTGTCCGTCCAAGTCGACATGACGACAAGACTGTGGCAGCCGGACGCCAGACGGCATACTGACCCCTCTTGATCACCCACAAGGAGGAATGTCATGGCCGCAAGTTTCAAGACCGTCATAGAGGTGGGCCCGGACCATCTCGACCAGGCCCGGGCCATCGACCGGCTGTTCCAGCAGGCGATCGCGCCCGCCACCGTCAACTTCGACTTCGAGAACATCCACCGGGCCGCCGCCGCGATCCCGGACAGCTCCGTCGTGAAGATGGTGCGCGGCTGGGGACTCCAGGAGCAGGCCCCCGTCATGGTCATGGTGCTCTCCCTCAAGGAGGCGGTGCGCCAGGCGCTGCCCGGCGAGTTCGCCGAGGCCTCGTTCTGGGACACGGTCGAGAAGGAGCTCGCCGACGCCTTCACCGGCCTCGCCGCGCAGGAGGGCGAGCCGGGACTCTCGTACTACGAGGAGGGCCCGGACCGGACGCGTTACTACCGCGACCTGTTCTTCGCCCTCCAGGACGAGGAGACCGGGGACCACATGTACGCGATCGCCTTCTGCATCGACGTGACCGTCGATCTGGCGAAGGAGCGGGCCGCCGCCCTGGAGCTGATGGACATCGCGCCGTACGCGATCCGGCTCAACGCCATAGTCCTGCGCCAGGAGTTGCGCCTCGCGGCCTGACGGTCGCCTCCCCGTCGCCCGAACGTGCGGGGAACCGCACCGGCCCGCCGTCCCGGGCCGGAACCGCCGAAGAACCTAGACTGCCCCGCATGGCGAAGTACTTCGACGTGCACCCCGAGAACCCCCAGCGGCGCACCATCAGCAGTGTGGCGGACAGCATCCGCTCCGACGCGCTCATCGCGTACCCGACGGATTCCTGCTACGCGCTGGGATGCCGCATCGGGAGCCGCGACGGCATCAACAGGATCCGCGCGATCCGCGAGCTCGACGACCGCCACCACTTCACGCTGGTGTGCCAGAACTTCGCGCAGCTCGGCCAGTTCGTGCACATCGACAACGACGTGTTCCGCGCCGTGAAGGCGGCGACGCCCGGCAGTTACACCTTCATCCTGCCGGCGACGAAGGAAGTCCCGCGGCAGCTGCTGCACCCGAAGAAGAAGACCGTCGGTGTCCGCATCCCCGACCACGTCGTCACCCAGGCCCTCCTGGACGAGCTCGGCGAACCGCTGCTCTCCAGCACGCTCCTCCTGCCCGGCGAGGACGAGCCGATGACCCAGGGCTGGGAGATCAAGGAGCGGCTCGACCACGCGGTGGACGCCGTCCTCGACTCCGGCGACTGCGGTACGGAGCCGACGACCGTCATCGACTTCTCGGAGGGCGAGCCGGAGATCGTACGCCGAGGAGCCGGCGACACCTCGCGGTTCGAGTAACCCCGCCCCGCCCCGCCCCGCCCCGCCCCGCCCGTGCCGGCCGCCGTGTGATGATCGCGGGATGACCGTCATATCTCCGCGGCACGGCATGGTCCTGCTGGCCGCCGCCCTCCTGACCGCCGGGTGCGGCCTCGGGGCCGAACTCGACCGCGAGGCCGACCCCGAGCGGACCGGGGTCCACGCGACCGCCGGGGCGGACGTGGCCGCCGAGCCGTCGGTCGCCCCGCCGCTGGAACCGCCCACCGCCACCGCCCCGGAGGGCTGCCCGGCCACCGGGGTGAACGTGACGACCGGCATGGTCAACGCGGCCATGGGACTGCGCGCGATGCCGGTGACCATCACCAACTGCGGTACGGGGGAGCAGCGCGTCAACGGGTATCCGGACGTACGGGTACGGGACATGAACCGGCAGCCCATGGACGTCACCGTCCTCAAGGGGACGGGCCCCATCGCGCAGATGGAGGACCCGGGACCGCACCCCGTGACGCTGAAGCCCGGCGAGTCCGCGCGCTCCGTCTTCGCCTGGCGGTACTCGGCCGTCGACCCGGCGACCCAGCGGGGCAGCGGGGTGTACGTCGAGATCGCCCCGGCCCCTGGCGTGGCCCGCCAGACCGTGGTGCCGGAGGGCGGTCTCGACGTCGGCGAGACCGGCCTGCTCGGCACGACGGCCTGGGAGAAGGTCGCGGACTGACAGGTTCGCGCACTGGCAGGTCAGTTGGGGAGGCGCAGACGGGGACGGCGGGCCGTCGCCACCAGGGCGGCCACCGTGGTGAGTTTGACGCGTGGGCGGCCGGTCTCGCGGCCCTTGGCCCGTTCGGCGCGGTCGATCGCGGCCAGACCCCGGGCGTCGACGACCTCGGCGCGTCCGCGCACCAGGCGCCGGAACGCCCGCGCCGTACGGGACGGAGCGGGCAGGGCCCCCGCCACGGCGTCGGCGAGGAGCGTGCCGACCGTCTCGGCGGCGCAGGTCCGGTTGGCCCCGATTCCGCCCGAGGGGCCGCGCTTGATCCAGCCGACGACGTACGTCCCGGGCATCCCGGCCACCCGGCCGCGCTCGTGCGGCACCGTGCCGGTCGCCTCGTCGAAGGGCAGCCCCGGCACCGGCACGCCCCGGTAGCCGACCGCCCGCAGGACGAGCCCCGCCGGGATCTCGCGCTCGCCCGGACCCTCCGTCACCCGCGCGCCCCGCACCGTGTCCTCCCCGACCAGGGCCACGGGCGCCGAGTGGAACCGGAGGACGATCCGCCGGTCCGGGCCCGCCGGCCGCGTCCAGTCGACGGTCTCCCGCGCCACGCCCCGCAGCAGCGCCGCCTTCGCTCCCGGCGCCGCGCCGTCGATCGCCGCGCCGGTGCGCGGGTCGTGGTCGTCGACGACGAGGCGTACCCCGGACAGGTGGGTGAGGGCGCGGAGTTCGGAGGCCGTGTACGCGGCGTCCTCCGGGCCCCGGCGCCCGAGCAGCACGACCTCGCGCACCCGGGATCCGCGCAGGGCCGCGAGCGCGTGGTCGGCGATGTCGGTGCCGGCCAGCGCCTCGGGGTCCATGACGAGGAGCCGGGCGACGTCGAGGGCCACGTTCCCGTTGCCGACCACCACGACCCGTTCGGCGCCGGTCAGGTCGATCGCGTCGGGGGCGGTCTCCGGGTGGGCGTTGTACCAGGACACGAACTCCGTCGCCGGGACGCTGCCGGGCAGCTCCTCGCCGGGGACGGAGAGCCTGCGGTCGGCGGAGGCGCCGACGGCGTACACCACCGCGTCGTGGTGCGCGGCGAGTTCCTCCGCCGTGACGTCCTTGCCGACCTCGACGCCGAGGCGCAGCCGTACCCGGGGGTGGGTGTGGAAGCGGGCGAAGGTGTCGCCGACCTTCTTGGTCGCGGGGTGGTCGGGCGCCACGCCGTACCGGACGAGACCGCCCGCCACGGGCAGCCGGTCGACGAGGGTCACCTCGGCGTTGGTGTGGAGCAGCAGGTCCTCCGCCGCGTACATCCCGGCCGGGCCTGTCCCGACGATCGCGACCCGGATCGGCGCGAAGTCGGACGGCAGGCTCCGCTCGAAGGCAGGCGCGCCCCAGGAGTGGAAGTTCGGGCCCGGCGCGGCCGCTTCGAGCGGCTCCTTGTCGGCGAAGTACGCGGCGTTGACGGCTGCGTACCCGGCCTGGGCGGGGGAGAGGCTGTCCACGGGGAAGATCGCGTCGACCGGGCAGGCGTCGGCGCACGCGCCGCAGTCGATGCAGGTCGCCGGGTCGATGTGGAGCATCTCGGTGGAGCCGAACTCCCGCTCCTGGGGCGTCGGACGGATGCAGTTGACGGGGCACACGGCGACGCAGGTCGCGTCGTTGCAGCAGGTCTGGGTGATGGCGTAGGTCATGTCGTCGGCTCAGCTCGGGTCGCTACGGCTCGGATTGCTACGGCTTCGGGCGGGGACGGGCCTGGGGCTGGTCGCGTGGGTCCGCCCGCGGTCAGATCAGGTGGGCGCGCCGGTAGAAGGCGAGCGCCGGCCGGGTGAGCAGCCCGGCGGAGGCCAGGAACTCCATCAGGCCCGCGCAGCTCGACCGCATCAGGGACTTGTGGTGCTCGTTCGCCTTCGCCTCGGCGACGGCACGTTCGACGTCGAGGCCCGCGCTCTCGTAGACCTTCCGGCCCACCATGCTGGTGACGATGACGTACGAGGCGATGGCGATGACCAGTGCGTGGAACCGGCGGCGTGCCCCGCTCGCGCCCCGCAGCCGTCGGCGGGTCTCCTCGCGGGCGAACTTCATGTGCCGCGACTCCTCCACGACATGGATGTTGTTGATCGTGCGGACGAACGGCACGACCCGCTCGTCGCGCATCCAGTCGCGCTGCATGACGTCGAGGACCTCCTCGGCGACCAGGATCGCCGCGTACGCCGCCTCGCCGAAGGCGACCGTCTTGAAGGCGCGGCCGAGTTCGATCGCGAGCCGGTGCGGACGGTAGGCCGGGGCGCCGAGCTTCGCGGCGCCGCGCGCGAACATGATCGAGTGCCGGCACTCGTCGGCGACCTCGGTGAGCGCCCATTGGAAGCGGGGGTCGGTCGGGTCCTTGGCGTACATGTCGCGCAGCACCATCTGCTGGAGGATCATCTCGAACCAGATGCCGGTGGAAGCCACCGACGCGGCCTCCTGGCGCGTCAGCTCCTTGCGCTGTGCGTCGGTCAACTCGCCCCAGTACGCGGTGCCGTAGAGGGTGCTCCACTCGGGGCTCGCGCCGTGGAAGTCCTTGTCCAGCGGGGTGTCCCAGTCCACCTCGGTGGCCGGGTCGTAGGAGAGCTGCGCGGCCGAGTCGAGCAGCCGCCGGGCGACCTCCTGTTCGACGTGCCGGTCCTCGCTCTCCCGTGGGGCGGTGCTGCGCGGCATGTGCGGCTCCTTGGCTCTCGGCTCGGATCGATCGGATCGAGACGCCGCACGACTTATTAGATGCGGCGTCTAGCAAGCTGTTAGACGGAACGTATAACAAGCGGGTCCGGCAGGCCTACCCCCGTGCAGCGATTTCCCGCCGAACTCTCCACGCGCCCGGTCTTCTCCCGCCTCACGAGGCAACCCACGCCCACCGGTTGCCGTCCTCCGGTCACGAGAGGGAACCCCGAGGTGTCCTGAGCTGCCACGAGGTGTCCCGACAGAACCGATCGTGAGGAAGACCGCTTTGATACGTGTCACACGTGTGGTGACCACGGCCGTGGCCTTAGTCGCCCTGGCCGCGGCGGCGCCACTCCCGGCGTACGCCGAACCGTCCCCGGGCCCCCTGTCCCGAGCGGGCGGCGAGAGAGCCGGTGGCGTCGACGGGACGCTGCCCGAGGGCTGGCGGGTCACCGGCGAGGGCGCCGACCGGGAGCTCGTCTGGACGGCCGCCGAACCCGTGCCCATGGGCGACGCCCGCGTCGAGTTCTACTCGGGCAAGAGGCTCCTCGGCAGCCCCGCACCGACCGCCGACGGCCGCGCGTTCCGGCTGAAGGCCGACGGCGTACGGCTGGGCGCCGCGAAGGACCTGCGGGTCATGGCCGCCGGGCGCCGCCTGGACGCCGGCACCCCGGGCGACGCGGACGCCGCGAGCAAGGCCCCCCGGAGCAGGCCCGACGCCCCTTCGGCGCGGGTGGAACCGCCCCTGCCGCTCAACCCGGTCGACCCCGGCAAGCCCGGCGCGTACCGCACCGTCAGCGGCGAATACGACCTGCCGGCCGTCCGGTTGCCCGGATACGCCGAGCCGATCGAGATGCGCGCCGTCGTCGTCGGACCCACCGGCGCACCCGGGAAGCGACCGCTCGCGCTCTTCCTGCACGGCCGCCACGGCACCTGCTACGGCCCCGGGGAGGAGGTGACCGGCGCCTGGCCCTGCGGCCCCGGCACCAAGCCGATCCCCAGCCACAAGGGCTACCTGGCCGCCCAGAAACTCCTCGCCTCCCAGGGCTATGTGACGGTCTCCATCTCCGCCAACGGCATCAACGCCCAGGACCACGCGGCCGACGACGCGGGCGCGCAGGCCCGCTCGTCCCTCGTACGGCAGCACCTGGGCCGATGGGCGGACTGGGCCGCCAAGCCCGCCGGCGCCCCGGCGGCCGTCCGGGCCACCGCCCCCGCCGACCTCTCCCGCGTCCTGCTCGTCGGCCATTCCCGGGGCGGCGAGGGCGTGAACCGCGCGGCGCTCGACAGCCTGCACCGGCCCCCGGCCGACCAGGACGGAGCCCCCGGCCCGGCGCGCTGGACGATCCGCGGCAACGTCCTGATCGGCCCCACGATCTTCGGCCAGAACCCGGCCCCGGACGTGCCCTCGATGACCATGCTCCCCGGCTGCGACGGCGACGTCTCCGACCTCCAGGGCCAGATCTACGTCGACGGCACCCGCGGCGTGAGCCGTGGCGCCGCGCTGCAGAGCGCGGTCTACATGGTCGGCGCCAACCACAACTACTTCAACAGCGAGTGGACTCCGGGCCAGGCGGAGGCGCCCGCCTTCGACGACTTCTCCTCGGACGACGCGCAGGACCCGGTGTGCTCGCCCGGCACCAAGACCCGGCTGACCGCGACGCAGCAGCAGACCGTGGGCGCGACCTACATCGCCGCCGCGGCCCAGCTGTTCGTCGGCGGTGACGACCGGGTCCGTCCGCTGCTCGACGGCACCGGCCGCCGTGTCCTCTCGGCCGGTCCCGCGCGCGTCCTCAGCCACGCCGTCGGCGGGCACCGCGCCCCCGGCTTCCTGCCCGGCCCCGGGCTCACCGTGACCGGCGGCGGCCGGCTCTGCGCGCAGATCGATCCTGATCCGGCCCGCGCCTGCCTGCCGGAGAACGAGGACGGAACGGGCGGCCGGTCGCCGCACTTCGCGTTCTGGGAGGCCTCGCCCGAACCGGGCCGCGACGCCGTCGCCCTGCGCTGGTCGGGTACGGGTACGGGGACCAAGGTGACCCTGCGCTCCGAGCGCCCGGTCTCCCTCAAGGGCTCCGGCTCGCTGGCGCTCCGCGTCATCGTGCCGCCCAACACCACCGGTACGCGCCTGGACATCGCGCTCGTCGACGCCGACGGCCGCCGCGCACCGCTCGGCCGGGCGCAGATCGACGGGCTCCCGGGCAGCGACCGGACCGCCTCCCACTGGGGCCGTGAGGTCCGCGTACCGCTGGCCCTGGCCTCCCGGTCCAAGCTGGACCTGACGCGGATCACGAGCCTCGAACTGACCCCGAGGGGCGGCTCGGGCCAGGCCTGGCTGATGGACGCCTGGGGCTGGCGCCCCGGCACCCCGGCCGTCAAGCCCGGCGCGATGCCCCGTATCGACATCGGCCGGCTGACCGTGGACGAGGGCGACTCCGGCGTGCGGACCCACCGCGTTCCGGTCCACGTCACCGGCCAGGGCAGCGGCCAGGTCCGGGTGTTCACCCCGAAGCCGGACTCGGACGAGGTGACGTCCCGGATCGTGACGGTCCGCCCGGGCAGCCAGTCCATCGACGTGCCGGTCGAGGTCAAGGGCAACACCCGCTTCGGCTACGACCTCTCGCGGGACATCTCCGTCAAGGCCGTCAAGGGCGTGGCCGTCGGCTCCCACCGTGGCGGGGTCACCGCGAAGAACGACGACGCGAAGCCCACGGTCACGGTGACCCCGGCCGCCGACGACGTCACCGAGGGCAAGCCCCTGACCTGGCGGGTGAACCTGTCCACGCCCGCCGACGTCGAGGTCGGCGGCGTCCTCGAACTCCTGCCGGTCACCGGCGGCCCCGAGCTCTCCAGCGCGGACGTCGCACCGGCCTGGCTGGAGGAGTTCTTCGGCGACGTCCCGAACCCGCCCAAGCCGCTCTCCGCACTCGGTTGGGGCGGGGAGCCCGCGAGCCTCTGGGCGGACGTGCCCGCCGGACAGACGAGCGTCGAGGTGTCGATCCCGACCGTCGCGGACGCGGTCGCCGAGCCCACGGAGACCCTGCGGGCCCGCCTGACCACCTACGACGAGAACTGGGAGCCGCACCACGGCCCCGAGTTCACGGGCTCGGTGCGGGACGCCGTGTAGCGGGAGCGCCACCCGTCGACCGGACGGCGCCCGCAACGGGGCGCCGTCCGGTCGAGCGTCAGCGGCGGCGCCAGAGGTCGAACCTGCGGCGGGCAGGCGGAGGCGCCTCGGCAGGCGGGCCATCCGTGTGGGTCGGTGCGGGGAGCGCGGATGCGGGCCGGGCGGGAGCCGGGAGGCCGAGCGCCTCGGCCAGGGCATGGTGCTGAGCGGCGGTCAGCCGAGACGGCGCGGACTCGAGGGCGTACACGGCGAAGGCCCGCAGGCCGCCGTTGAGCATGGCTCTGATGAACCTTTCGTACAGGTCGGGGAACATCCAGCGGGCTCCGTCGATGACGGCATGGGCGACGGAGGTGAGCCCCGCCGACTCCAGCAAGCCCAGGAGTGAGAGCATCTCCTGGGTCGTCATGCCGCGGGCGGAGTTCGCCAGAACTTCCCCGACAAGCTCGCTGAGGCCCGCCTCGCAGAGGGCGATGACCGCACGGCCCTGTTCCTCGGAGAAGAGGGGCGGGCGGTCCGTCAGCGGGATGCGCCGGCCGTCACGGTTGTGCAGTCCCAGGAGAGCCCCGATCGTCCCGCCCCGCACAGGCGGTACCCGCGCCCCGGCCGTGCTCAGCTTCGCCTGCAGGACGGTCCGGTCCAGGGGCGTGCCGACCTGCTCCACGGACCTGAGCATGGTGTCCGCCTGCTCCGGAGCGCTGCGCACCAGGTGGCTCAGCAGCAGGTCCACCACGTCGCCGAGGCCGTGCTGGGGAAGCGTCACGAGTGTCCGGGCGAACTCGGGTTCGGCGAGCCCGCACACCTTCTCGACCAGCTCGCGCGATGGCGCGCCGAGCGCCAGCGTGCCGCGGATCACCCGGCCGAGCAGCAGAGGATCCGCCGGGAGCATGTCCCGCACGTGATCCCCGTCGTGCGAGGCGCCGCGGGCGTCGAGAACCACCAGGAGCTCGCCGACCTCCTCGGGTGCGCGCCGCGCGGCGTCGGTCAGGAGGCCGCGCGCGTCCAGCGGACGTCCGAGCGCGCGCAGGGCATCGACGAACTCCGGTGTGCGGGCGACCGGATGGTGCTTCGCGGCGTGGCCGAGGAGATGGGAGACCGCGTCGTCGTGGCCCTGCCCCTGCAGCAACGTGGCGAAGCCGATGACGTCCTGGGCGCTCAGCAGCCGTGCGTACCCGGCCAGGGCGTCCTGGGCGTGCTCCCCCAGACCGGCCGACCACAGGGCCTCGCAGAACACCATGATCCGCGGGAGGGTCGTGGTGGCACGCATGGCCTCCCGCACGAGCCGCTGCGCGTCGGGCGTCGCGCCGGCCTGCTCCAGGATGCGCAGCAGCCGGACCACTTCGGCGGGGTCGCGGGCGAGGAACGCGTAGATCTGGCGGTGGAGGGCGAGTGCCTCCGCGGTGCGCCCGATGGAGTGCAGGGCGTCCGCCAGCCGGGACGTCTCCTCCGGGGACGAGACCGCGGGGGCGCGCAGGACGGTGGTGGCGTGGTCGTCGAGCTGTGCCGACCACAGGGCGCCGGCCAGGTCGAGCACCGCCTCGGTGGTGGCGAGCGTGGCCATCGCCGCGGCCAGGAGCGCGTCGGCGTCCGGGCGGCTGCCGTGCCCCGCGGAGTCCTCGTGGAGGGCCCGGACGGTGCTCGCGACGTCCTCGGGTCCGCGTCGCTCGGCGATGGCGGGCAACAGCCGTGCGACGGCCTCGTCGTCGTTCAGCGCGCGGAGCGAGGGCACGATCGTGGCGAGGTCGAGCGGCGATCGTTCCTCGGCGGCCGTGGCCAGGACCGTCTCGGCCGCCTCCGGACTGCCCCCCTTGCGTAGGCCGCAGAGGAGCGCGGCCGTCTCCTGCGGGGGGCGGGTGAGGGCGGCGAGCCTCAGGAGCCCACGGCCCGCGGCCGGGTCCGTCCCGTAGAGACGCGCGGCGTACAGGGCGACGTACCGGGGCGGTCGGCGCAGGAGTTCGTGCATGTCTGCCGGGATCACGGGGACGGACGCGGCGGCCGACCCCGTTGCGCCGTTCCGCGCATGGTCGGCGGAGGGCTTGCCCTCGTCGTGACGGCCGTGCCGGTTGCGGGCGAAGGAGAGCAGGCGGCCGGTGTTGCTGAGGCGCTGTTGTGGTGTCGGGCGGCCCTGGGCGCGCAGCTCGCCGACCAGGTGGTCGTAGACGTCCGTGGCCCCGATGAGGGGCCCACCGCCGGGCAACCCCCGGTCGAGGAGACGGATCAGCTCGCCGGTGAACGCGGTATGGGTCTCCCCGGGGGCGGCCAGCGCGGTCGTGTTGGCCGCACACGCGGTGAGCAGGTACGTGCCGGCGATCCTGGCCTGTTCCGCCATCGTGACCGAGCCGCTCGCGGGCCCGCTCATGGCGCCCTCGAAGGCCTTGCCGCTGTAGCAGCAGTCGAGGATCACCACGCGGTTGACCCTCGGTCCTGTTCCGAGGACCTCGCGGCGCACGCGCGCGTAGTCGACCGCCGAATAGGCGCGGTCGGGGTCGGTGGAGGGCAGCGCGAGCAGTAGCCCGTCCTCGTCCAGAGGAGTCAGTCCGTGCCCGGCGAAGTAGAAGAGCAGGGTGTCCGTGGCCTGCTGGGCCGCCTCGTGGATGGCGTCCAGGAAGACCTGCGGCGAGGCGGGGTCGACCACGCGGACGCAGCGCTCCGGCGGTAGCCCCCAGACGTCCGGGTCCTCGAGCAGTCGGCCGAGGTCCCGGAGGTTCGCGGCCACCGCCGGCAGGTCCTCCAGGTCGCCGTGGTCGTAGCGCGTCGAGCCGACGAGCACGGCGAACGAGCGGTTCGGGTCTGCCAGTTCCACGGCTATCGGGCCTCCGGCGAGGCCTCGTCCTCGGGCCGGGACGTTCGAGGGGCGTGGGCGGGCGAGGCCGGGTCGGCCCCGTGGTCGGACGGCGGCTCGATGGCCGGTGCGGCGGTCGGCTGTTCGGCCAGGGCCTGGAGCAGCTTCCGTACCGCCTCCTCCGAGCCGTCCTCGACGGTCACGGAGAGCCCGTCGGAGGCCCTGGTGACGGTGAAGGCGGCACGGCTGCGGCGGGCCCTGCGCCAGCCCGCGAACGCGAGCGCCAGGCTCGCCAGGCCGGTGGAGTGCGTGAGCACCAGGTCGATGACGTCGAGTCCGCCGCTCATGGCTCCCGGTACGGGTACCGCGCCGAGCCGCGCCTCGCCCGGTGGCTCCTCCTCGTTCCGCAGCCAGCGGTAGAAGTCCCGCAGGGCGGCCGTCTCGTCGGGGTCCGCCACCCCCACCGTCAGCTCCATCTCCCCGTCCCCCTCCGTCGCCTCGCGGGGCACCGTGGCGCCCTGGAGCAGATTGGCACACAAGGTGACGTGAGGGAGGCGAGTTCGCCACACCGGGATCTTCGGATCGCGAGGTGGCCGAGTGGCCGAATTCGGCTGCGAACGGCGGCGGTCGAGAAGGCCGCGCGACACTGGTGAGCGACGCCACCCGCTCCGTACCCCGGGACCGCCCATGACCGACGCACCGCGCCCAGCCGCGGCACCCTCCTACGCACTCCTCCCCGGAGACCCCGGCTCCCCGGTCCTCCTCCACGTGCCCCACTCCGCCCGGGACATTCCCCCGGACGTGCGGGCCGGCATCGTGCTCGGCGACGAGGAACTCGCGCGCGAACTGGACCACATCACCGACGCCCACACCGCCGCTCTCGCGGACGTGGCCGCCCGGACCGCCACCGTCACCCCCTGGCGGTTCGTCAATCTGCTCTCCCGCCTTGTCGTCGACCCCGAGCGCTTCCCGGACGAGCGGGAGGAGATGCGCGCGGTCGGGATGGGCGCCGTCTACACCCGGACGACGCACCGCGCCGAACTCCGCCCCGAGGGCTTCGACGAACGGTCGCTCCTGGAGCGGTACTTCACGCCGTACGCGCAGGCCATGACCGACGCCGTCGACGCCCGCCTCGCGGCGGCAGGACGTGCGGTCATCATCGACGTGCACTCGTACCCGACCGAGACGCTGCCCTACGAGCTGCACGGCACCGGCCCCCGGCCGCCGATCTGCCTCGGGACCGATCCCTTCCACACGCCGCCCGCCCTGCTGGACGCGGCACGGAAGGTGTTCGCGCCGTTCGGCGGCATCGGGACCGACAGCCCCTTCGCCGGGACGTACGTGCCGCTCGCGCACTACGGCCGCGACCCGCGCGTCGCCGCGCTGATGATCGAGATCCGGCGTGACGTCTACATGGCGGAGCCCGGCGGCCCCGCCGGGCCCGGACTCGACGCCCTGGGCGCGGCCCTGGCCGTCCTCGTCGGGGAAGCGGCGGCGCCCGGGTGAAATCCCGCCACATCGGCCTCCGTGTGCCGATGCTGGGAACCATGAACGCCACACGCTCCGTCCGCAGGGGGCCCACCCGCACCGACCGGCTGCTCGCCGTCGTCGCCGGCGTCCTCTCCGGCTACGTCGCCCTGGCCGTCGCCGACGTGCTCGCCGGCCTGATCCGGCACGAGGCGGGCCCGGTCACGGCCGTCGGCGACGCCGTGGTCGACCGGACCCCGGCCGCCGTCGAGCAGTGGGCGATCCGTACGTTCGGGGAGAGCGACAAGGCCGTCCTCCTGCTGGGCATCGTGCTCGTCCTCGGTCTGATCGCCGCCGCCCTCGGCCTGCTCGCCCTGCGCCACCGCACGGCCGGGGCCGTCGGCGTCCTCGGCTTCGGTGTCGTCGGCGCGCTCGCCGCCGTCACCAGGCCCGACTCCGACTCCGCGCTCGACGCCCTGCCCTCGCTCGTCGGGGCGGTGGCGGGCGCCCTCCTCCTCTACGTCCTCATCGGCCGGCTGCTCGCCTCGGACGCCGACGAACCGGCCCAGGCGGCCGCCCGCGCCGACCGGCGGGGCTTCCTGATCGTCGCCGCGGGCGCGGGCGTGGTGGCGACCGCCGCCGCCGCGCTCGGCCGGGCGGCCGGGCCGTCCTCGGGGGAGGGCTCCACCGCCTCCCGCAGGGCCCTGCGGCTGCCCCGGCCGGTCTCCGCCGCCCCGGCCGTGCCGCCGGGCGCCCAGCTCGACGTGCCCGGCATCAGTCCCTTCGTCACCCCGAACAAGGACTTCTACCGGGTCGACACCGCCCTCGTCGTCCCCAAGGTCGACGCCGACGGCTGGCGGCTGCGCGTCCACGGCATGGGCGTCACCCGCGAACTCTCCCTGAACTTGCGCGAGTTGATGGCCCGCGAGGTGATCGAGCGGGACATCACCCTCGCCTGCGTCTCCAACGAGGTCGGCGGGCCCTACGTCGGCAACGCCCGCTGGCTGGGCGTGCGCCTCGCGGACCTGCTCCGCCAGGCAGGGGTACGCCCGCCCTCCGAAGGCGGTCCCGCCGACCAGCTCGTCGCCCGCTCCGTCGACGGCATGACGCTCGGCACCCCCGTCGAGACCGTCATGGACGGCCGCGACTCCCTGCTCGCCTTCGGCATGAACGGCGAACCGCTCCCCTTCGACCACGGCTTCCCGGTCCGCATGCTCGTCCCCGGCCTCTACGGATACGTCTCCGCCTGCAAGTGGATCGAGTCCCTCGAACTGACGACCTTCGACGCCTACGACGCCTACTGGGTCCCGCGCGGCTGGGCCGCCCAGGCCCCGGTCAAGACCCAGTCCCGGATCGACACCCCCCGGGACCTCGCCCGCCCGGCGGCCGGCACGGTCATGATCGCCGGAGTCGCCTGGGCCCAGCACCGGGGCATCTCGCGCGTGGAGGTCAGGGTCGACGACGGCCCCTGGCAGGAGGCCAGGCTCGGCGCCGAGGACAGTCAGGACACCTGGCGCCAGTGGGTCCACCCCTGGCAGGCCGCGCCCGGCCGCCACACCCTCACGGTCCGCGCCACCGACGGCACCGGCGCCACCCAGCCCGAGCGGCGCACCGACACCATGCCCGACGGGGCCGCCGGCTGGCACTCGGTCGTGGTGACGGTCGAGTCGTGAGGGAGGGGACGGGAGGGGGGAGGAGGGGCGGAAGGCGGGCCCCTGACAAGATCAAAACATCGACGGGTTAGCATATGAGCACCGCCTAGCTCGAAAGATGAACTCGTGACTGTCAATGACGACTCGTTCACCAGCTGGAAGAACCGCGAGGAGATCGCGGAGTCGATGATCCCGATCATCGGGAAGTTGCACCGGGAGCGGGACGTCACGGTCCTGGTCCACAGCCGATCCTTGGTGAACAAGTCGGTTGTCAGCATCCTCAAGACCCACCGGTTCGCCCGCCAGATCGCCGGCGAGGAGCTCTCGGTCACCGAGACCCTGCCGTTCCTGCAGGCGCTCACCACGCTCGACCTCGGCCCGTCGCAGATCGACATCGCGCTGCTCGCCGAGGCCTACAAGCACGACGACCAGGGTCTCTCGGTGGAGGAGTTCACCGCCTCCGCGGTCTCCGGTGCCACCGGCGAGAACAAGATCGAGCGCCGCGACGGCCGCGACGTCGTCCTCTACGGCTTCGGCCGCATCGGCCGCCTCGTCGCCCGCCTCCTCATCGAGAAGGCCGGCTCCGGCAACGGCCTGCGGCTGCGCGCCATCGTCGTGCGCGGCGGCGGCGAGCAGGACCTGGTGAAGCGCGCCTCGCTGCTGCGGCGCGACTCGATCCACGGCCAGTTCCAGGGCACGATCACCGTCGACGAGGCGAACAGCACCATCGTCGCCAACGGCAACACCATCAAGGTGATCTACGCCAACGACCCCTCCGAGGTCGACTACACGGCGTACGGCATCAAGGACGCCATCCTCATCGACAACACGGGCAAGTGGCGGGACCGCGAGGGCCTGTCGAAGCACCTGCGCCCCGGCATCGACAAGGTCGTCCTGACCGCCCCGGGCAAGGGCGACGTCCCGAACATCGTGCACGGCGTCAACCACGACACGATCAAGCCGGACGAGCAGATCCTGTCCTGCGCGTCCTGCACGACGAACGCGATCGTGCCGCCGCTGAAGGCGATGGACGACGAGTACGGCGTCCTGCGCGGCCACGTCGAGACGGTTCACTCGTTCACGAACGACCAGAACCTGCTGGACAACTACCACAAGGCCGACCGCCGCGGCCGCTCCGCGCCGCTCAACATGGTCATCACGGAGACCGGCGCCGCCTCGGCCGTCGCCAAGGCCCTGCCGGACCTGAAGGCGCCGATCACCGGCAGCTCGATCCGCGTCCCCGTTCCGGACGTCTCGATCGCCATCCTGAGCCTGCGCCTGGGCCGCGAGACCACCCGCGAGGAGGTCCTCGACTACCTCCGTGACGTCTCGCTGCACTCGCCGCTGAAGCGCCAGATCGACTTCACCACGGCCCCCGACGCGGTCTCCATGGACTTCGTGGGCTCGCGCCACGCCTCGATCGTCGACGCGGGCGCCACCAAGGTCGACGGCGACAACGCGATCCTCTACCTCTGGTACGACAACGAGTTCGGCTACTCGTGCCAGGTCATCCGGGTCGTCCAGCACGTCTCCGGCGTCGAGTACCCGACGTACCCGGCCCCGGCGGTCTGACCCCCGGCGCACCACTGAGAAAGGCCCTCACCGGATGCGGTGAGGGCCTCACTCATGTGCGCACTCAGCGGCGCGGCGTCTCGCCCGCCCGGTCGACCGCGGCCCTGGTGAGGATCGCGGACGTGCCGACGACCGTGCCCTTCGGGCCGGCCTCGCCGGACTCCGTCAGGACCGTGCGTTCCCCGAGGAAGGCGTGGGTGGCCGGGTCGAAGACCCACTGGGTCTGCCGCCCCTCGGACGTCCGGGCGACCGCGACCCCGGGCCGGCCGACGGCATCGGTGGCCGCCGGGACGACGACCACGCCGGGGATCTTCCCGGCGGCCCGGTAGAGGGCGGCGCTGACCTGCGCCGGCGCCCAGGTCTCCATGAGCAGGTCGCCGATCGCGGCGAACGCCCGCTGGTCGGGATCCGCCCCCGGCGCCTGCGTACCCGACCCTCCGGTCTCCGCCCGGATGCGCGCGAGCAGGGCGTCGGGGTCGGTGGGCAGCTGCGCGAGCTTCTGGGGCGTCGTCCGGGCGGTGGCGTCGGCGCCGAGCGGGGAGTCGGGGCCGCCCTCCTCGCGCAGCAGCCCCGGTCGCGTGCCGTCGGCCGACAGCCACACCTGGCGCATGTGCACGGGGGCCAGGGTGACCGGGCCGCCCCCGGCGCTCTGGGCGCCGTACGCGACCTTGCTCTCGACGTAGACGAACTGGTCGCCCCGGAGCGGCGGTCGTGTCCCCTCGCGGGCGGCGAGGGCGATGCGGTCGAGCAGCCGGGCCGCCTCGGGCGAGGCGGCGGCCGGGACGTTCCCGGTGGGCCGCGTCTCCGCCGTCCCGAAGGTCACCACGCCGCCGACCGCCAGGGCGCACGCGACGGCCGGTGCGAGGAACCGGATCAGGCGCGGGCGTGACACGGGCCGCCGGACGGCCGCCGCCGTGCGGTCGTCGACGGTGGAGGCTCGGCTCAACAGCGCCGCCTTGAGGTGTTGTGCGCGCTCCGGTGTCAGGTCGGGGACGGCCGGCGGGGGCAGCAGCCCGGCCAGGTCGGCGGTCTCGGGGTCCTCGGTGCGGTGCGGGCCGATCTTCATCCGTGGTTCTCCTGGGGCTTCGGCCGGACCGCGCGGGAGCGGCCCGCCACCGGCAGGTCGGGGGTGGTGCTCCGGTCGCGTACGGGCGGTGCGGGCTGTGCGGCCCGCGCGGTACGCGCCGTCTCCGCCTCGGCGAGCGCGCGCAGCCGGGTACGGGCGCGGGAAAGCCGCGACCGTACGGTTCCGACCGGTACGCCGAGCGCCTCGGCGGCGGCCGCGTAGTCCAGGCCCGCCCAGACGACGAGCGTGAACACCTCGCGGTCGCGGCGGCGCAGCCGGCCGAGCGCGACATGCGCCGCGCGCACCTGCTCGGCGTGCGCGAGGTGCGAGACGACCTCGTCGGCGAAGTCCGGGACCGAGCCGCGTTCCGGAAGCCGGGCGAGCGCGACGTCACGGCGCCGACGGGCCCGCGCGCCCTGGCGCATCAGATTGGTGGCGATGCCGAGCAGCCACGGCCGCAGCCCGTCGCCCCCGGGCGGCCGTTCGTCATCCTCGGGCCGTAGCCGCTCCCGGCTCCGCCAGGCCTCCAGGAAGGTCGCCGAGACGACGTCCTCGGCCTCCGCCCAGTCGCCCGTCACCCGCAGGGCATAGCGGTACAGCACCTGGGCGTGTGCGTCGTACAGCTCACCCAGGGCCTCCCGGTCGCCGCTGCGGAAGCGCTCTCTCATCACTGTTTCCACATCCTGCACTGGCCGCTGCGGAGCACGGGTTCCGGTGACCTGCGCCACAGCCTTTGGAGTCGAGGGCGTGTGTGACCCAGCTCATGGGAACGCCGACGCCCGGCGAGCCAGTACGGATCATGAACACTTCCGCAGCTTCCCAGCCTTCCGCGTCTTCTCGACGTTCCTTCCTGCGGTCCGCCGGCCTCGCCACCGCCGTGGCCGCGGTGGGCCTCGCCCCCGCCCGGAGCGCCGTCGGGGCGTCGCGGACACCGGACACGTACAGCCTGACGCTCACTCACCTCGACCGCGCCGGGCGGCCGACCGGGGCGTACGCCACCACCGTCACCGGTCTCTCCGGGCCGGGCTCCGAGGAGAGCGTCCAGCCGCACGACGCCTCCGGGACGGTCACAGTGCGCCTGCCCAGGGGCCGCTACGTGCTGGACAGCGTCCTGACCGCGTCGGGCGACGGGGGCGGCACGGACTGGATCGTACGACCGCGCCTCGACCTGGACCGCGACACCACCGTCATCGTCGACGCCCGTACCGCGAAGCCGGTCGACGTCCGGCCGCCCGCCCGCTCCGCGTCGCTCCTGCACGCCGGGATGTTCCTGCGGATCACCCACGACGGGACCGAGCGGTTCCTCAACCAGGTCGTCGACGCGCCCACGCTGCGCGTCGCCCACCTGGGCCCCGCCGCCGAACCCGGTTCGGTGGAGCAGTGGTACGACGCGTACTGGGGCACCGGGAGCGTGAGTTACGCCCTCGGCCACACCGTCACCGGCTCGCGCGCCCTCACCGGGCTCACCCTGCGCCCCTCGACCCGGCAACTGGCGACCCTCCTGGTCCACGGGGGAGCACGGTCGGGTGCCCCCGGCACCGCGACCGTCGACCTGCTGCCGAGCAAGGGACCCACCGTCGGGCTGTCGCAGCCCCTGGCGACGCCCGGCACCGCCACCTACCGCGTGACCCCCGAACGCGGCATCTGGGATGTCATGTACACGGTCCGCCCGAGCGCGCCGGACGGACAGCCGACGTCCTACCGCGCCGAGGGCATCCGCGTCCGCGCGGGCGAGACGACCACGCGGAGCTTCGACGGCGCGGCCCGCCTCGGCGCCCGGCTATGAACCGACCCGGCGCTTGTTCCACACGTCGAAGCCGACCGCCGCCAGCAGCACCAGGCCCTTGATCACCTGCTGCCAGTCCGTACCGATCCCCACCAGGTTCATGCCGTTGTTGAGCACACCCAGGACCAGGCCGCCGACGATGGCGCCCAGGACCGTGCCGACCCCT
Source organism: Streptomyces sp. NPDC026092 (assembly GCF_040638605.1). Taxonomy (NCBI): domain Bacteria; kingdom Bacillati; phylum Actinomycetota; class Actinomycetes; order Kitasatosporales; family Streptomycetaceae; genus Streptomyces; species Streptomyces sp. NPDC026092. The sequence goes on from NZ_JBEZYN010000010.1 coordinate 155,666, forward strand.
CCGCTCATCGACGCACCGCCGATGAACGAGGCGGCGATCGCCTCCAGTTCGAAGTTGATGCCCGCCTTCGGCGAGGCGGCGTTGAACCGGGCGGCGAAGACCAGACCGGCGAGCGCCGCCAGCACTCCCATGTTGAGGAAGACCAGGAAGGTGACCTTCCGGTCCCTCACACCGGAGAGCTTGGCGGCGGGCAGGTTGCCGCCGATCGCGTACACATGGCGGCCGACGATCGCGTTCCGCATGACGTAGCCGAAGCCGACGAGGAGCGCCGCGAGGATCAGGAGCACGACCGGCGCTCCCTTGTAGCTGGCCAACAGAAGGGTGAACACCAGGACCGTCGCGACCAGCGCGCCCAGCTTCACCGCGAACAGGCCGACGGGCGCGACCTGGAGCGCGTACTCCCGCTGGCGGCGGCGGTCCCGCACCTCCTGCCACACGACGAAGACCATGAGGGCCAGGCCGAGCAGCAGCGTCAGATTGTGGTAGTCGGTGTGCGGGCCGACCTCGGGCAGGAAGCCGTTGGAGACGGTCTGCAGCCCGTCCGGGAAGGGGCCGAGCGTCTGGCCCTTGAGGAAGATCTCGGTGAGCCCGCGGAACAGGAGCATGCCGGCCAGCGTGACGATGAACGACGGTATGCCGAGATACGCGATGAAGAAGCCCTGCATCGCCCCGGCCGCCGCGCCGAGCAGCAGGACGAGCACCACCGCGAGCGGCCAGGCCATCCGGTGCTCGACCATCAGCACGGCGGAGACCGCGCCGACGAAGGCGGTGAGCGAGCCCACCGACAGGTCGATGTGGCCCGAGATGATGACGATCATCATGCCGATCGCCAGGATCAGGATGTAGCTGTTCTGCAGGACGAGGTTGGAGACATTGCGCGGCAGCAGCAGGTCGCCGCCCGTCCAGACCGCGAACAGGGCCACGATCAGACCGAGGGCGATCAGCATGCCGTACTGCCGCATGTTGCCGCGCAGTCCGTCGAGGATCAGTCGGCCGACACTCGGCCCGGTCTTCCCCGTGCGGTCGTCGGCGGCCCGGTCGCCGGCCGTGAGATCGGTGCTCATGCGCGTTCCGTCCTGTCCTTCGTCATGTGCCGCATCAGCAGCTCCTGGGTGGCCTCGGCGCGGGACACCTCGCCCGTCAGCCGGCCCGCCGCCATCGTGTAGACGCGGTCGCACATGCCGAGCAGCTCGGGGAGTTCCGAGGAGATGAAGAGGACCGCCTTGCCCTCGGCGGCCAGCCGGTCGATGACGGTGTAGATCTCGTACTTGGCGCCCACGTCGATCCCGCGGGTCGGCTCGTCCAGGATCAGCACGTCGGGACCTGCGAAGATCCACTTGCTGAGCACGACCTTCTGCTGGTTGCCGCCGGAGAGCCGGCCGACCGGCTCGAAGACCGTCGGCGCCTTGATGTTCATCGACCGGCGGAACCCCTCGGAGACCCTGGCCTCCGCGTGCTCGTCGACGATGCCGCGCCGGGCGACCTTCGGCAGGGCGCTCAGCGAGACATTGCGGTTGATCGTGTCGATGAGGTTGAGGCCGTAGTGCTTGCGGTCCTCGGTGACGTACGCGATGCCGTGCCCGACCGCCTCGGGGACCGTACGCGTACGGATCTCCACACCGTCCTTGAGGACCGTGCCACCGCCGTACCTCCCGTAGCTGCGGCCGAACACGCTCATCGCCAGCTCGGTGCGGCCCGCGCCCATCAGCCCGGCGATGCCGACGATCTCCCCGCGCCGGACGGTCAGCGAGACGCCGTCGACGACCTTGCGGTGATGGTCGATGGGGTGGTGCACGGTCCAGTCCCGGATCTCCAGGGCCGCAGCCGCTCCCCGCTCGGGCGTGTGCGGGGTGCGCTCGGGGAAGCGGTGGTCCAGGTCGCGGCCCACCATGCCCCGGATGATCCGCTCCTCGGTGGTCTCCGGGGCCTTCACGTCGAGGGTCTCGATCGACCGGCCGTCACGCAGGACGGTCACCGAGTCGGCGATCCGGGCGATCTCGTTCAGCTTGTGCGAGATGATGATGGAGGTGATGCCATGCGCCTTCAACTCCTCGATGAGAGCGATGAGTTGGGTGCTGTCCTCGTCGTTGAGCGCGGCCGTCGGCTCGTCCAGGATCAGCAGCTTCACCTCCTTGGCGAGCGCCTTCGCGATCTCCACGAGCTGCTGCTTTCCGACGCCGACGTCCGCGACCCGGGTCTGCGGATGCTCGTCCAGACCCACCCGGCGCAGCAGCTCGGCGGCGTGCCGCAGGGTGCGGTCCCAGCTGATCACGCCCCGGGTGGCGTGCTCGTTGCCGAGGAAGATGTTCTCGGCGAGCGAGAGGTGCGGCACCAGGGCGAGCTCCTGGTGGATGATCACGATGCCGCGCTTCTCGCTCGCCCCGATGTCCTTGAAGCGGCAGGGCTCGCCCTGGAAGACGACCTCCCCTTCGTAACTCCCGTACGGATGAACCCCGCTGAGGATCTTCATCAGCGTCGACTTGCCCGCTCCGTTCTCCCCGCAGACCGCGTGCACCTCGCCCGCGCGGACGGTCAGGGAGACCTCCGACAGGGCCGTCACGCCGGGAAAGGTCTTGCTGATCGAGCGCATGTCCAGGACGGCTTCCGTCACGGCACACCCACCCCTCTCCGGTCGACGACTAGTTGAGGTCGCTCGCCTTGATGTAGCCCGAATCGACCAGCACGCTCTGGTAGTTGGACTTGTCGACGTTCACCGGTTCGAGCAGGAAGGCGGGCACGACCTTCTTCTCGTTGTCGTACGTCGTGGTGTCGTTGACCTCGGGCTTCTTGCCGTCGAGCAGCGCGTTGACCATCTGCCCGGCCACCTTGGCCAGTTCGCGGGTGTCCTTGTACACGGTCTGGGTCTGCTCGCCCGCGATGATCGACTTCACGGACGCGACCTCGGCGTCCTGCCCCGTGACGAGGGGCAGCGGCTTGCTCGCGCTGCCGTAGTCGTCGGACTTCAGGGCGGACAGGATGCCGATGGAGATGCCGTCGTACGGCGAGAGGACCGCGTCCACCCGCTCCTTGGCGTACGAGGAGGTGAGCAGGTCGTCCATCCGCTTCTGGGCCTGACCGCCGTCCCAGCGCAACGTCGTCACCTGGTTGAGCTTGGTCTGTCCCGACCGGACGACCAGCTGCTTCTTGTCGATGTACGGCTGCAGGACGTTCATCGCGCCCTGGAAGAAGTAGCGGGTGTTGTTGTCGTCGTTGGAGCCGGCGAACAGCTCGATGTTGAACGGGCCCTTCTTGCTGCCGTCCTTCAGACCGAGCTTCTCGACGAGGTAGCCGCCCTGGAGTTCGCCGACCTTCTCGTTGTCGAAGGACGCGTAGTAGTCGACGTTCGGCGAGCCGAGGATCAGCCGGTCGTAGGAGATCACCGGGATCTTCGCGTCCGCCGCCTGCTGGAGGACGTTGGCGAGCGCCCGGCCGTCGATGGCGGCGATGACCAGCGCGTCCACGCCTTGCGTGATCATGTTCTCGATCTGTGAGACCTGCTGGTCCGGGTCGTCCTCGCCGTACTGGAGCGTCGTCCTGTACCCGTACTTCTCCAGGCTGTTCACCATGTTCTTGCCGTCGGCGATCCAGCGCTCGGACGACTTGGTCGGCATCGCGATGCCCACCGTCAGGTCCTTCGCCCCTTTCTCCTCCTTCGCCCCGCCCGCCCCACTCTGGCCGCAGGCGGAGAGGGCGAGGGCGAGACAGCTCGCGAAGGCGGTGGCGGTGGCGGCTCGGCGCAGTGCGCGCATGGTCATCAGTCCTTGTCCGTGAGGTGGAGGGGGTCGGGGAAGCGGTGGAGGGGGCCTGGCAGCCGGGCTCCGAGCGGGGACATCCCGCCGTCCGCGCCGTGCCGCGCCAGCAGATCGAGGGCGAGCCTGCCCCGCCGTACCCGCTCGCGGGCGGTGGCGAGGACCGTCTCGCGCAGGTGCAGACCGGAGGGATAGAGTGAAGGCGCCTTCGCCAGGCCGAATTTGAGGTACAGCGGGGCGCCTCGCCGGATCAGCTCGGCGACCTCGTACATCCGGACGTAGCCGCCCAGGTCGTCGGGTGCCTCGATGTACATGTCCATCGGCGCGGCGCTGACCCGGCGGATCTCGGTGAGATGCGCGAGCGTCAGGTCGCTCGGCACGTTCACCGAGTCGGCGCCGAGCCGTTCGTGGACGGCGTACGCGGCGGGGTTGACCGGGCCGATCAGCGCCGAGACCTTCAGCGTGGTGTCCGCGGGGATCACGCCGTGGCACCGGGCCTGGTGCAGCGTCCACAGCACGCCCTCGTCTGCCACCAGCAGGCAGCGGACGCCCATTTCGGTGGCGCGGACGGCGTCCTCCACGCAGCCGGCAACGGCGTCGTGGCCCCGGGCCCGCAGACCTCCGCCACGCGAGTCGCTGCGGACCGAGCCGCCGATGTCCCAGGTGCCGCGCGGACCGGTGAACAGGCAGAGCTCGACGTTCCGTTCGGAGCAGGCCCGCACCATTTCGGTGATCTCGGCGTCGGTGAGCATCCAGGCGCCGCTGCCCTGGCTGACCCGGTGGACCGGCACGTCGAGCCGGGCCGACTCGGTCAGGACCGCCTCCAAGGCCTCGGGGCCCTCCACGGACGGCACTTCGGTACGCCAGGTGCCGCCGTCCGGGAAGGAGTGCGGGGAGGTGTCGGTGGGGGAGAGGGCGGGGGCGTCGAGCCCGAGGACGGCGAGCGCGGGTTCGCCGGGGCGTCGGGGCGGGGAGGGGGCGGCTTCGGTCACGAACGGGTCCTCCGTGTTCGGCAGGTCGGACATGGTTCGGGCGAGGAGGCAGGGGAGTCCCACGGGGCGCATGAGGTCATGGCCGGAGCAGTACCTTTCCGACCTTGGGGTCGCCGCCGCCCACCAGCTCGATCGCCTGAGGGAATGCGCCGAGCGGCAGCTCGTGGGTGACGAGCGCGCCGAGGTCGAGCAGCCCCGCGCCGAAGGCACGGACCGCGTGGGCCCAGGCCGTGGGCGGTGCGCCGAAGACGGTGTGGAGGGTCAGCCGGCCGGTGACGAGCGCCGTCGGGTCGAGGCCGGCCGCCCCGGGCGCGGGGATGCCGGTGAGGACGACCCGGCCGCCCCTGCGGGCGAGGCTCACGGCGGTGCGGGCGGAGCCGGTGGCCCCGGCGGCCTCCACGACCAGATCGCACCGCCCTTCGAGCCCGGCCGCCGACTCGACGACACCGGTCGCCCCGAACTCCCTTGCCGACTCGGCACGTTCGCGACGGGGTTCGAGGACGTGCAGCTCGGCGGGCGAGGAGGCGGCGAGCAGCTGTACGGCGATCAGGCCGAGGGTCCCGGCGCCCACCACGGCCACCCGCTCGCCGGGCCGTGGCGCCGCCGCGAGCGTCGCCGCCGCCACGCAGGCGGCCGGTTCCAGGAGAGCGGCGGCCGTCAGATCGGCGTCGTCCGGGAGTACGTGCAGCAGCCGGGCCGGCAGCGTCAGCGTGGGCGCCATCGCGCCCGGCCGGGTGAAGCCGGTCTCGTCGTACCCGGCCGTGCAGAGCGTGGTGTCACCCGTATGACAACGTTCGCACGACTGGCAGTTGTGGAAGCCCTCACCGACGACCTTACTGCCGAGAAGCCCCTCGGGGACGCCCTCGCCGACGTCGGCCACCGTGCCCGACCACTCGTGGCCCGGGACGACCGGGTAGCGCACGTACCCCTCGGGACGCGTGCCGCCGTACACCTCGCGGTCGCTGCCGCAGACCCCGCTCGCGTGCACCCGGACCAGCGCCTCGCCCGGGCCCGGCGGGACCGGCTCGTGCGGGACGAGCCGGTGGGCCCCCGGCGCGTCGATCACGACGGCGAGCCCCGGGCCGCCCGGCGGCCGGCTCACGCGGTGCCGCCACGGGGTGTGGGGACACGCCGCTCCCAGCCGTCCGCCCACAGGTCGAAACGGGCCTGGCGCTGCGGGAATTCGGCCGCCGCATCGGTGTCGAGCTCGACACCGAGACCGGGCGCGTGCGAGAGCTGGAAGTAGCCGTCCACCACCTGCGGGGCGCCCTTCACCACCTTCTTGATCTCCGCGTCCGCGAAGTCGTTGAAGTGCTCCAGGATCTTGAAGTTGGGTGTGGTGAAGCCGACTTGGAGGGTCGCGGCGGTGAGCACCGGGCCGCCGACGTTGTGCGGGGCGACCATCATGTAGTGCGTCTCGGCGGTCGCGGCCAGCTTCCGGGTCTCCCAGATGCCGCCGAGATGACCGACGTCCGGCTGGAGGATGTCGACGGCCTGGCTCTCGAACAGCTCGCGGAACTCGATGCGGTCGTGGACGCGTTCACCCGTCGCGATCGGGATGTCCACCTTCGCCGCCACCTTCTCCAGCGCCTTCAGGTTCTCCGGGGGGACCGGTTCCTCCAGCCATGCCGGTCGGAACGGCGCCAACTCGTGGGCCAGCCGGATCGCCGTCGCCGGGGCGAACCGGCCGTGCATCTCCAGCATCAGCTCCGCGTCCGGCCCGATCGCGTCCCGTACGGCCTCGATCAGGGAGACCGCGTACAGCGAGTCCCGGTGGGAGAGTTCGAGGTGCCCGGTGCCGAACGGGTCGATCTTGAGCGCCTGGTAGCCCCGCTCGACGACCGCGCGGGCCGCCTTGTGGTAGCCCTCCGGGGTCCGCTCCGTGGTGTACCAGCCGTTGGCGTACGCCTTGACCTTGTCGGTCACCTTCCCGCCCAGCAGTTGCCAGACCGGCACACCGAGCGCCTTGCCCTTGATGTCCCAGCAGGCCATCTCGACCACCGCGATGCCCGACATCACGATCTCGCCGGCCCGGCCGTAGTCCCCGTACTTCATCCGGCGGACCAGGTCCTCGATCGCGAAGGGGTCCGATCCGGCGATGTGATGGGACTCCGCCTCGCGGAGGTAGCCGAGCAGCGCGTCGGTGTGGCCGAGCATGCGCGTCTCGCCCACGCCGGTCAGCCCCTCGTCGGTGTGGACGAGGACATAGGTGAGGTTCCGCCAGGGAGTTCCGACGACATGAGTGCTGATTCCCGTGATGCGCACGGCAGTTGCCCCTCGATCTCGTTCGAAATTTCGTCACACGTTCGAAATGTAGGCGTGACCGTAGGCGCTGGTCCGGGGCATGTCAACGCCTCGCGCACGCCGAACGCGCGGCGAACGCATGCCGGACGCGCGGCGGGTGGTGCGGCGGGTGGCGCGACCATTGCCGGGTCAACGCGGCTGTGGTTAGCCTGTGTTCGCGATATCGACAACTGACCGGCATGCCGAACGACGGCGACACGAGAGGTGGGTGAGTGGCGATGGGACGCCAGGTTCCCGCGGTGGCGAGAGCGCTGGACATACTGGAGCTGTTCCTGACGGGCGACGAGACGCTCGCCGCCCCGGACGTCGTCCGCAGGCTGGGCCTGCCGCGCACCACCGTCCACGAACTGCTCACGACCCTGACCGCGCGGCACTACCTCGCGCCCGCCCCCGAACACCCCGGCCGCTACCGGCTCGGCGTGCGCACCTACCAGCTGGGCAGCCGGTACGCCGAACAGCTCGACCTCGCCGCCGAAGGCCGCCAGGTCGCCCGCGAGGTCGCCGAGATCTGCGACGAGACGGTCCACGTCGCCCTTCTGGAAGACACCGACGTCATCTACGTCGCCAAGGTCGACTCCACCCACGCCGTCCGCATGGTCTCCGCCGCCGGCCGCCGCCTGCCCGCCCACTGCACCGCCGTCGGCAAGATGCTGCTCGCCTCCCTGCCGCCGGTCGAACTGGACAGCCGGATCGACGGGCGCGAACTCGTCGCGATGACACCGCACAGCATCACCGCCCACGACGCGCTCCGCGCGGCCCTCGCCGAAATCCGCGAGCGCGGGATCGCCGTCGAGCACCGGGAGTCCAACCCCGACGTGAGCTGCGTCGCCGCACCCGTGCGCGACAGCTCCGGGCGCGTGGTGGCGGCGCTCTCCGTCTCCGTCCCGGTGATCCGATGGAGCGAGGACCGCGAGCGCGACCTCGCCGAGCTGGCCGCCAAGGGCGCCGCCGACCTCTCCGTGCGCCTCGGTCACCGGGGCACCCGTTGACGGCCGAACTGGCCGTCGCCGTACGGGAACAGACGGCGCTGGGGGAGGGGCCCACCTGGGACGCGGCGGCGCGCAGGCTGATCTGGGTCGACATCCTCGGCTCGCGCGTCCACACGTACACGCCGGAGACGGGCCGGCGCACCGTCATGGCCGCCGAGCAGCACGTGGGCGCGGCCAAACCCCGCGCCGACGGCGGCCTGGTCGTCAACCTCAGGGACGGGATCGGGAGTTACGCGCCGGACGGCTCCTTCACCTGGCTGCTGCGCGACCCGGTCCCGGGTCGGCGCGCCAACGACGCGGCCGTCGCCCCGGACGGTTCCCTGTGGGCGGGCACCATGCGCTACGACGAGGCGCCCGGCGGCGGCACCCTGGTCCGCCTCGCCCCCGACGGCACCGCCCGCGAGATACTCCCTTCGGTGACCGTCAGCAACGGCATCGGCTGGAGCCCGGACGGCTCCCTCCTCTACTACGTGGACAGTCCCACCCGCCGCATCGACGTCTGCCCGGCTGACGCCGAACTCGCTACACACCGGCGCCCGTTCGCGACGATCGAAACCGGCGCGGGCTACCCCGACGGACTCACCGTGGACGCGGACGGCTGTGTATGGGTCGCTCTCTGGGACGGCGCCCAACTCCGCCGCTACACCCCCGACGGCAGCCTGGACCGCGTCGTCCCCCTCCCGGTCCGGCACCCCACGGCATGCGCCTTCGGCGGCCCGGACCTCCGCGACCTCTACATCACCACCGCCCGCACCGGCCAGGCGCGACCGCACCCGCTCGCCGGCTCCCTGCTGGTCCTGCGCGACGCGGGACAGGGTCTCCCGAGCGTCGCCTTCGGGGCGACTACGCCGTGACCCGCGCGTTGTCGATGAACAGGTGCAGCCCGCCGTCCTCCGGACAGCGCAGGCCGACGGACATCGCGCGCACCGACGCGCTCTCGTCGAGGACCAGCCCGACGGCCACCTGGAACACCTTGTGTCCCTCGGGGCACCAGAAGTAGTCCGCCGGCTCGGCGGCCGGGTCGGGGGTTCCCTCGGTGGGCGCGAGCTTCCACGGGTAGGCGCTCGCTCGCCCGAAGACGCGGGTCACATCCCCGTCCTGCACCCCGATCGGCAGGAGACAGCCCCAGCAGTGGCACTCGCCGGCCCACACCTCGTACACGGCCGACTCGAACTCCCCCGCACTGCACGCCTCGCACACGACCGACGCCGTCACGACCTGCCCGCCCGGCAGTTCACGCGCTGCCCCGCGCACCATCCGCACCAGCTCGTCACGTCCGGTGTCCCCGGCTCCCACCGGCCCCGCACTCCACCCGTTTTCATGATCCATGACACCCATCCTGGCATCCAGTGCCTTCCGACCCAGGAGCGCGACGACCCCACCCGGCTGGTCAGTCGAGCGCCTCGCGCGCCTTGTCCGCTCTGGCGTGTGCCTCTCGGGAGGCGTCGGCCGCCTTCTTCGCCGCAGCGCGGGCTTCGCGACGGGCGGACTGCGCCCGGCGCAGCTCTTCTTCGAGACTGGCCACCTGGGCGTTCGCCTCGGTCGCGCGAGCCTCCGCCGCCCGGAGGTCCTCGTCCCGCAGGGTGGCTTCCGCGGCCGCCTTCTCCGCCGCCTCGCGGGCGCGGGTGTCGGCTTTGGCGGGTTTGGCGGGTTTGGCGGGCGGGGCGGACTTCGCGGGCTTGGTGGGTGGTCGCGGCGGGAGGCTGTCCGGGGTGATGCCGCCGAAGCCCACCGGGGCTTCCGGGGGCTTCGCGAGGCGGCCGGCCGACCACTCCGCCGCGATGTCCGGGTCGGCGAGCACCGCACGCAGGAGCTGCTCCACCTCCTCCTTGACCGAGGCGCTCAGCGGGTGCCCCGCCTCCTCGGCGAGCGCCGCCGTCGCGCGGACCTCCGCCGCGATGACCTTGTTCTGCTGCCCGGACGCCTCGCGGAACGTCTTCGGGTCCAGGAGTCGGTGGGCCTCCTGGAGGGTCTCGCCGAGGGCGAGCAGCCGTCGGACGTCCTCCGGCCGTTCCCGTACGAACCGGTTCGAGGCCCAGGCGGCGAGGGTGGGCCGGCGCAGCGCCGCGATCCGCTTCGCGCCGGCGGGGTCCTCCGCGCTCCGCGCCTCGGCCGCCCGGGCGTCCCGGGACGCGACGAATTCGCCCGGTGCCACCCCGTACAGCTCATCGATGACCTGCTCGACGTCCATGGACCTCACTGTGCACGACCGCGCCGCCGCGAGCCGGGAACGGCCCCGCGACGGCGCGGTCGGCGAGCACGGCCGAACGAGCGCGGCCGCCGAGCGAGGTCAGCCGGTGACCCCGGCCGTGATCGAGGTGAACTGCCAGTCGCTCTGGGCGATGCCCGAGCAGTTGCTCGTCACCCCGCCGCCCGCGCAGCCCCGGTCGCGGTTGACGGACCAGAAGACGAGCCGCGCGATGTGATTCGTGTTCGCCCAGTCGCGGATGCTCGTCCAGGTCTGCGGGCCGGTGAGCTCTTGCTGGTCGGAGAGGCCGTTCATGCCCGAGATGCCGAGGTGGGCGTAGGCCATGGCGTCGTCCCAGCCGAAGACCGCCTTCAGCTTGTCCTTCAGGCCGTTGGCCGCGTTCACGGTGTTGCCGTACATGTCGGCACCGCCGCCGAAGTCGAACGGCATGATGGTGAAGACGTCGATGTCCGCGTCGAGCGCCTTCGCCTGCTCGATCAGCCGGTTGCCCCAGTACGTCGGGCCGGTCGTCGAGGTGCCGAAGGTGAAGATCGTCCTGAGCCCCGGGTTGTTGGCCTTGACGGTCTTCAGCGCGGTCAGGACCTTGTCCTGGACGGCCGCGTTCTCGAAACTCGTCGGTGTTCTCGATGTCGACGTCGATCGCCTTGAGCCCGTACGCGTCGATCACCTTCTGGTACGCGCCCGCCAGGTCGGCCGCCGTCGCGCAGTTCGGGCCGAGCTTGTTGCCCGACCAGCCGCCGATCGACGGGACGATGTCGCCGCCGGCCGCCCGGATGCCGGTGGAGCGCAGATTGCCGGGCACGCTCGGTGCCTGGGTGTCGTCGCCGCCTCCGCCGCCCGGTCCGTCGAGGCTGACGTCGTCGGCGTAGTAGGTGCCCTGGCCGTACCACCCGTGGGTGTAGATGGTCGCGCTGGTCTGCGAGGCACCGGTGGTGAAGCTCAGCGAGAGCTGGGTGTACGAGGCGGCGGACGGTGTCCAGGTGGAGCCGCCGCCGTCCACCCCCAGGTAGACGTACGCGCCCCGGACCCAGGCGGAGAGGGTGTACGCGGTGTTGGGCTGGACCGCCACGGTCTGGCTGCACTTGGCGTTGTCGCTCGCGCTCGCCGCCCCGGCGAGGGCCTTCGTACCGGAGTGCGTGGGGGTGGAGACGACGGAGCCGAGCCCACCGGTGCACGACCAGCCGGAGAGTGTGCCGGCCTCGAAACCGGCGTTGGTGAGCAGGTTCGCGGCCTGCACCGACTGGGGCAGCGCGACCACACCGGTCGCGCCGAGCAGCACACGCCGCGTCCGCGGCGCTCACCCCTCCGTCGCCTCGCCTGCGTCCTTCCCTGCCTCCGAGTCCGCCGCCTCCCCCTCACCCTCGCCGTCACCCGTCGCCCCGCCCGCCTCCCGCAACGCCACCCGCACCGACCAGATCACCGACACCAGCGGCACCGCCACCACGGCGCCCACCACACCGGCGGCGATCGCGCCCGCGATCACCGAGATCGCCACCACCAGCGGGTGCAGCCGCACCGCCCAGCTCATGACGAGCGGGTGCAGCAGATGGCCCTCGATCTGACCGATGATCACGATCAGGCCGACCACGATCGCCGCGATCCACGGGCCCTGCGAGGCCAGGGCCACGACCGCCGCGACCGCGAGGGCGACCGGCGAACCGATCAGCGGTACGAACGCGGCGACGAACTCCAGGAGCGCCAACGGCACCGCAAGGGGTACCCCGAGGAGCCAGAGGGCGAGCCCGACGAGGGTCGCGTTCACCGCCGCGACCAGCACGATCCCGTGCGTGTAGCCGGTGAACGTACGCCAGGCCGCCCGGCCGCCGACGTCCAAGTGCTCGCGCACACGGTCCGGCAGCTGGTCCTTCAGCCACACCCACTGCCGGTCTCCCGAGTGGATGAAGAACACCGAGCAGAAGAGCGCGAGGGCCAGCGTCGTGAGGACCGCGACCAGTCGGTGGGCGCCGCTCATCGCCTCGCTGATGAGGGCCGAGCGGTGGCTCGACAGGAACTGCCCGATCCTGCTCTGCACATCCGTCAGCGCCTCCGGGTTCAGCCGGAAGGGCGGCCGCTCCAGCCAGTCCTCGATCCGGTCGATGCCGTCCCGGAACTCCCGTACCAGCGTCGTCCGCTCGCCCTCCACCGCCTCACCGACCAGGGCGAGGACGCCCAGGACCAGCGCGAGGCTGCCGAGGAGGGTGAGGGCGACCGCCAGCGGGCGGGGGAGCCCCTTGGCGACGATGTCCGCCACCGGGCGCAGCAGTGCCGTGATCACCAGACCGAGGAAAACGGCCACCCCGATCTCGTGGAAGCGCCCGAGCAGCGCGAACAGGCTGTACACCAGCGCGCCGACGACGAGCAGGCGCCAGGCGTAGGCGGCGGCGGTACGGAGGAACGGGATCACCTGCGGCGGTGTGCCAGGCTGCATTCCGACGACGTACCACCATGGGCCGGGCCGCCCACGCCCGCGGCCCGGGATTCGGCCGACCGGCGGCAGGAGGGGCGCGTACCGGGTGAACCGCGCGCCCCCGCCGGTGTCGTCGCCCGAGCGTCCGGCGGCGACGGTGACCATCGGGAGGTGAGTGTCGTCCTGCCGGTCCTCTTCGCCGTGTGCGCCGCGTTCAGCAACGCGCTCGCCACGGTGCTGCAGCGCCGTGCCGCGCTCACCGTCCGTCAGACCGACTCGTTCCGGCCCGGCCTGATCCTCGATCTGCTGAAGCGCCCGCTCTGGCTCGCCGGGATCCTCGCCGTCATCGTCGCAGGCGTGGGGCAGGCGGCGGCCCTGGCGACCGGCCCGCTTTCGCTCGTACAGCCGCTGTTCGTGCTCGAGCTGCCGCTCGCGCTGCTGATCGCCTCCCTGATGACACGGGAGCGGCTGCCGAAGGCCCAGTGGGGTGCCGTGGCGGCGGTGGTGGTCGGTCTCGGGGTGGCCCTCATGGCAGCCTCGCCCGACGGGAACCGCACGCACGTGCCGCTCGACCGCTGGATCCCGGCGCTCGCGATCGCCGCCGGCGCGGTCGTCGCGCTGACGGTGGCCGGACTGCGGAGGCCGGCCGGGCGCGCCCGCGCCGGGTGTCTCGGCGCCGCCACCGCCATCTGTTACGCCCTCACCGCGGGCCTGATGAAGACGTCCATGCACATCCTGGACGACGACGGCCTGGCCGGGTTCCTGACGGCCTGGCAGACGTACGCCTTCTGTGCGGCCGGGATCGCGGCGCTCCTGCTGCTCGAACACGCCATGCAGGGCGGGCCGCTGGTCGCCTCCCAGCCCGCGCTCACGCTGGGCGACGCCACGGTGAGCCTGATGCTGGGGATCCTGATCTACGAAGAGGACGTACGCGTGGGCTGGTGGCTCGTACCGGAGGTGCTGGGCGTCGGTCTGGTCGTCGTCGGCGTGTTCGCGCTCGCGCGGAAGGAGGCGCCGGCATGACCGGTGAGGCCGCTCCGACCGTACGGAGCACCTCCCGCCACCCGCGGCGCCTCGGCTATGTCGCCGCGGCCGTCGTCTTCGCCATCGGCATGGCCGGCACGACGATTCCCACCCCGCTGTACGGTCTCTACCGCGAGGAGCTGGGCTTCTCCGAGCTGATGGTGACGGTCATCTTCGCCAGCTACGCCGTCGGAGTCATCGCCACCCTCCTGCTCGTGGGCAACCACTCCGACCGGGTGGGCCGCCGGCCCGTCCTGTGGGCGGCGCTGGGGTTCGCCGCCGCCAGCGCGCTCTGCTTCCTCTTCGAGGGCGGGCTGCCCTTCCTCTTCGCCGGCCGGCTCCTGTCGGGCTTCTCGGCCGGGCTGCTGAGCGGGGCGGGCACGGTCACCGTGCTCGAACTGGCGCGGCCCGACCGCAAGTCCCGCGCGGGCTTCGCCGCGACCGCCGCGAACATGGGCGGTCTCGGCTGCGGACCGCTCCTCGCCGGGCTCCTCGCGGAGTACGCACCGGAGCCGCTGATCCTGCCGTTCCTCGTCCACCTCGGCCTGGTCGCCGTCGCCTGCGTCATCGTGCTCCTCCTGCCGGAGACCGTCGAGCATCCCCGGCTCCGCAGCCGGCTGCGGCCGCAGGGGCTCTACGTACCGCCCGAGGTCCGCAGCGTCTTCACGCCCTCGGCGCTGGCCGCCTTCGCCGGGTTCGCGCTGCTCGGCCTCTTCACCGCGGTGGCCCCGAGTTTCGTCGCGCAGACCCTCGACATCACCAACCACGCCGTCTCGGGCCTGGTGGTCTTCTCGGTGTTCCTCGCCTCGACCGTGGGCCAGTCGTGGACGGCCCGCATGCCCGGGCGGGTCGCCCTGCCGCTCGGCTGCGCGGTCCTGGTGCTCGGGCTGCTCCTCGTCGGCGCGTCCCTGTGGGCGGAGACCCTGCCGCTCCTGGTGGCCGGCGCGGTCTGCGGCGGGATCGGGCAGGGGCTCGCCTTCCGAGCCGGACTGACCGCCGTCGGCGAGGCCGCCCCTCCCGCGCACCGGGCGGCGACGGTCTCCTCGTTCTTCGTCGTCGCCTACACGGGCATCTCGCTGCCGGTCGTGGGCGTCGGCGCGCTGACGATGTGGCTGGGCCTGGACGCCGCCGGGCTGATCTTCACGGGCTGCGTGACCCTGCTCGCCACGGCCACCGGCCTCTACCTGGCGCGGGGCATCCGGGAGCCGGATCAGCGCAGCTGACGGCGGACCAGTTCGTGGAAGAGCCCGGTCGTGTCCGCGAGCAGCTCGGCCGGTGACCCCTGCTGGACGATCCGGCCGTCCGCCATGGCGATCACCCGGTCGGCATCCATGATCGTGGAAAGCCGGTGGGCGATCACCACCCGGGTGGCGTTCAGGGCCCGCGTGGACTCGATCACCACCCGCTGCGCCTCGTTGTCGAGCGCGCTCGTGGCCTCGTCGAAGAAGAGGACCCGGGGCCTGCGGATCAGCGCCTGGGCGATCATCAACCGCTGCCGCTGACCGCCCGAGATGGTGCCGCCGCCGTCGGACAGCATCGTGTGCATGCCCATCGGCATGGCCTTGATGTCCTCGGCAAGGCCCGCCATCGCGGCCGCCGCCCACGCGTCCTCGAGCGGGAACGTCTCGGCGCCGCAGATGCAGTCGAGGATCGTGCCGGAGAACGGCTGCGCGTTCTGCAGGACGACACCGCACTGGCGGCGCACGGCCGCCTGGTCGAGCGCCCCCAGGTCCTGCCCGTCGTAGCGCACGCTGCCGGACGAGGGCCGGTCGAAGCCGATGAGCAGCCGCAGCAACGTCGACTTGCCGCAGCCGCTGGCGCCGACGACCGCCACGAACTCGCCCGGACGCACCTGGAAGTCGACCCCGTCGAGAACCAGGGGACCGTCATCGGTGTAGCGGAAGGACAGGTTCTCGGCCTCGATCGCCCCGCTCAGCTCGCCGGGCTGGGCGCTGGAGCCCCGGACCTCGGGCGTCTCCTGGAACACCGGCCTGACCTGTTCGAACATCGGCTGCACGGCGGCGGCGGACAGGAGCGCGCCGGTGAGCTGGGTGACCGAGGACAGCAGCATCGTCACGGCGGTGCTGAACGTGAGGAACTCACTGGCGGACATCGAGCCCCGGGCCGGTCCGGCGAGGAGCATGAACATCACGAGCGTGCAGAGCGGCAGACAGACCGCGCCGAGCACCGTGAGGACGTTCGCGATCCGCCCGACCCGCTGCTGCAGCTCCCGGGTCCGGGCGAACTCGCCCGCCCAGGCCGCGTACGCGAAGCTCTCGGCCGCCGCGACCCGCAGCTTGGGCAGCCCGCGCAGGGTCTGGAACGCCTGGTTGTTGAGCTTGTTGCCGAGCCGGATCAGCCGCCGCTGATAGCGCAGCTGCCACAGCCCCAGGCCCAGGAACACCGCCGCGACGACGGCCAGCATGGCGAGCGCGGCGAGGGCCAGGGGCACGCTGTACACCAGCAGCAGAACCAGGTTCATCGTGCCGACGGTGCCGGCCTGGACGACCACCGGGCCGGTGCCGGACAGCACCCTGCGGATGGCGCTGATGCCCATGGCCGCACTGGCCAGCTCGCCGGTGGAGCGGCCCGCGAAGAACCGGGTCGGCAGGCGCAGCAGCCGGTCCCAGACGGCCGGCTGGAGCGTGGCCTCGATACGGCCCTCCAGGCGCAGGATGGTGACGTTCTGCAGCAGCATGAAGGCGGCCGAGACGACGGCGGTCGCGAGGATCGCGAGCGCGGTCTGCACGATGAGCCCGGTCTCGCCCCGGGGCACGTAGTCGCCGAGCACCTTGCCCGTGGCGATGGGCACAAGGGCGCCCAGACCGACCGCCACCAGACCGGAGAGCAGCAGCATCCGCAGCTCCGACCGGGTGCCCCGCACGCTGAAGCGCAGCAGCGGAAGCAGGCCCAGCGGCCGGTCGGGCAGCGGACGGTAGAGCATGACGGCGCGCGGCGCGACCGAGGAGGCGCCCGCCTTCCCGAGGCGCTCGCGCGTGCCGGTGGCGGGGTCGACGATCTCGTACCGGCCGCGCCTCCACAGGAGCGCGACCGGGGCCTCGTCCGCCTCGCGCCGCCCGACCAGGGGCCCGCTGTTCTCCCGCCACCAGCGGCCGTCGAGCCGGACGACCCGGGTACGGATCCGGGAGGCGAGCGCGACGCGCTCGACGGGGTCGAGGCGGCCGGGGAGGCCGCTCGCCTCCGCCGCCCCGGCCAGCGTGATCCGGGCCTCCTCGGCGACCAGCCGGCAGACGGCGTACGTGGCGTCGTCGCTCGCGCGCCCCCGCTCGCCGGACGCGCCGGACGCGCCCGACCGGCCGATGGAGGCGAGCAGCGCCCTGTCCGCCTGCGTACGGGCGGCCCGGCCGGCCTCGATCCCGGCCGCCGTCCGGTCCTCGTGGGCGCGCTCGAGCTCCTCGATCCAGCTGTCCAGGGCGTACAGCAGCCGGTACTGCTGGTCGACCATCCCCTGCCACATCGTCGGCTCGACGAGGAGTGTCCCGGCGGCGTCGTCGCCGTACCCCTCGTAGGCGGCCCCGTAGAGGACGCTGCCGGGGGCGATCTGCATCCACAGGATGTCGTCGTCCTCGCCGGCGGATTCGCTGCCCGCGCCGCCGTCCAACGGCGCCTGGTACAGCACCCGCAGGCCGCGCCCGATGCCGAGCGCGAAGGCGTGCTCCAGCGGGCTCAGGCGCGGCTCGGCCGTCCCGTAGGGGTCCTGGTCGGCGTACCACTGACCGCCGTACCACTGGCCCCCCTGCGCCTGACCGCCGTACGCCTGAGCTCCGTAGGCGTACGGCTGCAGTTCGCGCAGCTCCACGTGGCGCAGCAGGCAGCCCTCCAGGGGGCGCCCGATCAGCGTGTGCTCGGGTCCGTCCACAGGGCCGAGCAGCAGCGTGCCCGCCTCCAGGCGGCCCAGGAAGTGCCAGGGGCCGAGCTGCGCGGCGTCCACGGCGAACAGGTCCATGGCGCCGTCGACGACGAGCCACAGCACGTGCGGGCCTTCGAGGGGGACGCTGCCCAGGCCGGTGCAGTCGACCGCCGTGCCCAGGCCGCCCATGGCGGCGACCACGGGGTCGACGCCGACGGTCGTCGGCTGGTGAGGGAACGTCACCTCAGTGCTCCTTGACGAGTTCGGCGTACGCGCCCCCGGCCGCGACCAGCTGGGCGTGCCGGCCGCGCTCCACGACCGTGCCCCGGTCGAGGACGAGGATCTCGTCGCTGTCCCGCACCGTGCTCAGCCGGTGCGCGATGACCACGCAGGCGCAGCCGCGCCGCCGCAGGTTGTCGATGATGATCTGCTCG
The DNA here is from genome assembly GCF_040638605.1 of Streptomyces sp. NPDC026092. Lineage (NCBI taxonomy): Bacteria > Bacillati > Actinomycetota > Actinomycetes > Kitasatosporales > Streptomycetaceae > Streptomyces > Streptomyces sp. NPDC026092. The sequence goes on from NZ_JBEZYN010000010.1 coordinate 173,644, forward strand.
GTCGCCGCGTCCAGGGCGCTGGTCACCTCGTCGAGGACCATGACGCTGGGGCGGCGCACGAGCGCCCGGGCGATCTCGAGCCGCTGGCGCTGCCCGCCGGAGAAGTTGCGGCCGTCCTGCTCCACTCGGCTGTGGATGCCCCCGGGCCGACGGGCGACCACGTCGTACACGGCCGCGTCCTCCAGGGCGGCGACCACGGCCTCGTCCGGGACGGAGGGGTCCCACAGCGCGATGTTGTCGCGGACCGTGCCCTCGAAGAGGAAGACGTCCTGGTCGACGAAGGAGACGGAGGCGGCGAGCGCGCTGCGCGGAATGTCCTCCAGCCGCATCCCGTCGATCCGGACGGCGCCCTCCCAGGGGGCGTACAGGCCCGAGATCAGCCGGGAGACCGTCGACTTGCCGCTGCCGGAGCCGCCCACGAGCGCCACCTGCTGCCCGGGGCCGACCGAGAGCGTGAAGCCCGTGAGCAGCGGGGCGTCCAGCGGGCTGTAGCCGAAGGTGACGCCGTCCAGCTCCACATGGCCCTTGAGCCGCCGGGTCCTGGCCTGCGGCTCACGCCGGGTGTACACCGGGTCGACGGGGAAGTTCTCGACGTCCTTGAGCCGGGCGACGTCGGCCGCGAAGTCCTGGATCCGGCCCGCGACGCCGTTGAGGCGGGTGATGGGCGCGGTGAAGCTGGTCACCAGGGACTGGAAGGCGACGAGCAGACCGACCGTGAGATGGCCCTCCACCGCCCGCAGACCGCCGATCATCAGGATCAGCGCGCTGTTGAGCGCGGCCAGGGTGGGCGCGACGACCGCCAGCCAGGCGGTGGGCACGCCGAGCCGCTGCTGCACGTCGAGGGTGGTCGCGTGCTGACCGGCCCAGCGGCGGAAGAAGCCGTTCTCCCCACCGGTCGCCTTCATCGTCTCGATCAACTGGAGGCCGCTGTACGCGGTGTTGGTCAGCCGGGCGCTCTCGGCGCGCAGCTTCTGCGTGCCGGTGGCCCGCAGATGGAGCACGACCCGCATGGCCACCACGTTGAGCAGCGCCACGGCCACGCCGACGACGGTCAGTTGGGGGTCGTACGTCCACAGCAGCACGGCGTAGAGCAGCACCACGACGGCGTCCACGCCGGCGGCCGCCAGGTCGCGGGCGAGGGTCTCGGCGACCGCGTCGTTGGACTGCAGCCGCTGGACCAGGTCGGCCGGGTTGCGCTGGGCGTAGAACGTGAGGGGGAGCCTGAGCAGGTGCCGAAGGAAGCGGGCGCTGCCCAGGGTGGAGGAGATGATCCGCCCGCGCAGCAGGTTGGCCTGCTGGATCGCGGTGAGCGTCGCGGTGAGGACGAGGGCGGTCGCCATCGCCGCGAAGAGCACGCCGAGCAGCGAGGTCTGGTTCCCGATGAGGAACATGTCGATGTACGTACGGCTCAGCGCGGGCACCCACGCGCCGACGAGCACGAGCAGCAGGCTGGAGACGACGGCGGCGGCCATCGTGCCGGACGTGCCGCGCAGCCGGGCCGGCAGCCCGCCCATGACGCCGGGCTTGCGCCCACCGCGCCGGAACCCGGGGCCCGGCTCGAAGGTGAGGACGATCCCGGTGAAGCTCGTGTCGAACTCCTCCATGGGGACGAACCGGCGCCCCTTGCCGGGGTCGTTGACGTACACGCCCCTGCGGCCGAAGCGGCGCCCCATGCCGTCGTAGACGACGTAGTGGTTGAACTCCCAGAACAGCACGGCCGGGGCCGCCACGTCGGCGAGGGCGGCCAGGTCCATCTGCATGCCCTTGGCCTGGAGACCGTAACCGCGTGCCGCCTTCAGGAGGTTGCTCGCCCGGGACCCGTCGCGCGAGACACCGCAGGCGATGCGCAGCTCCTCCAGGGCGACGAAGCGGCCGTAGTGGCCGAGGACCATCGCCAGGGCGGCCGCGCCGCACTCGACGGCCTCCATCTGGAGCACGGTCGGCGTGCGGACGGTCCGGGTACGGCGGCCCGTGGGCACGGGCGCCCGACGGCGCCGGGCGGGCGGGAGCCGGCGCGCCGAGGCCCGGGACCCGGAGCGGGAGCGGGACCGGCCCTGCGGGGACTCGGTGGGGGCGCTCACGGCAGCAGCCAGTCGACGGGCCGCTGCGCGGAGAGGTGGACGGCGCCCGTGACGGGCGTACCGGAGTCGAGCGTGTGCGGCGGGCCGTCCGCGGAGGACCAGGCGTAGCCGGAGGCGGTCGCGGCGGAGCGGTCGAGGGCGACCAGGACGGCGACCGGGTTGCCCTGCCCGGCGAAGCGTTCGGCGAGCCCGCTGTCGCCGAGGAAGGAGCCGATCTGCTCGCGCGTCTGGGGCGTGCGGCTCACCGCCTTGACGTGGCCCCGCAGGACGCCGAAACGGTCGCGCGGGGCGGACTGGACGCCGAGGTCGACGGAGGCGCCCACCCGGACGGTCGCGGCGCTGTCGCCGGGGAGGTAGAGGACGGCGACCAGGGGCGCGTCCCGGTCCGTCACGCGCTCCACCGTCGCCACGTCCGCCCCGGTGGTGACGACCTGTCCCATCCGGGCGAAGAGCGTGGTCACCCGGCCGCCGGCCACGGCGTGCACGGGCCGGTCCCCCTGGTCGGTACGGACGGTCAGCACGGGCGCTCCGGGGGCGACGGGGCGGCCCTCCTCGACGAGGACCTCGGTGACCTGTCCGGCGACTGGACTCTGCAGCAGGTAGCTGCCCTCGGCGTGCGTGAGGACGCCGGACGCGCTCAGCTTGGCGGCCACCGTGCCGGTGAGGGCCCAGTAGCCGGCGACGGCCATGACGACGACCGTGACGGCGAGCACGAGGCGGCCCGGCGGGCGGGCGAATCGCACGGGCACATCGAGTTCTTCGGGCGATTGCAGCTTGGAAAGCGCCTTCTGGCGGAACTGCACGGACTATTCCCTCGACTGCATTCGTACGGGCGGACACGGGGGGTGTACGCGGGGAGTACACGGGGTGCCCGCAAACCCCGGAACGGGGAAGTTCCGGGGTTTGCGGGCGGTGTTCGGCTCAGAGGCCGGCGATGCCGGTGATGCCGGTGGCGTTCACGGAGACACCGGTGACGCCCTGGGCCAGGCCGGGGACGCCGCCGGCGAGGGCGGTGACGCCCTGGACCGTCTCGAGCGAGCCGACGGTGCCGAGCAGGCCCGTGACGTCGCTGGTCACGGCGCCGCCGAGGCCACCGGAGACGGAGACCAGACCGCCGGACACGGCGTCGAGGTCGGCGTCGGAGATCTCAACGGTCTCAAGGTCGTGACGCATGATGCGCACCCTTCATTTGTTGGGGGGAATCCGTTTCTGCGGCCGCAGGGCGCTGATCAAAGCACGCGAACGGGTGAGTGGACCAATTCAGTTGACGTCGCCACGTGCACGGTTGTGTTCCTGGGGAAACGGCCGTGCCGCCATATTCACGGAACGCCGACATCTTCTCCGCAGGAACGAGTAACACATTTCGAGGCGCCGAAGAGGGTGCGGTACCAACCGGACAGAACGGCGCCGTCCTGACGATTTCCGAACGGCCCGGGTCGAGGAACGGTGAAGGGGGCCGACGTCAACACACGCATGTTGTGCAGGTTTTCGGCAGGTGCGCGCGGCCGAACGCCTGCACAATGCGGAGGTGAGCGATGACGACCCGTACCTGTGGCTGGAAGACGTCGAGGGTGAGGCCGCCCTGGCGTGGGTGGCCGAGCGGAACGCCGAGACCGCGGCCGAGCTGGCCGCCGACGGCGGCTTCGACACCCTCAAGGAACGGCTGCGGGAGGCGCTGGACGCCTCGGACCGCATCCCGTACACCGCCCGGCGCGGCGCGTTCCTCTACAACTTCTGGCGGGACGCCGACCATGTGCGGGGAGTGTGGCGGCGCACGACCCTTGAGCGGTACCGCAAGGACGAACCGGAGTGGGAGGTCCTCCTCGACGTCGACGCGCTCGCCGACGCCGAGGGCGAGAAGTGGGTGTGGGGAGGTGCCAGGGTCCGGCGGCCCGAGGACGACCTCGCGCTGGTGTGCCTCTCGCGCGACGGCGGGGACGCCGTGGAGGTCCGCGAGTTCGACCTCGCTGCCCGAGCCTTCGTCGAGGGCGGTTTCCGGGTGGCGGAGGCGAAGACGCGGATCGGGTGGATCGACGCCGACACCGTCTTCGTCGGCACGGACCACGGGCCTGGCTCGCTGACCGACTCGGGGTATCCCCGTACGGTCCGCCGATGGCGCCGGGGCACGACCCTGGAGAGCGCCGACCTGGTCTTCGAGGCCGAACCGGGCGACGTGTCGGCCTGGGGGCTGCGCGACACCACACCCGGCTTCGAGCGGGACTTCGTCGGCCGCGCGCAGGACTTCTACCGCAGCGAGACCTACCTCCTGACCGCCGACGACGACCTTGTGAAGATCGAAGTCCCCGACGACGCGCGGGCGTACGCCCACCGCGACCACCTGATCGTCACCCTCAAGTCCGACTGGCTCGGCCGCCCCGCCGGCTCCCTGCTCGCCTTCGACTTCGACGCCTTCCTCGCGGGCGACCGCACCCACGAGGTGCTCTTCACACCGGACGAGCGGACGGCCCTGGCCGGGCACTCGTGGACCCGCCATCACCTCCTCCTGGAGACGATGTGCGACGTCAGCGCCCGCATCGAGATCCTCACGCCGGAAGGCGGCGAAGGCGGCGGCTGGGCGCGCCGGCCGCTCACCGACGTACCGCCGCTCTCCGCCGTCACCGTCGTCGACACCGACCCCGACGTCTCCGACGAGTACTTCCTGGACGTCTCCGGCTTCCTCCAGCCCTCCACCCTCTACCGGGGGAGCGTCGGCGGGGACACCGAGATCCTCAAGCAGGCCCCGGCCCGCTTCGAGGCCGCGGGCCTTGCCGTGGACCAGTTCTTCGCCACGTCCCGGGACGGCACCCGCGTGCCGTACTTCGTCATCGGCCCGGACCGCACCACCGGGAGCCACAGGCCCGGGCCCACCCTCCTCTACGGCTACGGCGGCTTCGAGGTCTCCCTCACCCCCGGGTACGGATCGGTGCGCGGCCGCGCCTGGCTGGAGCGGGGCGGCACCTACGTGATCGCGAACATCCGGGGCGGCGGGGAGTACGGACCTGACTGGCACCAGGCCGCGCTCCGCGCGAACCGGCCCCGCGCCTTCGAGGACTTCGCCGCCGTCGCCGAGGACCTCGTCGCGCGCGGCATCACCACCCCGGCGCGACTCGGGGCCGTCGGCGGCAGCAACGGCGGGCTGCTCATGGGCGCGATGCTCACCCGCCGCCCCGAGCTGTTCGGGGCGATCGTCGCCCAGGTGCCGCTGCTCGACATGACCCGCTTCCACCGGCTCCTCGCGGGCGCATCCTGGATCGCCGAGTACGGCGACCCGGACGACGAGGCCGACCTGCCCCACCTCCGCGCCCTCTCCCCGTACCACCAGCTCGCCGCGGACCGCGCCTACCCGCCGGTCCTGTTGATGACCTCCACCCGCGACGACCGCGTCCACCCGGGCCACGCCCGCAAGACGGCCGCGCGCCTGCGCGAGCTGGGGCACCGGGTGCTGCTCCACGAGAACACGGGCGGCGGCCACGCCGGCGCCAGCGACAACGAGCAGGTGGCGCACAACAACGCCTTGATGCACACGTTCCTGTGGCAGCGGCTCGCCGAAAGTGAAGAAGGCGCACATATTCGGTGAGTGTTTTCCCGGAGTATTGCAGGTCGTGTTGAACTCGCCGTGGTAGCAAGGAGGCCGGGCTTCCCTTTATGGAACCCGGCCCCCGGGGTATGGTCGACCGCGTTCGCACACCCGTGCCAGGAATTCCGAAAAGGAGAGGGAAAACGGGGCACATTCGGACCCCATGCGCGTAGACCGACCGAAAGACGTTCGAGGCGAGGCAAACCGATGGATGGTCCGACCCACACGTCGGCCGACAACGAGAGCTCAGGCGGCATAGGCCGGGACGCAGGCTGGTTCGGGCGCAGCCCCGGCGGCACACCGGGCCCCGCAACGGGCGGCCCTTCGGCCGGCACGGCGCGCCCCGCACCCGGCCCCGCGCCGACCCCCGCTCCTGGCCCCGCGCCCCGCCCCGTACCGAGCCCGGCTCCCGCCCCCGCGCCCCGTCCCGCACCTGCCCCCGCTCCGGCCCGGCCGGCCCCCGAGCCGCCCGAGGACACGTCGGACGCCGCGCTGCTGCGCCGGACGCTCGCCGAGATCGAGCCGATCGCCCACACCGTCACCGGGCACTTCTACGCGCTGCTCTTCCTCAAACACCCCGAGCTGCGCGCCCTCTTCCCCGCCGCCATGGACACCCAGCGCGACCGCCTCTTCGGGGCGCTGCTCACCGCCGCGACCCATGTCGACGACGCCGCCACCCTCACCGCGTACCTCACCCGGCTCGGCAAGGGGCACCGGAAGTACGGGACACAGCCCGAGCACTACCCGGCCGTCGGCGAATGCCTCATCGGCGCCCTCGCCCGCTACGCCCCGCGCAGCTGGGGACCCCGTACAGAAGCCGCCTGGGTCGGCGCCTACACCGCGATCTCCCAGATCATGATCGACGCGGCGGCCGAGGACGAACTGCGCGCCCCCGCCTGGTGGCAGGCCGAAGTGGTCGCCCACGAGATGCGGACCCGGGACGTCGCCGTGGTGACGGTCCGCCCCGACCAGCCCTACCCCTTCCTCGCCGGGCAGTACACCGCCCTGGAGACCCCCTGGTGGCCGCGCGTCTGGCGGCACTACTCCTTCGCCTCCGCGCCCCGCTCCGACGGACTGCTCTCCTTCCACGTCAAGGCAGTCCCGGCCGGCTGGGTCTCCAACGCCCTCGTGCACCGGGCCCGTCCGGGCCATGTCATCCGCCTCGGCGGGCCCTCGGGCTCCATGACCGTGGACCACAGCACCGACAACGGGCTGCTCTGCCTCGGCGGCGGCACCGGCATCGCGCCCATCAAGGCCCTCGTCGAGGACGTGGCCCAGCACGGCAGACGGCGCTCCGTCCAGGTCTTCTACGGGGCGAGACACGGCAACGACCTGTACGACATCGACACCATGCTCCGGCTCCAGCAGTCGCACCCGTGGCTCTCGGTCCGCCCGGTCGTCGACGACGGCCTCGAAGGGCAGCTGTGCGGCCAGCTCCCGGACGCGGTCCACCAGTACGGCCCGTGGCACACGTACGACGCCTATCTCTCGGGACCGCCCGGAATGATCCGGCGCGGCGTCGACACGCTGCTCGGCATCGGCATCCCCACCCACCGCATACGGCACGACTCCATCGAAGAACTGGTCGGGGCACGGAATTGAGCACTTTCGAAGAGACCGGCCACCGGCGGCCGACGCCGGTCCGCACCGCCCGTCCGGGCAGCGACGGCGAACACCAGGTCCAGCGGCGCATGGGGACCACCGAGCGGGCCGACAAGTTCTACGACGAGCAGGTCCTGGACCGGCTCAACCCGCGCATGCGGGAGTTCGTGGCGCGCCAGGAGATGTTCTTCCTGGCCACCGCCGACCGGCACGGGGAGTGCGACAACACCTTCCGGGCCGGACCGCCCGGCTTCCTCCACGTCCTGGACGACCGGACCCTCGCGTACCCCGAGTACCGGGGCAACGGCGTGCACGCCAGCCTCGGCAACATCGAGGAGAACGCCCACGTCGGCATCCTCATGATGGACTTCCTGCAGGACCGCATCGGCCTCCACGTCAACGGCCGGGCCCGGATCGTGCCGGACGACGCCATGCGCCGCGCCCACACCGGGCTCCCCGTCGACCCCGTGCCGGGCCGGCGCGCCCAGGCGTGGGTGGAGGTCACGGTCGAGGAGGCGTACATCCACTGCGCCAAGCACATCCCGCACCTGCGGAAGGTGGACAGGTCCGGCTCCGGACGCGCGTGGGGCACGGACGACGTCCGCCGCAAGGGCGGCGACTTCTTCGGCGCCGCCGCCGACGCTCCCGAGCGGGGCGCGTACGCGCCCCCGCCGCGCGCCGACGCGGAGACCTGGCGGGCGGAGGCGGAGAAGGCCCTGGAGCGGGCCGCCCCGCGCCCGGCGGCGGCCGACGGAGCCGAGGACGAGGAGTTCCACGGCTGGTTCCAGCGCAAGGTGACCGCCTGACCCTCGCCGCGGCGGACGCGGTCCGCGGGCGCCACCCGTTCGGACTCCGGCCCGTCCGCGTCCACGTGGCGGCGGCGACCGATCGGCTTACGGTGGGCGGATGCGACCTGTTCCACGGTGGGCCCTGGTCTCCTCGGGGTGCGCGCCGCTCCTGCTGGCCGGGGGCTGGGTGCTCGCCGCACGCCTCGAGGGGCCCGGGTACGACCCCGCCACCCAGACGATCAGCGTCCTGGCCGCCTACGGGTCCGAGGGGTTCTGGGTGATGACCGGCGCCCTGCTCGCCCTGGGCGTCTGCCATCTGCTGACCGCCTGGGGGCTGCGCCCGGCCGCGCCCGCCGGACGGGTCGCCCTCGCGGCCGGCGGGGTGGCGTCCCTGGCGGTGGCCCTGCTCCCGACACCCAGCAGCGGAGGGTCCCTGCGCCACGGCTCGGCCTCCGCGCTCGGCTTCGCCCTCCTGGCCCTCTGGCCGATCCTGGCCGCCCACCGCGGCCGAGCCGCCCCGTGGGGCCTGCGGCTGGCGCCCGCGCTCGCCGCGACCGCGCTCATGGGGCTCGGGGCGGTCTGGTACCTGATCGAGACGCAACGCCAGGGCGCCCCCGGCGCCGCCGAACGCCTCGTGACCTGCATGCAGTCGCTGTGGCCCTTCCTGGTCGTCACCTCCTGCCTCCGCTTCTCCTCCGACGACCGCACCTGACCGCCTCTGACCTCCCCGACCCTGACCTCCCGACCGACCCCGGCCTCCCGGCCGTTGCGGACCTGGGGACCGCCCCTGACCTTCCCCTGAACCTTCCCCGACCCGGCTCTGACGTCGGGGGAGAGACCTGAAGGAGCCCTGAACAAAGGTCCCTTGTACGGCGTCGGGCAGCCGCCCGATCATGGAATCCGGTGCGCCCGGCGGGGCGGGAGCGAGGACGGGCTGGCATGGAGAAGACCACGGACCCGGCGGCGTCCACCCATCCGTTCCGGGCCCTGCGCGTCCGTAACTTCCGCCTCTTCGCCACCGGGCAGGTCGTCTCCGTCGCCGGCACCTGGATGTCCGTCGTCGCACAGGACTGGCTCGTCCTGGAACTGACCGACGACTCCGCGACCGCCCTCGGCACCGTCACCGCCCTGCAGTTCACCCCGATGCTGCTCCTGACCCTGTACGGCGGGAGGCTCGCCGACCGCTACGACAAGCGGGCCCTGCTGACCGGCGCCAACCTCGTCTCCGGGCTGCTCGCGCTCGCCCTCGCCGTCCTCGTCCTCACCGGGACCGCCGGCCTCCCGCACATCTACGTCTTCGCGTGCGCCCTGGGCCTGGTCAACGCGGTCGAGGTGCCCACCCGGATGTCCTTCGTCGGCGAACTCGTCGGCCCGGAGCTCCTGCCCAACGCCTCGGCCTTGAGCGCCGCGTACTTCAACGTGGCCCGGGTCGCGGGCCCCGCCGTCGCCGGACTCGTCATCACCGCGTTCGGCACCGGCTGGGTCATGCTCATCAACGGCCTCAGCTACGCCGCGACCGTGCTCGCCCTGCGGCGCATGCGCCCGGGGGAGATCCTGCGCGCCGCCCGCCCGCCCGGCCGCACCCGGGTCGTCGACGGCCTGCGGCACGTCCGGGGCCGCCCGGACCTGCTGGTGCCGCTCGCCCTGGTCGCGGGCGTGAGCCTCTTCGGGCTGAACTTCCAGCTCACGCTGCCGCTGCTCGCGAAGACCGTGTTCCACGCCGACGCCACCTCCTTCGGCCTGCTGACCACGGCCTTCGCCGCCGGCTCGCTGGCCGCCGCCTTCCTCACCACGGCCCGCAGGTCCCGGCCGTCGGGGCGGCTCGTCACCTGCTCGGCCCTGGTCTTCGCCGTCCTGGAGACGACGGTCGGCTGGGCACCGGGCTATCCGGCCGCCGTGGTCCTGCTCTTCCTCACCGGCGGCGCCTCGATCTACTTCGCCCAGGCCGCCAACCACCGCGTCCAGCTCGGCAGCGACCCCCGCTACCGGGGCCGGGTGCTCGCCCTCTACACCCTCATCCTCCAGGGCTCCACCCCCGTCGGCGCGCTCCTGGTGGGCGCCATCGGGGCGGAGTGGGGCGCCCGGGCCTGCTTCGTCGTCGGAGGCCTCGCCTCCCTCGTCACCGCCCTCGCCGCGCTCGCCCACCGCTCCGGCCGCTCGGGCCCCGAGCCGGGCGTGAGCAGGGCCTCGGGTCCTGCTGACGTCCGGGCGGCCGGCGCGCGTCAGCCGCCCGGCTGAGCCTCCCAGGCCTTTGAGAGCCCCTCCAGCCAGACCGGGGGCAGTTCCCCGAGGTCCCACTCCTCCCGCAGCGCGGCCGGCGCCGCGACGAGGCGTTCGAGCACGGCGACGCTGCTGGGGGAGTGCAGGAGGGAGTAGCGGCCGTGGATGGAGACGTCGCTGCCGGGTCCGTACTCCGCGTACAGCGCGGCAAGGCGGGTGCGCCGGTCCTCGGTGAACTCCTCGAGACGGCCCGCGTACCCGGCCCGCTCGGCGGTGCTCATCGTGCCGAGGACGGCGACGAGGACGTCGTCCGACACCTCGGGGTCGAGGTCCGAGACGTGCGTGAACCTGAGGTAGAGCGGGGTCACCGCCACCATCGCCCGCGCCACGTCCACCCCCGCGACCGGGGGATGGACGTGCGCGGTGTCGGGGACGGGCGCGTCCGGTCCCAGGGCCTCGCGTACGGCGTGGTCGGCCCTGCGGAGCAGCGCGTCGCCGGCCGTCCGGGCGCAGTCGTGCCACCCGGTGGCGTAGCGCTGGCCCTTGCCCGCCGGGGTGCCGGCCTCGATCCCTGCGATGTCGCCGTGCGCCTGGGTGAGGGCGCCCGCCTCGACGAGCGCGAGCAGCCGCCCGGCCTCGTCCGCGGGTACGCCGGTGCGCCCGAGGAGTTGGAGGAGGGTCGTCTTCGCGTTCATGACGTCGGCCGAGTGCACCAGGGTGGCCGGGTGGGCGACGTTCTCTTCGTGAGGCGGCGGCTGCTCCGAGTTCATGGTGCCCATGCTGCCCGACGGGACCCTCCGTCAGGTGAACGCCGTCGGGACCGGATCCACCGGAATTCCGGTCCCGAGCTTCGGCGGGTCCTACCAGGGAGCGGTGCCCGTACAGGCCGGGGCCGGTGTCCCGGCCGGTCAGTCGATCGACAGGGGCGTGCCCGGGGCGAGTTTCGCCGCGATGCGCTGTGCGACCACCTCGGCCTGGTTGCCGTCGGGTGTGGTCGCCGTCTTGGTCGCGGAGACCGCGATGGCGAGCCGCTTCGACGGGAGGTACGCCTGGATCGCCTGGTACCCCGAGAACGACGGGTTCTGCACCACCCAGCCGTTGACCACGATGACGCCGAAGCCGAAGTGCTGGGCCTCGGTCTGCTTCAGGCAGATCGAGGCGGGACAGGTCTCGCTCGCTCCGCCGAGGCCGACCGTGCCCGGGTTGAGCAGGGTGCGGTACGAGCGGGGCGAGAGGAGTTCACCGCTGCCGATGGCCTGCGCCGAGCGGGCCAGGTCGCAGACGTCGGTGGTGATGACCGCGCCGGGGGCCGTGGTCCACGACGGGTTCCAGAAGGTGGACTCCTCGTAGAGGCCGCGGTCGGACGTGAAGGCGTGCAGGACCGGGCGCGGGATGTCCGGGGTGAGGTTGCTCCGCGTCTCGCGGAGCCCCAGGGGCTTCCAGACCCGCTCCTTCATGAACGTGTCGATCGGAGTGCCCGTGATCTTCTCGATCGCGGAGATCAGGAGCAGGTAGTTGGCGTGCGAGTAGCTCCAGCTGGTGCCCGGCTCGTACCAGAACGAGTGCTTCAGCGGGAAGGCGAGCAGCTCCGCCGGGGTCCACTGCTTGAACGGATGGGCCTCCAGCTCGGCCCCGAACGCCGGGTCGGTGACGTAGTCGTGGAGGCCGGTGGTGTTGGAGGCCAGCATGCGCAGGGTGATCTGCTCGGCCTTGGGGAGATCGGGCAGCCAGCGCTCCACGGTGTCGTCGAGCCGGACCTTCTTCTCCTCGACCAGCTGCAGGAGGCCCGTGGCGATGTGGGCGAAGGCCACGGAACCCGCGCGGAAGTGCATGTCCGGCCGGGCCGGGACCCCGGTCATGGACTGACCGAGCGCCTCGGTGACGACCTCGCGCCCGTCGACGGTGACCTTCAGCTCCACGGAGTTCAGGGCGAGGTCGTTCGCGGCCTTGCGGGCGATCTCCATGACCTCACGGGCCCGCGGGTCGCGTGTGTGCTCGGTCCGCACGCAGTCGCCTCCGCCGCGGCCGTCCGGGCCCTTGCCGGGCGCGGGAGCGGGCGAGGCGACGGTCGTCGGGGCCGTGAGGCCGAGGAGGGCGGCGCAGAGCAGGGCCGTACGGGCGGCCGCACGCGTGCGCCGACGCCTGGGGGAGGGTGACTGTGTCATGCCCGGCACTATGGCGGGAAGCCCGCCGCGAACCGGTCGAACACTCCGCACATGGGGCGAGACGCGCCCAAGTGGGGCAGGGCATGTCCGCCAGGGGGCTGAGCCCCGCCCGGCTGGGGGCGAGGCTCAGCGGTCCGCCTGCGGAGCTGTGCTCTACCAGATCGCCTCGACCCACTCGGGGTGGTCGATGAACGGGTTCCGGTTGCCCTGGTAGGTCCCGTAGATGAGGTCGTTGCGCCGCTCCTCGAACGCGCTCGGCGGGTCCTGCTCGTTCCACTGCTTCAGGACCGAGAGCCGGCCGTGCAGCGGGACGCTGCCGTTGGAGGTCGACTCGTTGGGCTCCAGGTCGGCCCAGGCGTCGTCACCCTCGTAGCGGACGGCCATGTAGAGGATCATGCGGGCCACGTCGCCCTTGTCGGCGGCGCGCGGCTCGAAGGAGTTCGAGTCCGTGTAGCTGCCGGGTGCGCCGCTGACCGGGCTGCCGCCGTTGTCGAAGTCCTTGTTGCCGCGGATGCTGTTGACCTGGACGTCGGCGGGCCGCAGGTGGTGCAGGTCGGTGCCGGGCCCTGCCGAGGTGCCGAAGTTGCCGTGCGACTGGGCCCACACGTGCTCGCGGTTCCAGTCGCCGACGGCGCCGCCGTTGAGGGACTTGCTGCGCGAGGTGCCGCTGTACAGCAGGATCACGTTGGCGGTGTTGTTCGGGTCCTGGTCGGTGACCTTGAGCGCGTTCCAGACGGCGTCGTACGAGATCTTCGTCTGGCTCTTGATGATCGTGTGCAGCGAGGACTTCAGGGCCGGACCGGTCTTGCCGATCGCGTTCTTGTAGTACGTGCTGTCGTACGCGGTGGTCGTCGCGCTCGCGGGGGTGGCGGCGACGGTGGGAACCGTGAGGGCGACGAGGACGGCGGATATCGCCGCGGCCACGGACTTCCATCTTCCGATGTGCAGGGCGGACATGGGGGGCCTTTCGTGGGGGACGGCACGCGCGGGACCGACCGGGTGGGCTCAACACCGTCGCGATCTACGCGTGTTGACGACGTGCAAGCGGGAGAATCGCACGGGGGAGGGGATGACCGTGTAACCCGGAGAAGGCTTTTTCGTGACGTTCTCGCATACGGAGCACCGCCGTTGCCGCTCTGCGCCGCCCCGTCCTGCCCCGGCCCGACGCCGTGATCCGCGTCCGCCCCTCGGCGGCCGGTCTCGAAAGACTGGTCGGTATCGTGATCTTCCCGGGCCGAGGCCCGGGGGACAGCGGCGGCCGTCGTTGCCCGGGGCGAGGACGGATGGTGTTCTGTGGAGGCTTCCTTGGGCGGGTCACAGGCCGGTGGCGCTCCCCGTACCGCGACCGTGTGCGTCATCGGCGCGGGCCCGTCGGGTCTGGCGACCGCGCACGCCCTGGCGGGCCGCGGCATCGACTTCGTCTGCCTGGAGAAGGCACCTGACGTCGGTGGGCTGTGGCGCCGGACGGCGGCGGGCGAACCGGGGCCCGGCTACCGGTCGCTGCACCTGAACAGCTCCAAGCAGCTCACCGAATTCGTCGACTTCCCGATGCCCGACGCGTTCCCCCTGTACCCGGGACACGCCGACGTCGCCGCCTATCTGCGGTCGTTCGCCGAGGAGGCCGGGCTGCTCGACCGGGTGGAGCTGCGGGCCGAGGTGCTCGCCGTACGACAGGACGGCGACGGCTCCTGGACGGTCACCAGCCGGGACGCGCGCGGGGAGGTGACGGAACGGCGGTTCCCGCACGTGGTCGTCGCGTCGGGCCACAACACGGAGGCGCAGCTGCCGAATCCGCTTCCGCCGGGCGCCGACTCCTTCGCCGGAACGATCCTCCACTCGATGGACTACCGCGACGGCGCCGACTTCGCGGGACAGCGGGTGGTGGTCGTGGGCATGGGGGCGTCCGGTGTGGACATCGCCGCGGACCTCTCCCGGCACGCCGCGCGGACGTCGCTGTCCATCCGCCGTGCGCTGCACATCGTGCCCAAGCAGCTCTTCGGCATGCCCGTGGACCTGATCGCCGACGCGCCGTGGTGGGCCGAGATGTCCATGCCCGAGCAGCGCACCTTCGTCGAGCAGGCGCTGCTCGTGGCCCGTGGGCGGCTGTCGGACTACGGCCTGCCCGAGCCCGACCACGCGATCTTCTCCTCGGCCGTCACCATCTCGGACGAGATACTCAGCCGCATACGGCACGGCGGGGTGATCCCCAAGCCCGCCATCGCGTCCCTGAAGGGCGACCGGGTGACCTTCACCGACGGAACCGTGGAGGAGGCGGACGCGATCGTCTACTGCACCGGCTTCCGTATGTCCTTCCCCTTCCTGCCCGCGGGGTGTCCCACGGACGGGCAGGACGACCAGGTCGAGCTGTACCGGCGGATGGTCGCTCCGGACCGCCCCGGCCTGTACTTCGTCGGCCTGATCCGTCCCGTGGGCTCGATCACGCGCCTGGTGGAGGCCCAGGCGCGGTGGGTGACGCGGGTCGTGGCCGGCGACGAGCCCCTGCCGGCCGCCGACGTCATGCGCGACGAGATCGACCTGTACCTGAAGGGTGTCGAGGAGCGCTACGGCCCCAGCCAGGGTGCCTCGTTCCAGGTGGACGTCGGCGCCTACCTGCGGGAGTTGAGGGAGCCGCAGGGCGCGTAGGTGCTGTCCGGTGAATCAGCGCCGGGACCGGGGGGACGGTACTCCCGTGATGGCGGGCGGCTTGACCTCGTACGCCTCCGAGGAGATGTAGGTCGTCACCCGCGTCGGCCGGCCCTCCTGGTGGGCGAGCCCCACGTACGCGACGAGGCCCACGCCGTCCCGCAGCCGGCGCGCGGTCACGGCGGAGAGCGAACGCAGGAGCGGGGTGGGGTCCATGCCGTACCGGCCGAGGACCGCCAGCGCCCGGTCGAGGGCCTCGCCGTCGTGCCGGGCGTAGTCGCGGACCGGGATGTAGAGGGTGAAGCCGCTCGGCCGGCCGGTCGCCGTCTCGGTGAACGAGTGGCAGGACTGGACGGGGCGCAGGTCGAGCCGAGGGTCCCGGCCCTCCGCGGACTCGGCCCCGTCGGGGTCGTGGCCGGCCATCGTGCGGAAGAAGGACGCGATCTCCGTGGGACCCGGTCCGCCGTCCACACGGGAGAGTTTCGCGGCCTCCTCTGCCGACATGTCGTGGTGCGCGAGGTAGACCTTCACCCGGGGCTCGTCCCAGTCGCCGAGATCGAGGGCGAAGAACAGAGGGCGGTCGCCCTGGGGCAGCGCCGCGAAGGCCTGGTGGTGACCGAGTCGGCGCAGGGCCTCCCGTACCGTATCGGCGGAACGTTCCTGCCCGGACGCCGCCGGGTTCAGATACACCTTGACCCTGGGTACTCCGCCCGGGACCATCTCCAGCGCGCACCAGAGCGCCAGCGGACCCTGCGGGTCGGGCGGGAAGAACAGGTCCTCGAGCTGGTCGAGGCGCCCGGTGTCGATGCCCCAGCCCCGCGCCGTCCGGCGGACGGCCTCAAGTCCGGCACGGCCGTTGCTCGCCAGGTCGGGGGCGCCGCACCCCGGTTCGAGGACCACCCGCAGCGTCGGCGCGGCGTCCGGGGTGAAGGCGAGCGAGAACTCCACCGGCGTGTGGTCGTCCGCGACGAACGAGTCGTCCGGGGCCGGCAGATCGAGCGGGCGCTCGCCGACCGGCCCGAGGAGCGTGAGCAGCGTCCGGGCGTACGCCGCGGAGTCGGGCCCGCTCAACCCCGCGGTCTCGCACAGCCGCAGGAGCTGCCGCGCCGTGTGACCGCCGAGCGTCTCCGCGTGGCGCGGGAGGGCGCAAGAAGATACCCGCCCGGAGGGGCGGGTATCGAGGGGGCCGACCGCGCGGGGTCTGCGAGCAAAACCGGCATCGACGGATATCGGTTCCACGGGATCTCTTCTCCTCATGAGCACGCCAGAATATTCGCCGTGCTCACTACCCCCGCCGCTGATCGATCATGCAGCGGCGGGGGAGCCAAGCGGAGTGGCCTCCATCACTTGGCCAGCCAGTTGAGGAACTGGCTCCACATTCCGCCGCGCTTGCGCCCCGCCTCCGCCTGCTCCGGTCCCGGCCGGGCGGACGTCTCGGCGTGGCCCTGCGCACCGCCCCGGCGCACGGTCTCGACCGGCGTGAACCGGGCGGGCAGTGTGGCCAGGCCCCGGTTGAACGGGCCCGGACGCCAGACGAGGCTGTCCTCCGGCACCGCGAGTTCGACGTCCGCGAGCTGGTTGAGGAGGTTCTCGATGGCGATGACGGTGATCTGCCGGGCGGGGTCCTTGGACGGGCACGCGTGCGGGCCCGCGCTCCACGCCAGATGGGCCCGGTTGCTGCCGGACTCGCGCGCCGCCGTCAGCGCGGGACCGGTGTTGGCGGCCGCGAAACTGACCAGCACGAGATCGCCCGCCTGCAGCTTCTGACCGGCGAACTCCATGTCGGCGGCCGGATAGTGCGGCGCGAGGTTCGGCATGGGCGGGTTCTCCCACAGCGTGTCGTCGATCGCCTCGTCGATCAGCCCGCCCTTGTGGGCGTACGCGTCATGGGTGAGCAGCCGGTGCAGGGTGTTGCCGATGAGGTTGCGCAGCGGCTCGTTGCCCGCCACGAGGAGGAGAGCGAGCTGGTGGACCATCTCCTCGTCGGTCAGCCTCGACTGGTGCTCCATCAGCCACGAGGTGACGTCGTCCCCGGGCCTGGCACGCTTCAGCGCCACGAGTTCGCCGACGGCCCCGAACAGCACCTCGACGGCGCGCTCGGCGTTCACACCGTCGAACATGCCGGTGATGCCGAACAGGATGCGGTCGCCGATGTCGGCCGGGCAGCCGAAGAGCTCGTTGAAGACGAGCAGCGGCAGCTGCTTGGCGTAGTCGCCGAGCAGGTCGGCGGAGCCGCGGGCGGCGAACTGCGCGATGAGGTACGCGGAGACCTGCTCCGTGGTCCGGCTCAGCTTGCGCACGTCGACCCGCGCCATGCTGTCCGTGACCGCCTGGCGCAGCCGCAGGTGCTCGGCCCCGTCGCTGAACATGCAGTTGGGCCGGTACGCGAGCACGGGCACGATCGGGTTGTCCGGGCTGACGAGCCCCTCGTTGAGGTGCCGCCAGCGGCGGGCGTCCTTACGGAAGTTGCCCGAGTCCTGGAGGAGCTGGAGGGCCGTCGCGTAGTCCGTGACGAGGGTGGCCTCCACCCCGGGAGCCAGCTCCACGGGAGCGGCCGGCCCGAAGTGGCGCATGTACGCGTAGTACGCGTCCGGGTCGGCCTGGAACTCCGGCCCGTACAGCGGGACCCGGCCGCCGTCGGCGTGCGCGGGGCACCCCGGCGGGGGTACGGGGGCGGTGGATCGAGCGTCCATGATTTCTCTCTGCTTCTAGTGAGCGCGGTCCAGCAGGTACCGGACGAGGGTGATCAGCGCGTCGGCGGACGACTTCTCGTCGCGCGCGTCGCAGGTGACGATCGGGGTGTCGTCGAGCAGGTCCAGCGCCTCGCGGAGCGCCCGCTCCTCACGGCCGGCGGTCCCGTCGAAGTGGTTGACGGCGATCGCGTAGTCGAGCCCGTACTGCTCGATCAGGTCGATCACGGCGAAGGAGTCCGCGAGCCGCTCGGGGTCGACGAGCACGAGCGCGCCGAGCGCGCCGCGCGCCATGTCCTCCCACATCTGGACGAAGCGCTGCTGGCCGGGCGTTCCGAACAGATAGAGCACGACCCGCTCGCTGATCGTCAGCCGGCCGAAGTCCATGGCCACCGTGGTGGTGGTCTTGGACCGGACGCCCTTGAGGTCGTCGAACGACTCGCCCGCGCGGGTCATCGTCTCCTCGGTGGTCAGCGGAGGGATCTCCGAGATCGCACCGATGAACGTGGTCTTGCCGACGGCGAAGTGGCCGACGACGAGGATCTTGACGGCGGTCTGCGTGGCGCCGTCGCGCACGTACGCCTGCTCACCCAAACTTGGCGCGGAGACCATTCAGTACCTCCTCGAGGATGTCTCGGTCCGCGAGCGCGGCACGCTGCACGGGAGGGCGGGTGATGAGGTATCCGCCCTCGGTGAGGGCGGAGAGGAGGATCCTGACCACGCCGATGGGCAGCTTGGTGTGCCCCGCGACCTCGGCGACCGAGAGATAGCCGGCCGTGCACAGGTCCAACAGGCTCTGCTCCTCCGGCGAGAGCCGGGTCGGGCGCTGCTGGTGGTCGGCCGACGCGGTGACCAGGGTCACCAGCGACAGCTGCTCCTCGTCGGGCAGGCCACGTCCCTTGGTGATGACGTAGGGACGGACTAACTCCGCCGACTCCGGCTCCCGTTCGTCGTAGCGGCTCATGAGCGGGCGCCGAGGTTCTCGCGCGGCGGCGTCGTCAGGGCCTTGCCCAGCTGGCCGACGAGCTGCTGCATCCGGAACGTGATGTCCTGCATGTCGACGTCGGGCGAGGCCGAGACGCCGAGGTAGGCGCCCTCGCCCGCGGAGATCAGGAAGACCCAGCCGCCGTCGAACTCGACCAGCGTCTGACGCCACTGCAGGCGCCCCGGCTCCACGAAGAAGCCGAGCGAGCGGCTGAGCGACTGCATGCCGCTCATCGCGGCGGCGACCGTGTCCGCGTTGTCCTTCCCGAACTCCTTGGTCCGGGCCATCAGCAGACCGTCCGCGGAGACGAGGACCGCGTGCAGCGCCCCGGGTATCTCCAAGGCGCTGTCAAGCATCCATGACAGATCGTCGTTCACGAGACCTCATGCCCTTCGCTGCTCGCATCACGTGTGCTGCTCGATTGATCCGCCGACTCCGGCCGGGCCGCCCGTCCGGACTGCGTGCCCCGCTGGAAGGCCCCCATGATCGCGGCGGTCTCCGCGCCGGAGCGCGCCGGAGCGGACGCGGACTGCTCGCCGCCGCTCACGATCGCCATCGGCCGCTTGCGGCGGCGCTTCGGCAGACCGTCGTCGGTGGTGGCCGTGGCGGCCATCACGGGTGCGGGGCCACTCGGTTCCGGGACCGCGGCGGCCGGGGCGACCGGCTGCGGGGCCTTCTTCTCCGGCATTCCGGTGAGCAGGTCGTGCGGAAGCAGGAGGACGCCGCGGACGCCTCCGTACGGCGAACTGGAATCCACGGACACCTCGAATCCGAAGCGCTCACAGAGCACACCGATCACGGCGAAACCGAACTGCGGCGGGCTGCCGAGTCCGGAGACACCGGACACCCGCTCGGTGGACAGGAGCTTCTCTGCCCTGACCCGTTCCTCGTCGTTCATACCGACACCGGCGTCGTCGACGACGATGCAAATGCCCTTGGGCACGGTACGGATATTGATCTCGACCACGGTGTCCGGGCTGGAATAGCTGGTCGCGTTGTCGAGAAGCTCGGCGAGCGCGAGGGCCACCGGCTCGACGGCACGGCTGGTGATGCCGAAGTCGACCTGGGAGAGGATCTCCACACGCCGGAAGTGCCGGATACGACCCTGGGCGCTGCGCACCACGTCGTACACCGAGGCGATCTCGCGGTGCCGGCCGAGCCAGCCGTCGCAGAGCACGGCGATCGACTGGGCGCGTCGGCCGAACTGTGAATTGGTGTGGTCGATTTCCAGGAGGTCCCGGAGAATGACCGAGTCACCGTACTTGTTCTGCAGCCCCGAGATGACCAACTGCTGCTCGGCGGCGAGGCCTTGGAGCGTCCGCATGGCGGACTTCAGAACCGACTTCGTCGATTCCTGGGCGCGGTCCTTCTCGTCCTCGACGGACTTCGTGTAACTGGTCTCCAATTCGGAGTAATGTGCCTTGAGCTCCTCGGTCCCCTGCCGTAAGGTCCGAATCGCCTTGCGCTGGCGAACGATGACGGCGACGGCGCCGAGTGTGGCGGCCAGGAGGACCCAGAGGACCGGGTTCTGTGCGTAATACGTCATAAGACTCTCTTCAGGCGACTGACGGTCTTTGCTGAATTCCGTCAATGCGGGTGGCCCGGCTTCCTTCCGTGTCCGGGGTACCGTCCGGAGGGTCGCCGTGGTCGGAGATGTCGTCTTGCACCCATCCACCGCTCCGCAAGCGTGGTGATCTTAGCACCGGGCACGAACAGGTGACCGATCGTCAAAGGGTGAACCACGTAAGGCCTCTTGGTTCCGCGAGTGTTCGCTGGTCGTTCATCTCGCACCGTCCCGTCCCGGGCGCGACAGCCCTGGTCAGAAGCCTGTTCATGATCGTAAAGTCCCGATCATGACCCAGAACGCGTCCTACGAGACGCCGTCCGCCGCACCGTTCCCGCCCGTCCTGACCCGGCACGCCGAGGCCGAGACCTGCGCCGACCCCAGCAGCGTGATGACGCTGCTCGCCGACTCGGACGGCACGGCGGACGGATTCACCAGCTACCGGTCCAGCTTCGCCAAGGGTGCCGTGGGCGCACCCGCGCACTTCCACACCAAGGCGACCGAGCTCTTCTTCGTGATCAGCGGCTCCCTCCAGGTGCTCGTGGGGGAGGAGGTCACCGTCCTGGAGGCGGGTGACTTCCTCGCCGTGCCGCCCCACACCCCGCACGCTTTCGCCGCCGCGCCCGGCTGCGAGGCGGACGTCCTCTTCGTCTTCACGCCCGGCATGGGCCGCTTCGACTATCTGCGGCTGCTCGGCCGCGTGATGCGCGGCGAGGCCGACCCGAAGGAGATCGCCGCCTCCGCCGAGCGGTACGACAACCACTACGTCGACAGCCCGGTCTGGAGCGCGGCGCTGGAGGTCTCGGCGTGATCGACCCCAGCACCCACGTCCGCGTCGCCAGGCCCTCGCGTGACCTCGCCGCCGCAGAGCGGTTCTACGTCGACGGTCTCGGCCTCGACGTGCTCTGGCGGACGACCGAGCGCGTCCCGGGCAAGCACGACCTGCTGATGGTCGGGTCGCAGCACGGGCCCTGGCACTTCGAGTTGACCCACGACCCGGAGCACCCGCTGGAGCCGACGCCCACCGTGGACGACCTGTTCGTGCTCTATCTCGGCAAGCCCGCGGACGAGTCCCTGATCGACCGGCTGACGGCGGCCGGCGGTACGCGGGTCGCGGCGCACAACCCCTACTGGGACGAGCACGGCGTGACCATCGCCGACCCGGACGGCTATCGGCTCGTGCTCTGCTCCCGCACCTGGGGCTGAGGGCCTGGCGGTGCGCTCCTAGGGGCTGTCCGGCGGATCATGGCCGGGGCCGCGACGCCTGGCACGACCTAGGAGTGCAGGCGGCCAGGGTGCGGGCGGCGTTCGAAGACGACGTCCCGCGCCGTGTCCAGGGCGATGGCCAGGGCGCCGTGGAGCACCGCGTCCTCGCCGAGGGTGCTCGCGGCGACCCTGGGTCGGATCGGGGTGAGGGACCGCAGGGCGCTCCGTACCGTACGCAGCAGCAGATCCGCGCTGTGGCCGATGCCGCCGCCGAGGACCACGAGGTCGGGGTCGAGCACCGCGGACACGGCGGCCACCGTGTGTGCCAGGCGCTCGCCCTCCAGCTCGACCGCCTCGACGGCGGCCGGGTCGCCCGACCGGGCCGCGTCGAAGACGTCCTTCGCGCTGAGGTCCCCGGTCATGCCGTGCTCCCGGGCGGCCGCGACCACCGCGTCGCCCGCGACGAGCCCCTCCAGGGTGCCCGGGCCCTGGCGCCCCGGCCACGGCATGAAGCCGATCTCGCCCGCACCGCCGTGCGCGCCGGTGAAGAGTCGCCCCTCGCTCACCACGCCCATGCCCAGGCCGGTACCGATCATCAGGTACACGAAGAGCCTGCTGCCCGCGCCGACCCCGACGGTGTACTCGCCGAGCGCCGCGAGATTGGCGTCGTTGTGCACGGCCAGGGGAAGGCCGAGCCCTTCGCGCATCCGGTCGAAGAGCCCCGGGCGCCCCCAGCCGGGCAGGTTGCCCGCGAACCGGACCCGCCGGAGCTCCTCGTCGTACACGCCGGGCGTACCCACGACCGCCTGCACGATCGTGGCCGGCGCGACACCCGAACTCCCCACGAGCTCCCGGGCGGTGGCGACCACCAGGTCCGCCATCGGGCCCGACGTACGAGCCTGGTTGCGGACCTCCGTACGGGCCACGACCGTGCCGTCGAGGTCGGCGAGGGCGACGCGGAGCCAGGCCCGGCCGATGTCGATGCCGAGCGCGTAGCCGGCGGTCGGATCAGGCGCGTACAGCACTGCGGTCCGGCCGCGTTCGGGCGTGTGGACACCCGCTTCCCTGACGAGCCCGGCCTGTTCGAGCGAGGCCAGGGCGCTGGAGACCGTGGGCTTGGACAGGCCCGTGGTCCGGGCGAGCTGGGCCCGGGAGGCCGGCCCGCCCGAGCGCAGCAGGCCGAGCAGCAACCGCTCGTTCCCGCTGCGCAGGCGCTGCGGGTTCCAGATCTGCTCTCCACCCACGTCGTTGCTGGTCATCCCGTCATTCTGGCGTATCGCACAAGCCGTTCGGCACGCGGCCGCGCGCTCAGACCCGTACGGCCACGGCCCCCGCGTGGGTGGGGTCGACCGGAACGTCGGCGATCCGCCAGCCCGGCAGTTGGGCCTCGCACGGCTCGGCCGCGCCGACGTGGTCGAGGGTGAGCCCGCGGGCGAGGCCGGTGCCGAGGCCCTTCAGGTACGCTTCCTTGCGCGCCCAGGTCCGGGCGAAGGCACGTGGGCGGTCGGCCGCCGCGTACCCGGCCAACTCCCGCGTCTCGCGCGGATGCAGCATCGGCGCGACCTCTTCGACCGTGGTGAGATCCGGGAGCCGCTCGACGTCCACCCCGACCGGGCTCGCGGCGAAGGCGAGCAGGCCGAGGCCGTCGCTGTGCGAGAGGGAGAAGTGGAGGGGATCGCCCTCGACGGCGGGCCGCCCGTGCGGCTCCCCGCACTCGGGGCACGGCCGCCGTACGAACGGCACGTCCCCTGGCTTCACCCCGAGGTAGGCCCCCAACAGGACCCGTAGCCCCACGTGCACTTCGGTGTACGTACGCCGGTCCGCGGCGCTCCGAAACCCTCGCGCGGTCTCCAGCTCCCGGGCGTCGAGCACGTCCATCCGCGCGGCGGGCAGGTCGACTTCGGCCGCCCGGACGAGCCACACGTGCGGCGCCTCGTCGGGAGCGGGCGGGGCGAGCGGCGCCGGCGGCTCCTGCCCGGGGACGCGCGGGAACAGCCGCGGCTCGATCTTCATGGGGACAGTCTAGGAGTCTTGACGGTGGGCGGGAGCCCTCGGATACTGGCGGCCAAATCGATTTGGCCACCTCGCTTTGGCCCTCCGTCCGGGGCTGGATCGCGGCTGATATCCGAGCGTGCAGCGACGCCCGAACGGAGCCCGAACGTGTCCACTCCCCAGCACCTCCCCGGCCTGCCCGGCCTTCCCGGCACGGAACGACGATCCCCCGCTTCTGAGGCACCGGTCCGCGGGACCTCCGAGCCTGAGACCCCCAGCCCCGAGACTTCCGAGACCCTCGAGCCCGAGGCCCTCGAGCCCGAGAGCCCCAGCCCCGGCACCCCCGAGCCCTCCGCCCCCGACGCTCCCCACCCCGTCGACCAGTCCCGCCCCCTCGGCAGGATCCTGCTCTTCGGGGTCCAGCACGTGCTCGTCATGGCCGCCACCCCCATCTCGGCGATCTTCCTGATGAGCGCGACCCTCCGCCTCGACCCCGGACTCACCGTCAACCTGCTCTCGGCGGCCTTCGTGCTCTCCGGGGTCGGCTCCCTGATCCAGTCCCTCGGGCCGTGGAAGTTCGGCCCCCGGCTGCCGTTCGTGATGCTGCCGGGCGGCGCGCCCCTGATCCTCTTCCTCGCCATCGCCGAACAGCACGGCCTGCGCACCGCGACCGGGGCCGTGATCCTCACCGCGGCCTTCTACTTCCTCGTCCTGCCGGTCTTCTCGCGGCTGTTGGCCTTCTTCCCGGCCCTCGTCATCGGCACGATGATCGTGATCGTCGGCGTCAACCTGGTGAAGGTCGGCGCGGTCCTCGTCACCGGACGCCCCGGCACGCCGGGCTTCGCCGACCCCCTCAACCTCGGCCTCGGCCTGGCCACCATCGGCTTCACCGTCGCCTTCTACCTGTTCTTCAGCGGCATCCTGCGCCAACTGGCCGTCATGCTCGGCCTCCTGGCCGGCACCTGCCTCGCCGCCGCCCTCGGCGCCGTCGACCTCGGCAGCGCCACCGACGGCGGTCTGCTCACCCTCCCGCAGCTGATGCCGTTCGGCTCGCCCCAGTTCAACCTGGTCGCCGCCCTGCCGCTGATGCTCTACAGCCTCGCCTCCATGGCGGAGGCCACCGGACAGACCGTCATCAACGCGGAGGCCGTCGGCAAAGAGATCGACACCCGCGCCGACGTCCCCAAGACCGTCCGGGGCGACGCGCTCACCTCGCTCTTCGGCGGCTTCTTCGGCCTGCCGCTCATGGTCACCAGCGGCGAGAACATCGGCATCGTCCGCGTCACCGGCGTCCGTAGCCGCTACGTGACCGCCGCGGCCGGCGTCGTCCTCATCGCCATCGGGTTCCTCGCCCCCGTGACCCGCGCGATCAGCGTGATCCCGTCGGCGGTCGTCGGCGGCACGGCGATGGTCGTCTTCGCCGTGATCACCGTGCTCGGCGTCCAGATGCTCGGCCGCTCCGACCTCGGCACGCACACGAGCACCTTCATCTGCGCCGTCGCCCTCGCGCTCGGACTGCTCCCGATCCTCGTTCCGGGCGTGTACGGGGGCTTCCCGCCGAACCTCCGCATCCTCCTCGAAAGCGGCGTCGCCGTCGGCGCGTTCGTCGCCGCGGTCCTCAACGTCCTCTTCCACCACGTCAGGCCGAACCTCGCCGCCCGGCTGACCTCTGCCCGCCCCACCGGAGCCCGCCTCGGCTCCCCTCGTACGGAAAGCGATCGATGAACCAGCTCATCACCCGTGACGCCCTGACCGGTTCGGACCGGCCCCTCCTGCTCGTGCCGGACGCCGTGCTGCTGCCGGAGGGCCCCGCCGAAGGTCACGCGGTCGTCGTCGCCGACGGGACCTTCCAGCGCGTGGGACCCCTCGGGGACCTCGCGCGCACCCACCCCGATCTTGATCCGGTCCCGCTCCCGGGACACCTCCTCATGCCCGGCTTCGTCGACGCACACCACCACCTCACCCAGAGCTTCGGTGCGGCGCTCGCCTTCGGGGAGCCGTCGGAGATCTTCCGCCGGGTGTGGGTACCACTGGAGGGTGCCCTGGACGAGGAAGCGGCGTACGTCGCCGCCAAGTTGGCCGTGCTCGAAGCCCTGCGCGGCGGCTTCACCACCGTCGCCGACGCGGGGACCCGCGCCGCTGTCGACGTCGAGGTGGTGGCCGCCGCGGCCCGCGACGCCGGAATCCGGTGCGTCCTCGGCCTGGTCCGCAACGACGCCGACGGCGAGACGCCGTCCGTCCCGGACGCCGCCGAGAAGCACCTCGCGCGGTACGAAGGCGACCCGCTGATCCACCCCTCCCTGGCCGTCTCCATCCCGGAGGCCGCCACCGAGGAGACCCTCCGGCGCACGGCCCGTCTCGCGGCAGAGTCCGGAGCGGTCCTCCAGATCCACGTCAACGAGCATCTGGCGGGGGTCGAACGCTCGCTCGTACGCCACGGTCTGCGGCCCCTGGAGTACCTCCACAGGCTCGGCGTGCTCGGCTCCCACCTGCTCGCCGCGCACGCCACGCTCCTCACCCCGCGCGAACTCACCCTGCTCGCCGAGACCGGCACCGCCGTCAGCTACAACCCCGTCGCCAGCGCCTGGAAGGGCAACGCCGTCGCGCCCGCCACCGCCATGGCCGAGCGCGGCATCCGCTTCGGACTCGGTACCGACGGCACGCGCGGCGACGGCTTCCGGCTCGCCGACGCGGCCGAGTTCGCGCAGCGGCTCGCGTACGGGCTCGCTACCGGCGACTCGTCCTGCGGCGCCGGCTGGACCTGGCTGGAGCACGCCACCCGCGGCGGAGCCGACGCCGTCGGCCTCGGCGCACGGACCGGAACGATCGCCGAGGGGCTCGCCGCCGACTTCCTCCTCGTCGACACCACCACCCCGGAACTCGCGCTCTCCTGGGACCTGCCCTGGGAGCTGGTGCGGCGCGGCAACCGCGACCAGATCACCGCCGTGTTCGTCGCCGGCCGGCTGCGCCTGTGGGGTGGTCGGCCCGTCGACTGGGACGGGACCGCTCTCGTGCGCCGGGCGGCCGAGCTGGCGCGTACGGCCGTGGGCGGCGCCGCCATCACCCGCGTCCACCCGACATCGACGGCGGCGCGGGCCGAGGGGACGGCTCGGGCCGAGAGGGCAGCTCGGGTCGAGGGGACTGCTCGGGTCGAGGGGACTGCTCGGGCTGTGGGGACAGCCCGGGCCGTGGGGACAGCCCGGGTCGAGGGGACCGCGAAGTGACCGTCGGAACACTGGCGGTCCTCGCCCTCACCGTGACGGCCGCCGCGTTCGTCCAGGGCAGCAGCGGACTCGGCTTCGCCCTGATCGTCGCCCCGGTGGCCGGCATCCTCGACCCCCGCCTGCTCCCCGTGTTCGTCCTGGCATCGATGATCCCGCTCAACCTGTACGTCGCCTGGCGCGAACGGGCCTCGCTCGACCTGCGCGGCGCGGGCTGGATCACGGCCGCGCGCCTCGCGGCGACCCCCGGCGGCCTCGCGCTGCTGTGGCTGATCCCGGAGCGCAGCCTCGGTCTCTTCGTGGGCGTCGCCACCGTGCTCGCGGCCGTCGTGAGCCTGGCGGCGCCCGCGTTCACGCCGGGCCGGGTCGCCTATGTGGGCGCGGGGGCGGTGACAGGGCTGACGGAGACGGCGACGGGGGTCGGCGGCCCGCCGCTCGCCCTCGTCTACCAGCACCGGCCGCCGGCGGAGCTGCGCTCCACCGTCGCCGTGTGCTTCCTCGTCGGTGAAGTCGCCTCGCTGCTGCTGTTGTTCGGGACGGGGGAGGGGAGGCCGGCCGACCTCGGCTGGGCCCTCGCCCTCGCGCCCGCGATCGGGGTGGGCGCGTGGCTGAGCCGCTTGGCGCACGACCGGCTCGACGCGCGACGGATGCGGCTCTTCGTGCTCGTCTTCGCGCTCGTCTCGGGGGCGCTGCTGATCCTGGGTCTCTGAACCAACGCCGAGACGTCAGGCCGTCGTACCCCGCTGCGACGAGCGGCGGGCGATGACGCGCGGCTCCGGGACCGTCGGCACGGGCGCGGTGGTGGCGGCGTCGCCGCCCCCGCGCAGCCGGCCGAGGAGCAGCGTCACCGCGTCGGCCGCCGCGCGGTCCAGGTGCAGGTCCACGGCGGTCAGGGGCGGTTCGCAGGTCCGGGCGCGCAGACCGTCGTACCGGGTGACGACCAGGACGTCGTCCGGCACGGCGCGCCCGCTGTCCCGGATCGCCCGGACCGTGCCCACCGCGAAGGCGTCCACCATCGCGCAGACCGCGTCGATCCCGGGGTGCTCGGCGAGCAGGGCCGCGCACCGTTCGTACCCGGCCTGCTCACCGCCGGTCTCGGGGGCGGTCGCCACGATCGGCGTCCAGCCGTGGTCCGCCGCGAGCCGTTCGTAGGCGGCGCGCGCGTCCACGGCCGAGTGCCTCTGACCGGAGCCGATGAGCAGGGCAGGCCGGCGGGCCCCCTGCTCGTGCAGATGGGTCAGGAGCAGCTCGGCGACGAGACCTCCGCGCAGATCGACGTACGGTACGTCCTCGGCGGGCGACCCGGGCCTGCCGAGCGTCACGAACGGCAGCCCCCGTTCCTTCAGGGCGGCGACCGCCGGGTCGTCGACGTCGGGCTCGACGACGATGGCCCCGTCGATGTCGACGGAGTACAGCGCGGAGCCGGACTGCACGGGCGGGACGAGCACCAGCGCGTAGTCGTGCAGGAGGGCGCTCTCGGCGGCGGAGGCCGCGACCTCCATGTAGAAGCCGAGCCGGGACGGTCCGCCGGCCACCGCGAACGGCATGGAGGAGGCGAGGGCGATGGCCTTCGCCTCCCCGCGCCGCAGCCGCTGCGCCCGCAGGTTGGGCCGGTATCCGAGCTCCGCGGCGACCTGCTTGATGCGCTCCCGGGTCCGGGGGTCGACCTTGCCGAGCCCGTTGAGGGCGTGCGAGACCGTCGTACGCGACACACCGGCGACCCTGGCGACATCGGCGATCGTCGGCGGCCTCGTACCGGGACCGGAACCGGGGCTGGACATCAGGGCGGACGCTCCTCGCGTCGAGGGACGGGGTGACCCCACCATCTTCGCCGACCGGCCCGGCCCCGTGCCGGACCGGGCCCCCGCCCGGGTCAGAAGATGCGCTGGCCCGGGGTGAGGATCCCATCGGGGTCGTAGCGGTGGCGGGCGGCCCGGAACTCCGGCCAGAAGGCGCCGAAGTGGCGGACCCAGTCGTCCGTGGTGAGCGGGACCGAACCGATCGGATACCAGGTGCCGCCCGCCGCGACCGTGGTGTCGTACTGGGCGCGGTTCGCGGCGACCATCTCCTCGGCGGAGTCCGCTCCGGGGGAGGCGGTCTTGAGGAGGGAGAAGAGGTAGGCGAGCTCCTCGTCCGGCATGGCCGGGAGCGGGGTCCGGCACTTGCCGGTGAGCACGGGGTACAGGAGGGCGACCGCGCTCGCGCCGAGGGAGCCTGACTTGAGGCCGGCCAGCGTCTCCGTGACGACCTCGTTCACGGTGGACGCGGGGAGGAGGCTGTCGTACCAGGGGTGGGGCCGCTGCCACTCGCCGTTCGCCCTGAGCATGTCCAGCAGCGGGGCGATCCGGGCGAGGAAGTCGAAGTACTCCACGTCCTGCGCCTGGACCGAGGTGTGCCCCAGGCCGTCCGTGAGCCGGGCGTCGTCCTCGGCGGTGGCGTCGTAGGACGCGGCTTCGATGAAGTGGATCCAGCCGTCCGGGGTGAGCATCACCTGGCCGACGAGGTAGTCGAACCGGCCTTCCCCGATCAGTTCGGCCTCCTGCGCGGTGAGCGCGGCGACGCTCGGGTACGTCAGGGTGTAGAGCCGTACGGAGCGGGGCGCGGGGACCAGGGCGAGGGTGGCGCGGGTGATGATCGCGCACTGCCCGAGGCCGCCGAGGACGGCCCGGAACAGGTCCGGACGCACGGTGGGCGAGCAGGTCGTCAGCTCGCCCTCACCGGTGACCACTTCGAGTTCGAGGACGTTGTCGACCTGCGTGCCGTAGTGACCGATCTGCCCGCCGAGGCCCCCGGCGGAGAGCGTGCCGCCCACGGAGAGCTCGAGGTAGTCGGTGAAGACGGGCGGGGTGAGGCCCAGGGGCAGGGTGGCGCGGACCAGGGTGCTCCACAGGACCCCGGCCTGCACGACGGCCGTGTTGTCGCGGATCTCGACGGCGTCGAGGGAGCCGAGGTCGACGACGAGCCCGGCCGGCACCTGGGCCTGGCCGTGGGTGGAGTGGCCCTGGCCCCGTCCGGCGACCTTCAGGCCGCGCTCCCGGCAGTAGCGGACCATCGTGGCGACGTCGTCGGCCGAGCCGGGCTTGAGAACGGCGGCGGGCGACTGGCGGACCATGCGCCCGAAGTCGCCGGAGGCCGCTTCCAGGGTGGC
Organism: Streptomyces sp. NPDC026092; assembly: GCF_040638605.1. Classification (NCBI taxonomy): domain Bacteria; kingdom Bacillati; phylum Actinomycetota; class Actinomycetes; order Kitasatosporales; family Streptomycetaceae; genus Streptomyces; species Streptomyces sp. NPDC026092. The sequence continues at coordinate 203,526 of NZ_JBEZYN010000010.1, forward strand.
GCCGTCGAAACACAGCTCCCCGTCGAGTGCGGGCACCGCGTCGAAGGCACCGCCGACGACGGAGGTGGCGGCCGGGTCCGGCTGCGGGGTGGGAACGGGGGGTGGCGTCACGCCGACTCCAGGTCGATTCGAGTACAGGGGGTGCCGCCGCCGACCCGCGTACCGGTCGGTGGCCGCCGTGTGCCGACGCACGGCACGGGCCTCGGAACCCCCGCACCGGTCGCCTCCACACTTCCTGCACATTGTGATCATTTAGCAGTCGAACCGTCTACTGAAATGCCCAATTCCGGTACCCGCGTGGACTGTCCGGCCCTGCTCGACGCCCTCGCGGAGGACGGCTTCGGCCGACTGGGCGGGCTGTCGCGTCATGACCGACGGTGATGAATCGATCCGTCAGTCGAGCGATCAACTCCGGGCAGAAATAAGCCTGGTTGAGACGATCTTCGGGGGTGCGCGCGGGGGTATTTGGATCATTGGCACCGGCGCGTTCGACACCGTGCGCCGGTCGATCGCCGTTGCCGTGCGTAGTCATGTGAATTCATACTGTCATCAAGCTCCCCGGTGCCTCCCTCCTCGTCGGGGAGCGCTCCCACGTGTCCGGTCGTCCCCAAGAAGTGGAGTGCCATGCCCCGGTTATCGGCGCGCGATGTCCTGGCCGTGACCGCCCAACCGGTCCTGCTGCTCGCGGTCGCCGCCGTCTTCCTCCTCGCCGAAGGACGCGGCTGGGACACGGGGCGCGCCGTTCTGCTCTTCCAGTTCTCGGTGCTCGGCTATCTCGTGCTGCTCGAGTTCCTGATCCCGTACGACCGTTCCTGGCAGCCCGAGCGCCGGGAGTGGGGGTGGTACGGCGTGTACTACGTCCTCACCGCCGCCGGCGGCACCCTCGGGCAGAACGTCGTGCTGTACGCCGTCGGCAAGGTCGCCCGCCGCGATCCGTGGCTGCCCCTGTGGGCCGAGATACCCGTGGCCCTGCTCCTGGGCTCGCTCGCGAGCTACGCGGTGCATCGCGCGGGCCACACCTACGCCTGGCTCTGGCGGCTGCACGGCGTCCACCACGTCCCCACGAAGGTCAACGCCGGCAACAACGGGGTCAACCACGTGCTCGACGTCGTCATCTCCCAGGGCTTCGTCCAACTGGCCCTGGCCCTGGTCGGGTTCTCCGAGCGGGCGGTGTTCGCGGTCGGTCTCTTCGTCGTCGCCCAGGGGTACTTCGTCCACGCCGACATCCGCGTACGCCTCGGGCCGCTGAACCACGTCCTCTCCGGGCCCGAGCAGCACCGGCTGCACCACAGCACCGACCTCACCGAAGCCGGGCACTACGCCTCCGACCTGTCCGTCTGGGACCGGGTGTTCGGCACGTTCACCTGGCGCCCCGGCCGTGAACCGGAGTCCGTCGGCCTGACCGACCCGGGCTCCTTCCCCGACACCGGCGCCGTCCTGGCCACCCTCGTCCACCCCTGGCGGCGCCGCCCCGCCGACTGACCGGCCCCCGCACCTCGGGCGCCCATCTCGGCCCCCACCTCGGACCTCCCCGTGCCCGCCGCCCGCGTCCGCCTTCGGTGGCAATTCGTCTCGTCCCGCGCCGCCTTGTTCTGCTGCTCACCATTTCTCTCGCTACGCGAATCAAGGGACCGCTCATGCCTGAATCGCTTCGCCATGCCCAAGTCGCCGCCTCGGCCGCCCTCCCCACGCGCGCCGAGAAGATCGCGATCATCGGGATCGGCTGCCGCTTCCCCGGCGGCGCGAACGACCACCGCGGCTTCTGGCGCAACCTGGTCGACGGGAAGGACTGCATCACCCCCACGCCGCTCGACCGGTACGACGTCGCCTCACTGGGCAGCCGGGACAAGTCCAAACCCGGTCGGCTGGTCGGCGGGCGCGGCGGATACATCGACGGCTTCGACGAGTTCGACCCGGAGTTCTTCGGGATCAGCCCCCGCGAGGCGCACTCCATGGACCCGCAGCAGCGCAAGCTCCTCGAGGTGAGCTGGGAGGCCCTGGAGGACGGCGGGCAGAAGCCGGCCGAGCTCGCCGGGCGGGACGTCGGCGTGTTCGTCGGCGCGTTCACCCTCGACTACAAGATCCTGCAATTCGCCGACCTGCGCTTCGACACCCTCGGCGCGCACACCGCGACCGGCACGATGATGACGATGGTGTCGAACCGGCTCTCGCACTGCTTCGACTTCCGGGGCCCCAGCCTCTCCGTCGACTCCGCGTGCAGCTCCTCCCTCGTCGCCGTCCACCTCGCCTGCGAGAGTCTGCGGCGCGGCGAGAGCTCACTCGCCCTGGCCGGCGGCACGCTGCTCCACCTGACGCCGCAGTACACGATCGCCGAGACGAAGGGCGGCTTCCTCTCCCCGGAGGGCCGCTCCCGGACCTTCGACGCCGAGGCGAACGGCTACGTCCGCGCCGAGGGCGTCGGGATCGTCGTCCTCAAGCGGCTCTCGGACGCGGTACGGGACGGGGACCGGATCCACGCCGTCGTCACCGAGACCGGCGTCAACCAGGACGGCCGCACCAACGGCATCACCGTCCCCAGCGCCGACGCCCAGGTCACCCTGATCGAGCAGGTCTGCGCACGGGCCGGCATCACCCCCGGCGACCTTCAGTACGTCGAGGCCCACGGCACCTCCACGCCCGTCGGCGACCCCGTGGAGGCGGGCGCGCTGGCCAGGGTCCTCGCCATCGGCCGCAAGCCGGGCGACGCCTGCTACGTCGGCTCGGTCAAGACGAACATCGGGCACACCGAGTCCGCCGCCGGGATCGCCGGGCTCATCAAGACCGCGCTCAGCCTCAAGCACCGGCTCATCCCGCCCCACATCAACCTGGAGCGGATCAACCCCGCCATCGACCTCGCCGCCGCGCCGTACGAGATCCCCGACCGGCTCACGCCCTGGCCGGCGCACGAGGGCACCGCCCGTGCCGGGGTCAACTCCTTCGGCTTCGGCGGCACCAACGCCCACGTCCTGCTCGAAGCCGCGCCTGTGCCCGAGCCCGTGCCCGTCGTCACGGACGCCACCTACGCCACCGACGCTCCCACGCCCGTGCCGTCCGACGCCGAGACCACGGCCCCGACGCCCTCCGTGCTCCCGCTCAGCACGCGCGACGCCGCCGCCCTGCCCGCGCTCGTCGAGTCCGTCCGCGCGGAACTGGGTACTCCCGACGAGGGCCCGTCCGTCCCGGATCTGGCGTACTCCCTCGCGCATCGCCGCCAGCACCACGACGTCCGGCTGTCCGTCGTGTACGGCTCGCCCGAGGAGCTCGACGAGGCCCTCGCCGCGTACGGCAGGGGCGAGGAGCACCCCCGTGTGCTGACCGGGAAGCGACGCGAGGGCCGACAGGCCGAACCCGTTTGGGTGTTCACCGGAATGGGCCCCCAATGGTGGGCGATGGGGCGCCAGTTGTTCACGTCCCGGCCCGTCTACCGGGAGGCCGTCGAGGCCGTCGACCGGGAGATCGTGACCCAGGCAGGCTGGTCCCTCGTCGACGAGCTGAACGCGGCCGAGGACGTCTCCCGGATGGCGGAGACCTGGCTGGCCCAGCCCGCCAACTTCGCCGTCCAGGTGGGCCTCGCCGCGCTCTGGCGGGCGCACGGGGTACGGCCCGCCGCGGTCGTCGGCCACAGCACCGGCGAGATCGCCGCGTTCTACGAGGCCGGGGTCTACAGCCTCCGCGACGCCGTGCGGATCGTGCTCACCCGCAGCCGCCTCCAGCACAGGCTGGCGGGCACCGGCACCATGCTTGCCGTCGGGCTCCCCGAGGACGAGGCGCTGTGCCGGGCCGCGCCCTTCGGCGACCGGCTCTCCGTCGCCGCCGTCAACAGCCCGGGCGCCCTGACCCTGGCCGGCGAGGAGGCCGCGCTCGGCGCGTACGCCACGTCCCTGCGCGCCGACGGCGTGTTCGCGAAGCTCCTCGACGTCCAAGTGCCGTACCACTCCGCCGCGATGGACGCGATCAAGGACGAACTGCTTGCCGAACTCACCGACATCGAGCCCCGCGCCGCCCGGCTTCCGCTCTACCTGACCGGACAGGAGGGCCGGGCCGAAGGCCCCGAACTGGACGCCGACTACTGGTGGCACAACGTGCGCGACACCGTGCGCTTCCGCGCGGCCGTCGACGCGCTCGCCGCCGACGGGTACCGCACCTTCCTGGAGATCGGGCCCCACCCGGTGCTCGGCCACTCCATCAAGGAGTGCTTCCAGCACGCGGCCGAGACCGGCGAGTCCACCGCGACCACGCTGCCTTCCATCCGCCGCGCCGAGGACGAGGCCCTCCGCTTCACCACCTCCCTGGCTGCGCTCCACACCCTCGGCAGCCCGGTCGACTGGCACGCCCTCCACCCGCGCGGCCGGTCCGTCCCCCTGCCGCGCTATCCCTGGCGGCGCGACCGCTACTGGACCGAACCCGAGCCGGTCGCCCAAGTACGCCTCGGCCGGCAGGACCACCCGCTGCTCGGCCGGCGTCTCGCCACCGCCGAGCCCACCTGGGAGGTGGCGCTCGATGTCGAGACACAGCCCTATCTCGCCGACCACCGCATCCAGGGGCGGACCCTCGTCCCCGCCGCCGGCTACATCGAGATGGCCACCCAGGCCGTCCGCGCGGTGACCGGCGCTGAGGACGTCGTGCTCGGCGACATCGAACTGCGCAAGGCCCTCTTCCTGCCGGACGACGCCCCCAAGGCCGTCCAACTGGCGCTCTCCGCCCGGTCGGCCGCGTTCACGGTGGCGACCGGCGGCGGCGACACCCCCACCGTCCACGCCGTCGGAGTCGTACGCGGCGGGGCGCCCGCGCCACGTCGTACGTCGGCGGAGCTGGAGGCGGTCCGCAAGCGCGCGGAGCAGGCCCTCGACTCCGCGACCTGCTACGAGACCCTCGGCGCGCGCGGCTACCACTACGGACCCGCGTTCCAGGGCATCGCCGAGGTGTGGCGGGGGCGCGGCGAGCACGGACAGGGTGAGGCGCTCGCGCTGATCCGGCCGCCCGCGAGCGTCGGCGGCGGCGCGGCGGGCCACCAGCTCCACCCGGTCCTCCTCGACGCCTGCTTCCAGGCCCTGCTCGTGGCCGGACTCCCGGACCAGGACGCGGCAGGCTCCTCCAGTACAGGCATCCTGCTGCCGCTCTCCATCGACGAGGTGCGGACGACCCCGATCGGTGACCAGCCCCTCTGGGCCCACGCCACGATCACCCGGCGCGCGGACGACGAACTCGTCGGCGACATCGCCCTCTACACCGAGGGAGGCGAACGCGTCGGCCACGTCCACGGCTTCCGCGCTGCGGACGTCGAGCAGGCCTCGGCGACGGTCGGGCTCGCCACGATCGACGGCTGGCTCGCCGAACTGGAGTGGACGGAGGCGCCGTTGGAAGAGGCCGAGGCCCAGGACCCCGGGAGCTGGCTGCTCTTCGCCGACCGGCCCGGGGGAGTGGCGGACGCCCTGGAGCGGCTCGTCACCGCGCGCGGCGGCACCTGCCACCTCGTCCGGCCGGGCGAGGCGTACGCCTTCGGCGCGGACGAGGGCGACCGCTCCGAGGTGGTGCCCGGGAGCGCCGACGACCTGCGGCGGCTCCTCGCCGACCTGGCCGTGCGCGACGGACGTCCCGTCGGCGCCGTCGTGCACCTGTGGAACCTGGACCTGCCCGCGCTCGACGCGACCTCCCGCGAGGACCTCGACCGGCACAGCGCCCATGGCGCCTACTCCGTCGTCGCCCTCGCGCAGGCCCTGCGGGACGACCCCGGACAGCTTGGCGCGCCCGCGGCCCTGCACCTCGTCACCCGGGGTACCCAGGCTGCGGCCCCCGGCGACCCGGTCGAACCCCTCGGCGCCCCGGCCTGGGGCATCGGCCGCGTGCTGCGGCACCAGGAACTGATCGCCCACCCCGGCAAGCTGATCGACCTGGAGGGCGCGGGAGCCACTTCCGAGGGGGCGACCACCACCCCCGAGGCCGAGGCCCACGCCCTCCTGCGCGAGGTCCTCGCCACGTCCGAACCCGACCGCCCCGAGGACGAGGTCGCCCTGCGAGCGAGCCGCCGCCTTGTCAGCGGCCTCGTCCGGCCCGAGGGCCTCACCCGGCCCCTCCCGCCGCGGCTCCGCCCGGACGGTGCCTATCTGGTGACCGGGGCCTTCGGCGCCCTCGGCCGGCTGCTCTGCCGCTACCTCGTCCGCCAGGGCGCCCGGCACCTGATCCTGGTGGGCCGCACCGAGCTGCCCGACCGCGCCACCTGGCGGACCCTCGACCCGGACGCCCCCGAGGCCTCCGGAGCGCGCTTCGTCAAGGAGCTGGAGGCGCTCGGCGCCCATCCCGTGCACGCGGCCCTCGACATCGCCGACGAGCCCGCGCTCGACGCGTGGCTGGCCGCCCGCAGGGACCAGGACGCCCCTCCCGTACGCGGGGTGTTCCATCTCGCCGGGCACGTACGGGACATCCCGGTCCAGGACATGGACCGGGCCTCCTTCGACGCCGTCCTCGCCCCCAAGGCCGCCGGAGCCTGGCTCCTGCACCACCTGCTGCGCGACGAGCCGCTCGACCACTTCGTGCTCTTCTCCTCCGTCGCCGCGCTGCTCACCACCACCGGCCAGACCAACTACGCGGCGGGCAACGCCTTCCTCGACGCCCTCGCCCACCACCGCAGGGCCCGCGGCCTGCCCGCGCTCAGCCTGAACTGGGGCCCGTGGGCGACCGGCATGATCGAGGAGCTGAGCCTCGTCGAGCACTATCGCGTGGTCCGGGGCATGAGCTCGCTCTCCCCGGCCGCAGGGACGGCCGTCCTGGAGCGGGTCTTCGGACAGGACCGGGCGCAGCTCCTGATCGCCACGATCAGCGACTGGAAGACCTTCCTCGCCTGGTACCCCACCTCACCCCCACTCGTCGCCGGACTCGCCGCGGAGGCCGCCGCGTCCGCCGGCGGCCCGGCCGGGGGTGACGGACACGGCGGCTATCTCGCCCGGTTCCGCGCCGCCGCCGACGAGGAGGAGCGGGCCCGGTTCGCCGCCGACCACTTCCTCGCCCCCGCCGCGACCGTCCTTCGGGTGGGCGCCGAGCGGATCGACCCGGACGCCGGGCTCGGCGAGCTCGGTCTCGACTCGCTCCTCGCCATGGAGCTGCGGGCCCGGATCCAGGCGGAGACCGGTGTCGCGCTGCCCGTCGTCGCACTGCTCAGCGGCGCCCCCGTACGGGAGCTGATCGCCCAGCTGTACGCCGCCAGCGAGACGCTCGCGGCTCAGGGCGAGGGGCCCGAGGACGGAGCGGCGACGATCGAGCTGTACGAGGACCCGGGCCGCCACCCCCTCACCCAGAACCAGAAGGCGCTCTGGTTCCTCAAGCAGCTCAACCCCGACGGGTTCGCCTACAACATCGGCGGCGCCGTCGAGGTCCGTACGGTCATCGAGCCCGAACTGATGGCGGAGGCCGTCCGTACGCTCGTCGCCCGCCACCCCGTCCTGCGGGCGAACTTCGTCCTGGAGGACGGCCGCCCGGTGCAGACCGTCTCCGATTCCATGGAGCCGGACTTCGAGGTGTTCGACGTCGAGGGCCTGCCCTGGGACGAGATCCGCGAGCTGATCGTCGCGGAGTACCGCGAGCCGTACGACCTCGCCCACGACCCGCTGATGCGGTTCCGGCTCTTCCGGCGCGGCCCCGACCGCTGGGTGATCATGAAGGCGGTCCACCACATCGTCTCGGACGCCATCTCCACCTTCACCTTCATCGAGGAGCTGCTCGCGCTCTACGAGGGCATGCGCGCGGGCCGGCCGGTCGAACTGCCGCCCGTCCCGGCCCGGTACCTCGACTTCCTCAACCGGCAGAACCGCTTCCTGGCCTCCCCGGACGCCGACCGCATGCTGGAGTACTGGCGCGGCGCCCTGCCCGCCGAGATCCCGCCTCTCGCCCTGCCGACGGACGGGCCCCGGCCGCCGGTGCAGACGCACAACGGAGCCTCCGAGTTCTTCGTCCTCGACGAGGAACTCAGCGCCCGGGTGCACTCCCTGGCCCGCGACCACGGCGTCACGCCCTTCATGGTGCTGCTGTGCGCGTACTACCTCCTGCTGCACCGCCACTCCGGACAGGACGACCTCGTCGTCGGCAGCCCGGTGACCGGCCGCACCGACGAGGAACTCGGCTCCGTCTACGGCTACTTCGTCAACCCGCTGCCCCTGCACGTCAACCTGGCCGGCGACCCGACCGTCGGCGAGCTGCTCGCCCAGGTCCGCCGGACCGTCCTCGGCGGCCTGGACCACCAGGAGTACCCCTTCGTGCTGCTCGTCGAGAAGCTGGGCCTGCAGCACGACCCGAGCCGCTCGGCGGTCTTCCAGGCGATGTTCATCCTGCTGGCCCACAAGGTGTCCTCGCAGCAGTACGGCTACCACCTCGACTACATCGAACTCCCCGAAGAGGAAGGGCAGTTCGACGTCACGCTCTCCGCGTACGAGGACGAGAGCGAGCGCCGCTTCCACTGCGTCCTGAAGTACAACACCGACCTCTTCAGGCCCCGGACCGTCCGCCGCATGGCCGACCACTACCGCACGCTCCTCGACTCCCTCACCCGCGCGACGGGCGACCGGCCGGTGGCCGAGCTCGACATGCTCGGCGCGCACGAGCGCCACGAGATCCTGCACGGCCGGGCCGCCCGGGGGCCGGTGGTCGCCCAGGACCGCCCGGTGCACCGCCTGTTCGAGGACGCGGCCGCCCGTACACCCGACGCGGTCGCGGTCACCGTGCCCGCCGCCGGGAGCGGGGGAGCGGCGCGCCATCTGACGTACGGCGAGCTGGAGCGGGCCTCCGCGGCGCTCACCGGACGGCTCAGGGCCCGCGGGGTGGGAGCCGGTGACGTGGTCGCCGTCTGCCTGCCGAAAACGCCCGAGCTGATCGTCGCGCTCCTCGCGGTCTGGCGCGCCGGGGCCACCTACCTGCCGCTCGACCCCGGCCACCCGGTCGACCGGCTCGCCGTGATGACGGGCAACGTGGGTGCCGCGCTGGTCATCGCCGAGCCCGGCGGACCGGAACGGCTCGCGGCCCTCGGCACGGAGTTCCTCACGGACGTGCTCACGGAGGAGGGCCCCGAGGGAACACCTTTCGACACCCGCGACTCCCTGGACACCCCCGACTCCCTGGACACCCCCGCGTACGTCATCCACACCTCCGGCTCCACCGGCCGGCCCAAGGCCGTCCGCGTCTCCCACCGCGCCCTCGCCGCCGTCCACGGCGCCTGGCGCGAGGCGTACGGCCTCGCCGCCGAGCCGGGCGTCCATCTGCAGCTCGCCGCCGTCTCCTTCGACGTGTTCACCGGCGACCTGGTGCGCGCTCTGTGCTCCGGTGGCCGGCTCGTCCTCGCCGACCGTGAGCTGCTGCTGAACACGGCACGGCTGTACGAGGCGATGACGGCCGAGCGGGTGGACTGCGCCGAGTTCGTGCCCGCCACGGCCCGCGCCCTGATGGCCCGCTGCGAGGAGGGCGGTCACCGGCTCGACTTCATGCGCCTGATGATCGTCGGCTCCGACACGTGGAAGGTCGCGGAGTACGAGCGGCTGGCGCGGCTCTGCGGCCCGGAGACCCGGGTCATCAACTCGTACGGCCTCACGGAGGCGACCGTCGACAGCGCCTGCTTCGAAGGCCCCACCGACGGCCTCGACCCCAACGGCACCGTTCCCGTCGGCGCCCCCCTGCCCAACTGCGTCCTGCACGTCCTGGACACCCGCCTCGAGCCCGTACCGCCCGGGGTCGTCGGCGAGCTGTGGGCCGGTGGCCCCGGCCTCGCCCTCGACTACGCGGGCGACCCCGAGCAGACCGCCCGGCGCTTCCTCACCCTCACCCTCGACCACGGCCCCGACGCGGCCCCCGAGCGGCTCTACCGCACCGGGGACCTGGCCCGCAGGGACGACCGGGGCCGGATCCATCTGCTCGGCCGCGCCGACGCCCAGATCAAGCTGCGCGGCCACCGCATCGAGCCGGGCGAGATCGAGTCCCTGCTGCTCGAAGTCCCCGGCATCGCCGAGGCGTTCGTGACGGTCCGTGCCGGAGCGTCGGGTGAGGCGGCGCTCTGCGCGTACGTCGTCGCGGCGGCCGGGAGCACACCGGACCCGCTCGCCCTGCGCCGCCATCTGGCCGCCCACCTGCCCACGTACCTCATCCCGGCCCATCTGACGGTCCTGGACGCCCTGCCCCTGACCCCGAACGGCAAGGTCGATCCGGCGGCGCTCCCCGAGCCCCGGGCCGAAGCGGCGGAGGAGGACCACGAACCGCCCGCGACGCTCTACGAGGAGCGGGTCGCCGCGCACTGGAAGGCGGTGCTCGGCATCGAACGGATCGGCCTGAGCACCGACTTCTTCGCCTCCGGCGGCAGCTCCATCACGCTCATCGAACTCATCCACCATCTGCAGAAGGAGTTCGGCATCGCCATCCCGGTCGGCCTGCTCTTCAAGGTCACCACGCTCCACGGCATGGCCCGCACGGTCGAGTCCCTCGTCACCGGCCGGGTCTCCGGAACCCTGCCCCAGCTGACGTTCAACGCGGGCGCGGGCCCCGCCCTGTTCTGCTTCCCGCCGGCCGGCGGCCACGGCCTCGTCTACCGGCACTTCGCCGCGCATCTGCCCTCGTACGAAGTGATCGCCTTCAACCACGTCGACGGCGACAAGACCGGCCGCTACGCCGATCTCGTCGAGGATCTGCGGCCCACAGGCCCGTGCCTCCTGCTCGGTTACTCCCTCGGCGGCAACCTCGCCTTCGAGGTCGCCAAGGAGCTGGAACGGCGGGGCCGCGAGGTGTCCCACGTGGTGATCCTCGACTCGTACCGGATCGAGGAGGCGTACGGCATCGCCGCCGAGCACGTCGAGGCGTTCGAGCACGAGCTCCGCGACCATCTGCGCCGGCACACCGGCTCCGAGACGGTCACGGCGCAGACGCTCGGCCAGGCCAGGGACTACCTGGAGTTCTGCGGCCGGACCCCGAACCTCGGGACGGTGACCGCGGCCGTGACCGTGATCGCCGACGAGGCCAAGGCCGAGCTTTACGCGGCGGGGCAGCGCGGCAGTTGGGCCGCCGCCTCCACCACCGGCAACCGGCTCGTGCGCGGCTCAGGGCTGCACGCCGAGATGCTCGACGAGAAGCCGGCGGCGCGCAACGCGGCGCTCGCCCGGGCCGCCCTCGACGACGACATCGCCGCCGCCGCGCGGGAGGGCCTCACCTTCCTCGCCGCCGCGCCCACGACGGAGGAGGAGACCGATGTCGCGTGAGAAGAGGCCCGTGTGGGAGCGGCGGGAGGCCAGGGCGCCGGGCGAGGCGCCCCGGGTGATCATCATCGGGGGTGGCATCGGCGGGCTGTCCACCGGTGTGTACTCCCAGATGAGCGGCGCCGAGACGCGGATCTTCGAGCGGCACGTGCTGCCCGGGGGCTGCTGCACCGCCTGGTCGCGCCAGGACTACGTCTTCGACTACTGCATCGAGTGGCTCACCGGCACGGGCCGGGGCAACGACGCCGCCCGCGTCTGGCGGGAGTTGGGCGCGCTCGACGGGAAGAGCATCGCGAACTTCGAGATGTTCAACACCGTCACCGACGAGACCGGCCGTTCCGTCACCTTCTACAACGACCCCGACCGGCTCGAAGCCCACCTCCTGGAGCTGTCGCCGGCCGACGCCCGCCCGATCCGGGCGTTCTGCCGGGACCTGCGGCGCTTCACCCGCATCAACCTCTACCCGTTCCTGACCCCTTCGCCGCTCCAGTCCCCGCGCGAGCGCCTCGCGACGCTCCGCGCGGTCCTCCCGTCCTTCCTGGTGCTGTGGCGGACGGCGGTGACGCGGATGGAGACCTTCTGCGAACGGTTCCAGGACCCGCTGCTACGCCGGGCGTTCCCGTTCATCTTCTTCCAGGACCACGAGGTCTTCCCGCTGCTGCCGTACCTCTTCAACATGGCCAGCGCCTACCACCTCAACGCCGGTTTTCCGCAAGGCGGTTCGCTGGGTCTGGCCCGCTCGGTCGAGGACCGCTACACCGGACTCGGCGGACGGATCGACTACCGGGCCCGGGTCGAACGGATCCTGGTGGAGAACGACCGCGCGATCGGCGTCGAACTACGCGGCGGCGAACGGCACTTCGCCGACCATGTGGTGGCCGCCTGCGACGGCGCCACCATCCTCCACGGCCTGCTCGACGGCCGCTACACCAGCCCTCGGGTCGAGGAGCTCTTCGCCCAGATGACGGAGAGCCCGGACGTGGTCTACCCGGGCGTCGTCTCCGCGTTCGTCGGCCTGAAGGACGAGCTGGACCCGGACGCCCGGCACAGCGTCACCTATCTGCTCTCCGACGAGGACAGCAAGGCCCTGCCGGGCGTCCTGCAGAACAGCCTCGTGGTGCAGATGCGCTCCCGCTACTCCGACGGGTTCGCCCCGCCGGGCAAGTCCGTCGTCCACTGCACGTACTTCAGCGACTACGCATCCTGGAAGGAGCTGCGGCGCGCCGACCGGCGGGCGTACTGGGCCCGCAAGCAGGAGGTCGCCGACTTCGTCCGGGGCTTCCTGGAACGGCACCACCCGGGCATCGGGCGGGCGATCGAGGTCGTCGACGTGGCGTCCCCGGTGACGACCGAGCGGTACACCGGCGTGTGCGGCGGCTCCATCCTCGGCTGGAAGTCCTTCACCCCGGCCGACGACGTCATCACCGCGCTCATCAACAAGGACCGGATGCGACTGCCGGGCCTCGACGGGCTCTCGCTCGCGGGCCAGTGGTTCGGCGGCGGCAGCCTGATCCGCGCCGCCGCGAGCGGCCGGTTCGTCACCCAGTACCTGTGCCGGGACCTCGGCCTGGAGTTCCGGGCCTGGGAGTCCACCGACACCACCCCGTGGCACCCGGACCGGCTCGGCCGGCTGCCCCAACTCGAATCCCGCAGGGTCAGGTGACCGACGTGACGAATACGCAGACGCCGCCCGAGCGCCGCGAAACCATGATCATCATCGGTGGGGGCCTCGGCGGCCTCTCCACCGGCGCGTACGCCCGCATGAACGGCTACCGCACCCGGATCTTCGAGATGCACGAGATCCCCGGCGGCTGCTGCACCGGCTGGGACCGGGGCAACTACACCTTCGACGCCTGCATCAGCTGGCTCCTCGGCAACGGGCCCGGCAACGAGATGCACCAGATCTGGCTCGAACTCGGGGCGCTCCAGGGCAAGGAGATGCGCCACTTCGATGTCTTCAACACCGTGCGCGGCGCGGACGGCCGGGCCGTCTACTTCTACTGCGACCCCGACCGCCTCGAAGCGCATCTCCTCGATCTCTCGCCCGCGGACGCCCGCCCCATCAGGGCTTTCTGCGCGGGCCTGCGCAAGTTCATCACCTGCCTGCCCTCGTACCCCTTCCTCAAGCCCGTGCCGCTGATGACCCGCCGGGAGCGCTGGCGGATGCTGGCCGGCTTCGTGCCGTACTTCAACCTCTTCCGCACCTCGATGTCCGTGCTGATGACGGAGTACTCCACGCGCTTCAAGGACCCGCTGCTGAGGGAGGCGTTCAACTACATCCTGTACGAGAAGCACCCCGGCTTCCCGGTCCTGCCGTTCTACTTCCAGATGGCCGCCCAGGCCCACCGCTCTGCGGGCGTCCCCGAGGGCGGCTCCCTCGGCCTCGCCCGCTCCATCGAGCAGCGCTATCTCCGGCTCGGCGGCGAGATCACGTACAACGCCCTCGTCGAGGAGATCCTCGTCAAGGACGACCGCGCGATCGGCGTCCGGCTGGCCAACGGCGAGGAGCACTACGCGGACATCGTCGTCTCCGCGTGCGACGGCCCCACCACGCTCCTGAAGCTCCTCGACGGCCGCTACCTGGACGAGGAGTACGCGACGCTCTACCGGGAGACCCTGCACCGGCCCGGGATGGTCTTCCCCGGCTACGTCAGCGTCTTCCTGGGCCTGCGCCGCCCCTTCCCGGACGCGGACCCCACCACCACCCACCTCCTCGACGAGGAGACGGCGGGACGGCTCACCGGTATCCGGCACCCGAGCCTCAACGTCCAGTTCCGCAACCGGTTCTATCCCGAGCTGTCGCCCGAGGACACGACCGTCATCTACGCCACGTACTTCTCCGACACCGCGCCCTGGCGGGAGCTTGCCGAGGGGCCCGAGCGGCTCAGCCGGCCCCGGCGCGGAACGGAGCTGCACACCCTGCCGGTGCGGCGGGGCAAGGCGTACGCCCTGGCCAAGCGCCGGACCCGGGACGCCGTCGTGGACTTCCTCGACGCGCGCTACCCCGGACTGAAGGACTCCATCGCCGTACGGGACACCAGCACGCCCCTCACCCAGATCCGCTACACGGGCAGCTACGAGGGCACGTTCCTCGGCTGGCAGCCCTTCGTGGAGAGCGGCGAGGCGATGGAGGAGCTCGTCAAGAAGAACGGCCCCGTCCTGCCGGGGCTGAGCAACTTCTACCTCTCCGGGGTGTGGGCCACCACCGGCGGCCTGATCCGGGCCGCCGCGGCCGGACGCCAGGTCATGCAGTTCGTCTGCCGGGACGACGGCCTCGACTTCACCGCCGACGTCGACACCAGCGCACCCCCGCCCACCCACGTCCTCGTCCCCGTGGGCCCGGGCCCGCAGGCACCGTCCGCCTCCGCCGAGAAAGGCACCGCCCCATGACCGCGACCCCGCTGGCGTACCCCTTCTGGACCGACCACGGACTCGGCGTCTCCGCCGGGTACGCGCCGCTGCGCGGCGGGCCGCTGACCCGGGTCCGACTCCCGTACGGCGACGAGGCCTGGCTCGCCACGTCGTACGAGGACGTGCGCGCCGTCCTCTCGGACGGCCGGTTCTCCCTCGCGGAGGCGCTGCGGCGCGACCATCCGCGCATCGACCCGATGCCCCGCGCCGGCGGTGGCCTCATCGCCCTCGACGCGCCGCGCCACACGCCCCTGCGGGCGCTGCTGGCCAAGGAGTTCACGGCACGTCGTATGGAGGGCCTGCGGGTCCGCATCCGGGAGGTGGCCGACGGACTGCTCGACCGGATCGAGGAGTCCGGGCCGCCTGCCGACCTGGTGGAGGACCTGTCCTTCCCGCTGCCGATGACCCTGATCTGCGAACTGATCGGCGTCCCCGCGGCAGACGTGCCCTCCGTGCGGGCGTGGGCGGACGTCATCTGCTCGGGAAGCGAGACGCCCGAGGCGCTTGAGCAGCGGGGCAAGGACTTCTTCACCCGTATGCACGGCTGGATCGAGGAACGCCGGCGGGCCCCCGCCGAGGACCTGCTCACGCTCCTGGTCCGCGCGCACGAGGACGGCACTCTGACGGAGACGGAACTGACGGGCCTGCTGGGCGAGTTGCTCATCGCGGGATTCGTCACGACAACGAACCAGATCGCCAACTTCTTCGCGGTCCTGCTGCTGCCGGGCGAGGCACGGGGCGACGGCATCGAGTGGCCGGCGACCCTGCGCGCCCAACCCGAACTGATCCCCCGGGCGGTGGAGGAGCTCCTGCGGTACGTCCCCCTGCTCAACGGCCTCACCCTGCCCCGCTACGCCCGCGAGGACGTGGAACTGGGGGGCGTCCTGATCCGCGAGGGCGAGGCGGTCGTGGTCTCCCAGGCGGCCGCCAACCACGATCCGGCCGTCTTCCCGGACCCCGACCGCCTGCTCCTGGACCGGCCGGGCGCTGCGCACATCAGCTTCGGCCACGGCATCCACTACTGCCTGGGCGCGCACCTGGCGCGCCTGGAACTCCAGATCACCCTCGAGCGCGTCACGACCCGCCTCCCGGGGCTGCGCCTCGCGGTCCCGGAGCAGGAACTGCGCTGGCGCTCACGGGAGTTCTTCAGCGGACTGAAGGCGTTGCCGGTTGCTTGGTGAGTGCACGGCACGGGGTCTCTGAGTACGCGTACTCATGGCGCGGCGATCACGGTCGACGAGGGTGGTGCCCACGCCGACCGACAGGAGAGACCACGATGTCCACCCCCCGCCCCTCCACCGCACAAGGGTTCGCCCTCGCCGCCGTCACCGCCGTGGCGGCGGCCTGGGTGCTCACCGGCTGCGCGTACGAGGAGGACATCTGCAGCAGCGGCGAGTACCCGGTCATGACCGTCGGCGCCTCGGGCTCCGCCTGCGTACCCAACGAGGAGCAGCCCCCGGAGGGCTACGTCCGCTACCCCGAGGGCAAGGTCCCCCTGAAGGTCGACGACAAGTGGGACGTCTACTGGAACACCCACACGCTCGACAAGGACGGCAAGATC
This sequence comes from Streptomyces sp. NPDC026092, assembly GCF_040638605.1. Classification (NCBI taxonomy): domain Bacteria; kingdom Bacillati; phylum Actinomycetota; class Actinomycetes; order Kitasatosporales; family Streptomycetaceae; genus Streptomyces; species Streptomyces sp. NPDC026092. The sequence continues at coordinate 219,717 of NZ_JBEZYN010000010.1, forward strand.
ATCGACGCGCCGTAAGAGTCAGCTTGCTGCAAGGCTCAGGTACGGGTCAGCCAGCGGGTGGCCGCCACCACCTCGCCGGCGATGTCGATCACCGAGCGCCCGTCCGTCGCGACCCGCACCGTGTCCTCGGGCGCCTGCTCGTCCAGAAGACGCGCCTTGCGCGCGCTGCCGGCCAGCTCCTGCTCCAGCTCCGAGCCGAGCTCCCGGCCCGTCAGGCGCGCGCCCGCCGTGACGTCGGAAGCGGTGAGCAGCACCCGCACGATCCTGACGTCCGCACCCATGACGCGCTGGAACATGGCCGTGTTCGCCGGGAGTACGCTCACCGTGTTCGTGTAGATCAGGCGGCGGTAGCCCAGCTCCGCGAAGTTCGACCAGACCGCCGTCAGGTTGCGCTCGCCGAGGGCGACGCGGTGTGGGTCGCCCTCCGGCGCGGGGTGCGCCTGGCCCATGTAGTCCCCCTCGAGGACGCAGTGGGGGACCGTTGCCGCCCTCAGGAGGGCCGAGACCTCCCAGCCGACCGTCGTCTTGCCGACACCGGCACGTCCTCCGATGAGCAGTACCTCTGCGTGCGTCATGGAGCGACCGTGCCCGACGGCGACCGGATCGGGCCAGGGATTTTCGTCAGGTCGCGTTGAGCGCCGTGGTCGGGTCCAGGCGGGAGGCCCGGATCGCGGGGTAGAGGCCCGCCAGGGCGCCGATGGCGAGGGTCGCGGCCAGTCCGCCCGCCAGGGACCACGGCGGGACGACCGGCGTCCAGCCCTGGACGAGGGCGAAGCCGTGGGTGGCCGCCGTGCCCAGAGCCGCGCCCGCCAGGCCGCCGAGAGCCGACAGGAGGAGCGACTCGGTGAGGAACTGGAGACGGATCGCGTTCCGCGTGGCGCCCAGCGCGCGGCGCAGACCGATCTCCTGACGCCGTTCCAGTACGGACACGACCATGGTGTTCGCGACACCCACACCCCCGACGAGCAGGGCCACGGCCCCAAGGCCGAGCATGAGTGTGGTGAGACCTTCGTCGGTCGCGGCCTTCGCGGCGAGCGCGTCGGAGGGCCGGGAGACCTTCACCCCGGCCGGGCTGCCGGGGCTGACCGTCCGGGCGAGCACGGCGCGCACGTCCGCCACCGACGGGTCCGAGGAGCGTTCGAAGATGGTCGTGGGATGGCCGTCGAAGCCGAAGTAGCGCTCGGCGGCCGGAAATCCGACGAGCGCGACCCGGTCCAGAGTGGGGACCAGCTCGATCGGTTCGAGGATGCCGACGACCACGACGTACTCGTCGTCCATCATGATCTTCTCGCCCGGCGCGGTGATGCCGAGCCGCCTCGCGGCGACCGACCCGAGAACGGTCACCGGCAGCCGTTCGTTCGCCTCGTCCAACCACACCCCTCGGCCGACCTCCGCGCCGAGCGCCGCGAGCAGGTCGGGGCGGGCGGCCTGGGCGGTGACTCCCGCCGTCCGCTCCTCGGGTACGACATCGCTCCGGCGGATCCGCGCGTCGACGTCCGCCGTGGCCGTCGCGTGCTGGACAGGTCGGATGCGCTCGACCATCGCGACGGCGTTCTTGGGCAGCTTGACCCGCTGCCCGTAGGCGTCCTGACCGGCCTCGGCGGTCAGCAGGTTGGTGCCGAGCCGGTCGAGGCGGCTCATCAGGTCGGCGCGGCTGGACGTGGAGAGACCGACGACGGCGATCATGGTCGCGATGCCGATGGCGATCCCGAGGGCGGACAGCACGACCCGCGTACGGCGTGCGCGCAGGCCGACCGCTCCCGTACGCAGGACATCGCGGAAGGCGAGACGGGCCGGCCGCAGCCTACGGGAGGTCTCGTACCGGGCCCTGGGGCGTGACGGTGTGGAGATCATGCCGTCACCCCCGCGTCGTCGACGATCTCGCCGTCGCGGAAACGGACCCGCCGGGGCAGGGAGTCGGCGATGTCCTGATCGTGGGTGATCACGCACACGGTGGTGCCGGCCGCGTTCAGCTCGTGCAGCAGCTCCATCACGATCCGGCCGGACGCCGTGTCGAGGGCACCCGTCGGCTCGTCGGCGAGCAGCAGGTCCGGCTCGCCCACGAGCGCCCGGGCGATGGCGACGCGCTGCTTCTCCCCGCCGGAGAGTTCGGTGGGCCGGTGGTCGAGGCGGTGCCCGAGCCCCACCCGCTCCAGCGCCGCACGGGCCCGCGCCCGGCGTTCCTTCGCACCGACGCCCGCGTACAGCAGCCCGTCGCCGACGTTGTCGACCGCGTCCCGCCCGGGGGAGAGGTGGAAGTGCTGGAAGACGAAGCCCATGTGCCGGGCCCGCAGCGCGGAGAGCTGGGCGTCGCTCAGGGCGCCGACCTCGTGCCCCGCGACATGGACGGTTCCGGTCGTGGGCCGGTCGAGGGTGCCGATGATGTTCAGCACCGTCGACTTGCCGGAGCCCGAAGGGCCGACGACGGCGAGCAGTTCGCCCGCACCGACGGTCAGGTCCACCGCGCGCAGCGCGTGGACGGGGCCGGGATGGGTCTTCGACACACCCCGGAGCTCGATCACCGGGACGCCGGCCGAGGCGGGTGGGGAGGGCGTGGCCGGGGTGGCGAGTGCGGCCGGCGGGGACGCGTGCGGGTTCACGGCGCGGCCACCCCCACCGTCATGCCCTCGCGCAGCCCGGCGCCGCTGACCTCGATCTTGCCGTCGGCGGTCATCCCGGTCTCCACCCGCACCATGCGGGTGCCGGTGCCCTGGACGACTTCGAGTCCGTAGCCGCCCTTCTCGCCGCGCAGCGCGACGACCGCCTCGACCGGAACCACGAGCACGCCCTTCCGGCTCTCGCTGACGAACTTCACACTCGCGGTCGCCCGCGTGTCCTCGCCCGTCGGCGTGGGCCCCTCCAAGGTCACCTCGACGGTGATCCCGTCCTGGGCGGCGCCGACCGCGCCCTCCCCGGATCCGGCGCCCTCGGGCCGGACGGTGCCGCTGACCTTTCCCCGTACGGTCGTACCGCTGGGCAGGGTCACCTCGACGCGGGTGCCCGGCGCGGTCAGCGGCGCGTCCGACTGCTCAAGGGCGGCCCTGACCACGGGACGCGGGGACGCGGCGGTGAGCACCGGCTTGTCCGGCCCGACCTGGTCGGCCAGGGCCGCGTCGGCCGAGACGATCCGCACCCGGTCCGGCTGGAAGACCACGTCACCCTTGCCGACCCGCCCGGTCGGCTCGCGGTTCAGCGACTTCTGCCAGCGCTTGACGGCCGCCTCCGTGGCCGCGTCGTAGCGCGGGTCCACGTACAGGCCGCCGCCGTACCCCAGGTCGCGCAGGTTGCGTTCGAGCTGGAGGACGTCCGTGCCCCGGTCACCGGTCTTCATCTCGCGGAACATGGGCACCTGCCCGTACAGCAGCGTGACCGGCTTGTCGTTCAGCTCGTACAGCGGCTGCCCCGCCTGCACGGTCGCGCCCTCCCGGGCCGCGACCGTGACCGTGCCCTCGACCGCCGCCTTGACCGGGCGCCGGCCCGCGAAGTCGAGCCGCCCGTCGACGGTCTTGCTGCTCACCAGGTCGGTGCGGACGACCGTGGTGGTGGCGGGCGGAAGGTCGGCGGCACCGGCCCCGCCCTTGGCCTCGTCCTCGGCGCCGAGCACGACCACCGCCGCCCCGGCGCCGCCCGCGATCGCCACCGTCAGCGCCCCGGCGACGAGGAGCGTCCTGCGCCGCGTCACTGCATGCCGTCCAGGCCGTCGAGCAGCTTGTCCGCGCACGCCGTACGGGCCTGCTTGTACGCGGGGGAGTCGTGGCTGAACGAGGGGTTCGCCGGGTTGGGGTCGCCGCCCGGGAGCACGTTGCCGCCGGACATCGTCGGGTTCTGGAAACGGGAGACGCCCTTCTCGCGCATGCACTGGGCGTGCGCGAGCATCGACTCGTACTCCTGCTGCGCGTCGCGGTCCGGCTCGTGGTTCGTCGCCTCGGTCATCTCGGTCACGCAGACCCCGTTCTTGCCACCCTTGGAGACTTCCGGGTACCTGGGGCTCAGCTCGTCGATCTTCGTCCAGTCCAGGTAGCCGCTCAGCTTGGGATCGGGGAACTCCTTGACGCCGCCCTTGCCGCGCATGCACCGGACGTAGTTCATCTGCGCGTCGTAGAAGGCCCCCTTGCCGCCGGCGGCCGAGGCTCCGTCACCCTCTCCGGAGGGCGTGGTCGGGATCGTGCCCGTGCCCGCCGGCTCCTCGGGGACGGTGGCGACTCCGGCGTCCCGCGCCTGCCCGTCGGAGCCGCAGGCCACCGTGAAGGTGAGGAGAGGGACGGCGACGAGCGCGGCGAGACGCAGCCCGGAAGGGAGGGAGGAACGGGATCGAGGAGTGCTCTTCGAGGTCATGCGGACGACTCTCCGGTGAGGACGTGATGGTCTCTCCCGCGCCGTTCGATGGATACGTAACATCACATGATGAGCACGTAACAATGCCGGGCGGCCTTCGATCCAGGGCCCCGATCGCGGCTTCCGGACGAGAATCTCGCCCATAATCGGGCGCATGCCCCACGTTCTGCTCATCGAGGACGACGCCGCCGTGCGCGACGGGATGGAACTCGTCCTGCGCCGACACGGCTACGACGTCGACACCGCGGCCACCGGCGAGGAAGCCCTCGCCCTCCTCGAAGGACCCGCCGGGCGGGCCGTGGAGCTCGCCGTCCTCGATCTCATGCTGCCCGGCATCGACGGATTCGAGGTCTGCCGCCGCATCCGTACGCGTTCCACCGTGCCCGTCATCATGCTCACCGCCCGCGGCGACGACTCCGACATCGTCCGGGGCCTGGAGGCCGGCGCCGACGACTACGTCGTGAAGCCCGTCACCGCCCCCGTCCTGGAGGCCCGCATCAAGGCGGCGCTGCGCCGCGCCGAGCCGCTGCCCGCGCACCCGGAACGCTCCGAGTACACCGGCCTCGTCCTCGACCGGGCAGGCCTGACCGTCACCAAGAACGGGAACCCCCTCGCCCTGCCGCCCACCGAGCTGAGGCTCCTCCTGGAACTCTCCGCCGCACCCGGCCGGGTGCTCAGTCGGGAGCAGCTGCTCGAACGGGTCTGGGAGCACGACTTCCTCGGAGACTCGCGCCTCGTCGACGCCGCGGTGGGGCGCCTGCGCGCCAAGATCGAGGACGAACCCGCCCGGCCCCGCTACATCCAGACCGTCCGCGGCTTCGGCTACCGCTTCGGGCCGATATGACCCAGGACCGCACGCCGCAGTCCGGGGAGCGCACGAGTCCGTCCCGGGACCGTACGTCGCCGTCCCGGATCCCGTCCGGGCGCGGTCGTCGCCCCTGGCTGGGCAGCCTGCGGACCCGGCTCCTCGTCACCTTCGTCCTCGTCACGCTGATCGGCTCCGCCACCGCGACCGCGCTCGCCTACCGCGAGGCGCGCACCGCCATCCTCAAACGCGCCCAGGACTCCTTCCAGGACAGCCTGCACGACCGCGTGGCCGGCATCGCCCCCGACATCGACCTGCCGCCCACCGAGCGCACGCTCACCGAGCTCGCCGAGCGCGTCTCCCAGAGCCTCGACGGCGCCCCCGTCGTCATCAGCCGCTACCGGGAGCTGGAGGGCGCGTCCGACGGGCTCGCGGACCTGAGCAGGATCACGCCCCAGCTGCGCGAGGCCGTCCGCACGCGCGGATCGATGAGCTTCCAGCGCGTCACCCGTGACGGCATCCCGTATCTGGCCGTCGGCACGCCCGTCACCTTCGGCGACAACGGCGAGGCCTCGGGCCTGGAGATCTACGCCATCACCTCCCTGCGCCCCGAGCAGGACGACACGGCGGCTCTGCTGTCGGCGGTACGCGACGGTGTCGTCCCCGTCGTCGTGCTGTCCGCGCTCCTCGCCCTGCTCTCGGCGCGCGCCGTCCTGCGTCCGGTACGGGACCTGGGGCGGGCGACCCGGAAGCTCGCCGACGGCGACCTGTCGATCAGGGTGGCGGTCAAGGGACGCGACGAACTCGCCAACCTCGCCCAGGACTTCAACGAGACGGCCGACGAACTTCAGTCCTCCGTGACCCACTTGAGGCATCAGGAGGAGCGCGCCCGGCGTTTCGTCGCCGACGTGTCGCACGAACTGCGCACCCCGCTCGCCGCGATGACCCTGGTCGCCACCGTCCTCGAGGAGGACGCCGACCAGCTCCCTCCGGACACCGCCCGGGCCGCGCGCACGGTCAGCGCGGAGACGGCCAAGCTCTCCCGGCTCGTCGACGACCTGATGGAGATGTCCCGCTTCGATTCCGGTGCGGCGCGGCTGCGCCTCGCCGACACCGACCTCGGTGAGGCGATCCGGGCGGCTCTCGCGCTGCGCGGCTGGACGGACGAGGTGCGGGTCGAACTCTCCGACGGGGTACGGGGATCGGTGGACCGCCGGCGCGTCGACGTGATCATCGCCAACCTGGTCGGTAACGCGCTGCGGCACGGGGCACCCCCGGTCACGGTCACCCTCGCGTCCGACCCGGGCTCGGATCCCGGCTCGGAACCCGGCTCAGGTCCCGGCCACGGCTCGGCGACCGTCATCGTCGCCGACCGCGGCCCCGGGCTGACGCCCGATGCCCTCGCCCATGTCTTCGACCGCTTCTACAAGGCGGACGCGGCGCGCACGCGGTCCGAGGGGAGCGGCCTCGGAACGGCGATCTCCCTGGAGAACGCCCGTCTGCACGGCGGCACGATCGAGGCCGCGAACAGGCCGGAGGGCGGGGCGGTCTTCACCCTGCGCCTGCCCTTGCGCCGTACCGAAGGGACCACCGGATGACCCCGCGCGCGGCCTCTCTGTTCCTGAGCCCGCTCCTGGCCCTGGCGGTGGTGTCCTGCGGGGTGCAGCCGAGCGGTGTGATCGGCGCGGGCGAACCGCCGACCGGCCTCACCAAGGGGCTCCGCCTCTACTACGTCTCCGGCGCGGGGAACCTCGAAGGCGTCTCCCGCCCCGACCTGGAGATCACCGAACTCGGCGCGGCCCTCAAACTGCTGGTCGCCGGACCCACCGAGCAGGAACAGGAGCGCGGCCTGACGACCCTCGTGAGCGGCATCTCCTACCAGGTCACGGGCGAGGCGACCCGCGTGACCCTGCGTTCCCCGGGCTCGGCCTTCTCGGGCACGCGGCGCGACGACCTGGTCAACGGCCAACTGGTGTGCACCCTCGCCCGGGCGCAGTCCATCCTGCATCCCCGGATCCACCCCGACGACGTCGAGGTCACCCTGATCGGAGACGGCGAACCGGTCGGTCCGTACCGGTGCTCCCAGTTCCTGGGCGGCCCATGGGCGGGATCCGTACGGATGCTCAAGTAGGCCCAGCTCCTCATGTAGGACAGAGCCCGACCTGATCGCGTCCTACGGTCGTCCCAGGAGCCCAGTCCGGGAAAGGGATGATTTCGATGAGCCGTACCGCGCCTGCCGTGCCCGAGGGATACACCAGCGTCGCGCCCTGGGTGGTCACCGACGACACCGGCGCCCTGCTCGACTTCGTCGCGGCCGCCTTCGACGGCGAGGAACTCGCGCGGGTGCCCCTGGAGGACGGCACGATCGGGCACGGCGAGATCCGGGTCGGCGACACCGTCGTGCTCGCCTTCGACCGGCGCGCCGACTGGCCGCCGATGCCCTCGCTGCTCCGGGTCTACGTGGCCGACGCGGACGCCGCCATGGCCGCCGCCGTCGCGCGGGGAGCCACGGTGGTGACGGAGATCGCCGACAGCGCGTGGGGCGACCGGGGCGGCCGCGTGCGCGATCCCTTCGGGAACATCTGGTGGGTGGTGAGCCGGGTCGAGGAGGTCGACGCGGACGTCGCCTGGCGCCGGATGTCCGAACCCGTCTACGCCGAGCACATGCGCGTCGCCCAGGCGACCCTGGACGCCGACCTCAGCGGCCGGAGCAAGGGCGTCGCCAGCGCCCCGCTGCCCCCGCCGCAGGCGTGACCGGGACGGTCACAGCGCCGCGTACACCGCCTCGATCAGTGCCATCTTGCGCGGGTCGTCCGCGATGTGCGGGCCCATGCGGTTCATGACGTAGCCGAGTGAGACCCCGGCCTCGGGGTCCGCCAGGCCGCAGGAGCCGCCGAAGCCGTCGTGGCCGAAGGCGCGCGGATTGGGGCCGTAGGAGGCGTTGGGGCCGCTGAGCCAGAGGCCGAGGGCGCACTCCGTGTCGTGGGCGAAGCCCGCCCCGAGCACGAGGTCCCGGCACGACCCCTGGCCCTCGCGGGCCCGTTCGGCGGCCGCCTCGGAGAGGATCACGCGCCCATCGGACCGGCCCCGCCCGGCGAACACGCCGTACAGCCGGGCCACCGCGCGGGCCGTCCCGTGGCCGTTGGCCGCCGGCAGTTCGGCGGCCCGCCACGCGGAGGTGTTGGCCTCGGCGACGCCCACCGGCGGGTTGGCCAGGGCCGCCTGTGCCGCGGGCTCCAACTGGGCGAAGAGAGCGGCCTGTTCGCTCGACGCGGAGACCCGGGGGTGCACCAGCTCGGCCGCCCGGTCCGCCGCCTTGTCCGGCAGTCCTATGGTGAAGTCGATGTCGAGCGGCCCGGTGATCTCCTCGCGGAGGAACGCGCCGGGCAGCCGTCCCGTGACGCGCCGGATCACCTCGCCGACCAGGAAGCCGTACGTCAGCGCGTGGTAGCCGGAGCGCGTGCCGGGCTCCCACCACGGCTCCATCGCCGCGAGCCGGGCGGTCGTCACCTCCCAGTCGTAGAACTCCGCCAGCGTGAGCGGCTCGCGCAGTCCGGAGAGGCCTGCGCGGTGCGAGAGCAGGAAGCGCACGGGCAGCTCCTCCTTGCCCGCCGCGCCGAACTCGGGCCAGTACGAGGCCACCGGCGCGTCCAGGTCGAGCAGACCCCGGTCCGCCAGAAGGTGGGCGCAGAGCGCGGTCACGCCCTTCGTCGTCGACCAGACGTTGACGACGGTGTCCCGCTCCCAGGGGCGCGTACGGGCGGCGTCCGCCCAGCCGCCCCACAGGTCGACCACGGTCTCCCCGTGGACCTGGACCGCGACCGCGGCGCCGAGTTCGTCCCGCGTACGGAAGTTGGCCTCGAAGACCTCCCGTACGGCGGCGAAGCGCGGGTCGCAGTGGCCTGCGATCGAGGGGGCGGGTGCGGACACAGGGGCCTCCAGGGGCTCGACGGTCGGCTCGGCGCTCCCCGCAACGTACCGACTGGTCGGACTGGTGGGAAGGGAGGAGGCGCGAGCCCGTTCGCCCGGTCGGGCGCCCCGTGTTGCCGAAGCGGGCGACGGCGGGTTGCGTGGTGCGCAACAGAACAGCGGCGGAAGCGAGGTCGTGCGTGCCCGGCTACCCACCGATCGCGGACCACGGACTGATCGGCGACCTCCAGAGCGCCGCCCTCGTCTCCGCGGGCGGGGCGGTGGACTGGTTCTGCGCGCCCCGCTTCGACTCGCCGAGCATCTTCGCCGCCCTGCTCGACGAGGAACGCGGCGGCCACTTCACGATCGCGCCCGTCATGGACGACATGACGGTCCGCCAGCTCTACCTCCCCGACACGGCCGTCCTGATCACCCGCTTCCTCACCCCGGAAGGGGTCGGCGAGGTGGTCGACTTCATGCCGGTGGCCGCGCGTCCGGACGAGGCCACCGACCGGCACCGTCTGGTCCGGGTCCTGCGCGTGGTCCGCGGGACCCTCACCTTCGAGGTCGCGTGCCGGCCGCGCTTCGACTACGGCCGCGCGGAGCACACCCTCAGCCTCGACGGCGGCTCCGCCACCTTCCACGGCCCCGGCCTCGACATGTACCTGCGCAGTTCCGTCCCGCTGGACGCCGATGGCCAGGACGTCCGCGCCACCGTCACCCTCCGGCAGGGCGAGCGCGCCGGGATCGTCCTGGAGACCGCCTCCCCGGGCGTCCCCGCCCCCGGACCCGTCACCGCGCCGGCGCTCGAGGAGGAGCTGCGGGAGACCCACACGTACTGGCACGGATGGATCCGGCGCTGCCGCTACCGGGGCCGCTGGCAGCACATGGTCAACCGCTCGGCCATCACCCTGAAACTGCTCATCTACGCCCCGACCGGAGCCCCCATCGCCGCCCCCACCATGGGCCTGCCGGAGCAGATCGGCGGCGAGCGGAACTGGGACTACCGCTACACCTGGATCCGCGACGCGTCACTCTCCGTGCGCGTCCTGCTCGATCTCGGCTATGTCGAGGAGGCCGACGCCTACCGCCGCTGGCTCGGCGCCCGCTTCCACGGACCCCGCCCGCGCAACGGCGAACCGATGCAGATCATGTACCGGATCGACGGCGACACCGAGCTGTCCGAGGAGATCCTGGAGCACCTCTCGGGGTACCGCGACTCCGCTCCCGTACGGGCCGGGAACGGGGCGGCCGACCAGCTCCAGCTCGACGTCTACGGCGAGTTCGCCTACGCGATGACCCACTCGTCGGATCTCGCCGAACTCGCCGGGTACGAGGGGTGGAAGGGCTTCTCCGCGCTCCTCGACTGGCTGGCCGACCACTGGGACCGGCCCGACGAGGGGATCTGGGAGACCCGCGGCGGCCGCAAGGACTTCACGTACAGCCGCATGATGTGCTGGGTCGCCCTCGACCGGGGCATCCGACTCGCCACCGAGTACGCCAGGCCCGCCGATCTGCCGCGCTGGATCGCCCAGCGCGACGCGATCCTCGTCCAGGTGATGGAACGCGGCTGGAACCCGGATCGCAACGCGTTCGTCCAGCACTACGGCAGCGAGGTCCTGGACGCGTCCCTGCTGCTCATGCCCCTGGTCGGCTTCATCTCCCCGAGGGCGCCGTCCTGGCTGGCCACCCTGGACGCGATGGACCGGGAGCTCGTCACGGACAGTCTCGTCTACCGCTACAACCCCGAGGCGTCCCCGGACGGCCTGCGCGGCTCCGAGGGCACGTTCTCCCTCTGCAGCTTCCTCTACGTCGAGGCGCTGGCCCGGGCGGGCCGGCTCGACCAGGCCCGGTACGCGATGGACAAGATGCTCACGTACGCCAACCATGTCGGGCTCTTCGCCGAGGAGATCGGCCCCACCGGGGAACAGCTCGGGAACTTTCCGCAGGCCTTCACCCACCTCGCGCTGATCACGGCGGCCATGGCCCTGGACGAGGAACTCGACAGGGCCGCCGAGGCCTGGAACCCGCCCCGCTGACGGCCCCGACGACAGCCCCTGTGACCGCTCGCAGGCCCATGAGGGAGCGCCCCCAATACCGCCCCTTCCCGGCCATGCGCAAGGCGTCGACAAGAAATTCCACCTTGAAGGACTAGACTGGCGGGCTGTTTGGCGTCGGACCGGAACAACCTGGGCAGACCCGGGCTCCGCCGACGACCCGGATGACGCCGGGAACGAGACGCGAGGGCCGATGGCAGCCACACCTCAGAGCGGTGAGCTCACCCTCCTCGACGACGCGGACACGCCCGAGGAGACCGGGAAGCACGCCCGGTTCTCGGCGGCGCCCGCGGCGCCCGCGCGCACCCTGATCGACATCTTCGAGGAGTCCGTCCGGGCCCACCCCGACGAGCTCGCCCTCGACGACGGCACGACCCGGCTGACCTACCGGGCGCTCGCCGGCGAGGTCGAGCGCAGGCGCCGCGCCCTGGCCGCCGCCGGGGTCGGCCTCGGCGACCGGGTCGGCGTCCGCGTCCCCTCCGGCACCAACGAGCTGTACGCGTCGATCCTCGCCGTCCTCGCGGCCGGCGCCGCCTACGTACCGGTCGACGCCGAGGACCCCGACGAGCGGGCCGAGCTGGTCTTCGGCGAGGCCGGGGTACGCGCGGTGCTCGGCGCGGGACAGCGCGTCGAGGTCCCCGGGGGAGTGCGGTCCGGGGCCCCCGCGGGGCGGCCCGGACCGGGGCACGACGCCTGGATCATCTTCACCTCCGGCTCCACCGGGAAGCCCAAGGGCGTCGCCGTCAGCCACCGCAGCGCCGCCGCCTTCGTGGACGCCGAGGCCGACCTCTTCCTCGCCGAGGAGCCGATCGGCCCCGGCGACCGGGTCATGGCCGGGCTCTCCGTCGCCTTCGACGCCTCCTGCGAGGAGATGTGGCTGGCCTGGCGCTACGGCGCCTGCCTCGTGCCCGTACCGCGCTCCCAGGTCCGCAGCGGCGCCGACCTCGGCCCCTGGCTGGTGGAGCAGGAGATCACCGTCGTCTCGACCGTGCCGACGCTGGCCGCGCTCTGGGAGCCGGAGACCCTCGACGAGGTCCGGCTGCTGATCTTCGGCGGCGAGGCGTGCCCGCCCGAGCTGACCCAGCGCCTTGTCACCGAGGGCCGCGAGGTCTGGAACACGTACGGCCCCACCGAGGCCACCGTCGTCGCCTGCGCCTCCCTCCTGACCGGCGAGGAACCGATTCGCATCGGGCTCCCGCTGAACGGCTGGGAGCTGGCCGTCGTCGACGAGTCCGGCGAGCCGGTGCCGATGGGCGGCAGCGGCCAGCTCGTCATCGGGGGCGTGGGCCTGGCCCGCTACCTCGACCCCGAGAAGGACGCCGAGAAGTACGCCCCGCTGGAATCCCTCGGCTGGGAGCGGGCCTACCGCAGCGGCGACCTCGTCCGCGCCGAACCCGAAGGCCTGGTCTTCCTCGGCCGGGGCGACGAGCAGATCAAGCTCGGCGGCCGCCGGATCGAGCTGGGCGAGGTCGACGCCGCCCTGCAGGCGCTGCCCGGCGTCGCGGGCGCGGCCGCCGCCGTACGCACCGCCCGCAGCGGCAACCAGCTGCTCGTCGGCTACCTCGTCACCCAGGACGGCTGGGACCACGCGGCCGCCGTCGAGAAGCTGCGCGCCGAGCTGCCGGCCGCCCTCGTACCGCTGCTCGCCCCGGTCGCCGAGCTGCCGACCCGCACCTCCGGCAAGGTCGACCGGGACGCACTGCCCTGGCCGCTCCCCGAGGTCGAGACCACCGGACCGGTCGAGCAGCTGTACGGCACCGAGGCCTGGCTCGCCGAGCAGTGGAGCGAGACCCTCGGCGTGGCCGTCACCGGCGCCACCGACGACTTCTTCGCCATAGGAGGCAACAGCCTCGCCGCCGCCCAGCTCACCACCCGGCTGCGCACCCGCTACCCGAGCGCGGCCGTCCTCGACATCTACCAGCAGCCCACCCTGCGCAAGCTGGCCCGGCGCCTGGAGAAGTCCGTCCAGGACGACGGCGCGGCCCGCACGATCGCCCCGGTCCCGCTGCGGACCAAGGTCGTCCAGTCGGCCCTGCTGCTTCCGCTCTTCACCGTGATCGGCCTGCGCTGGACCGTCGCCCTGCTGGCCCTGGGCAACGTCCTGCACTGGTTCGGGGCCTACCCCTGGGCGCCGACCGCCTCCTGGTGGCTCGTCGCCGCCGGCGCGGCGCTGCTCTTCAGCCCGCCGGGCCGGATCGCGATCGCCGCGGGCGGCGCACGGCTGCTGCTGCGCGGCCTGAAGGCCGGCCGTCACCCGCGCGGCGGCAGCGTCCACCTGCGGCTGTGGACGGCCGAGCGGCTGGCCGAGTACGTCGGCGCGACCTCCCTCACCGGATCCTGGCTCGAGCGGTACGCCCGCGCACTCGGCGCCAAGGTCGGCCCCGACGTGGACCTGCACTCGCTGCCCCCGGTCACCGGCATGCTCAAGCTCGGCCGCGGCTGCGCCGTCGAGTCCGAGGTCGACCTCTCCGGCCACTGGCTGGACGGCGACCACCTGGAGATCGGCCCGGTCAAGGTCGGCGCGGGCGCCGTCGTCGGCACCCGCAGCCTGCTCTTCCCCGGGGCCCGGGTCGCCAAGCGCGCCGAGGTGGCCCCCGGCTCCGCCGTGGCGGGCACGATCCCGACCGGCCAGCGCTGGGCCGGTGCCCCCGCCGTCAAGCTCGGCAAGGCCAAGCGGAACTGGCCCAAGGAGCGCCCGCCGCGCGCCGTCCACTGGCGGGCCACCTACGGCGCGACCGGCCTCTTGCTGACCGCCCTGCCCGTGCTCGCCGGGCTGCCCGCGCTGCTCGTCGTCAGCCACTTCGTGCCCGCCGGCGCCGGCCTCGCCGATGCCCTGACCGGAGCGCTGATCGCGGTGGTACCCGCCGCGCTCGCCTACGGAGTCACGTACGCCGCGTTCGTCCTGGTCGCGGTCCGGCTCCTCAGCCTGGGGCTGCGCACCGGCAGCCACCCGACGCACAGCCGGGTCGCCTGGCAGGCGTGGACCGTGACCCAGCTGATGGACCTGGCGCGCGAGACGCTCTTCCCGCTCTACGCCGGCCTGATCACCCCGGTGTGGCTGCGGCTGCTCGGCATGAAGATCGGCCGGGGCGCCGAGGTGTCCACGGTGCTCGCCCTGCCGAGCCTCACCACCGTCGGCGAGGGCGCGTTCCTCGCCGACGACACCCTGACCGCCCCCTACGAGCTGGGCGGCGGCTGGGTACGGATCGGCCACTCCGAGATCGGCCGCCGGGCGTTCCTCGGCAACTCCGGCATGACCGCGCCCGGCCGCACGGTGCCGGACGACGGTCTGGTCGGCGTGTTGTCCGCGACCCCGAAGAAGGCCAAGAAGGGCAGCTCGTACCTGGGTCTGCCGCCGGTCAAGCTGCCGCGCTCGGCGGCCGACTCCGACCAGAGCCGGACGTACGACCCGCCCGCGCGGCTGCTCTGGGCGCGCGGTCTCGTCGAGCTGTGCCGGCTCGTCCCGGTGTTCTGCTCGTCCGCGCTCGCGGTCGTGACCGTGGCGGCCTTCTGCGCCCTGGCCACGACCGACGGGCTCGGCGTCCTGGGCGCCGCGCTGCTCTCCGGCGCCGTCCTGCTCGCCGCCGGCGTCGCCGCGTGCCTGGTCTCGGTGGCCGCGAAGTGGCTGCTTGTCGGCCGGCACCGGACGGGCGAGCACCCGCTCTGGTGCGGATTCGTCTGGCGCAACGAGCTCGCCGACACCTTCGTCGAGGTCCTCGCCGTGCCCTGGCTGATCGGCTCGGTGCCCGGCACACCCGTGATGACCCTGTGGCTGCGCGGGCTCGGGGCGCGAATCGGCCGGGGCGTGTGGTGCGAGAGCTACTGGCTCCCGGAGACCGACCTGGTGGTGCTCGGCGCCGCGGCCAGCGTGAATCGGGGCTGCGTCCTGCAGACACACCTCTTCCACGATCGGATCTTGAGGACGGATACTGTGGTCCTCCGCGAGGGTGCCACCCTGGGCCCGGGCGGAATCGTCCTGCCCGGCAGTTCGGTCGGGGCCCGCAGCACGCTGGGTCCCGCGTCGCTGGTGATGGCCGGGGAATCGGTCCCCGCCGACAGCCGCTGGCTGGGCAATCCGATCGAGGCGTGGCGGCCCTGACGGGCGGTACGAGCACAGCACAGGGCAGGGAGCGTAAGCGGCAGTGAGCGGCCAGCAGGCAACGGCGTCGGACCCGTATTTTCCGGCCAACGGCGACTCCCGATACCGAGTGCACCGGTACGAACTGGCGCTGGAGTACCGGCCGGGCCCCAACCGGCTGGCCGGGACGGCCCGGATCAGCGCGATAGCGGGCCGGGCCCCGCTCACCGAGTTCCACCTGAACCTGGGCGAGTTCAAGGTCGGCCGGATCCTCGTGGACGGCAAGGCCCCGCACTACGCCCACCGGGCCGGCAAGCTCCGGCTCCGGCCGGCCAAGCCGCTGCCCGCGGGCGCCGCGTTCACCGTCGAGGTGCACTACTCCGGCAACCCCAAGCCGGTGCGCAGCCCCTGGGGCGGCCTCGGCTGGGAGGAGCTGACCGACGGCGCGCTCGTGGCCAGCCAGCCCGTCGGCGCGCCCTCCTGGTACCCCTGCAACGACCGCCCCGCCGACAAGGCCTCGTACCAGATCTCGGTCAACACCCCGTCCGCGTACACCGTGGTCGCGGGCGGCCGGCTGCTCACCCGTACCACCAGGTCCTCCACCACCACCTGGGTGTACGAGCAGTCCGCGCCGACCTCCAGCTATCTCGTCGGCCTCTCCATCGGCATGCACCAGACGGTGCTGCTCGGCGACCCCGGGCTCGGCGGTGTGCAGCAGAGCGCCCATGTGCCGGCGCACCTGCTGTCGCGGTTCTCCCGCGACTTCGCACGGCAGCCCGCGATGATGCAGCTCTTCGAGGAGCTGTACGGGCCCTATCCCTTCGGCGAGTACACGGTCGTCGTCGCCGACGAGGACCTCGACGTCCCCGTGGAGGCCCAGGGGCTCTCCCTCTTCGGCGCCAACCACGTCGACGGCGCCCGCGGCTCCGAGCGCCTGGTCGCCCACGAGCTCGCGCACCAGTGGTTCGGCAACAGCGTGACCATCGCCGACTGGCGGCACATCTGGCTGAACGAGGGGCTCGCCAAGTACGCCGAGTGGCTCTGGTCGGAGCGGTCCGGCGGCCGTCCGGCGCAGGAGATGGCCGCCATCGCGCACCGGCTGCTCGCGGGTCAGCCGCAGGACCTGATCCTCGCCGACCCCGGCCGGAAGCTGATGTTCGACGACCGGCTCTACGAGCGCGGCGGCCTCACCGTCCACGCGATCCGCTGCGCCCTGGGCGACGGCGCCTTCTTCCGCATGCTGCGCGACTGGGCGACCGTCCACCGGCACGGTGTGGTGACCACGAGCGGCTTCACCGCCCACGTGGCCCGCTACGCCACCGAGCCGGTGGACGACCTGCTGACGGCCTGGCTGCACCGGCCCGCCCTCCCGCCCCTGCCCACGCCGCACGGCGCGGCGCCGATCCCGGCCCGCCCGAGCTACCCGCCGGCGACGTCCGCGTAGCGGGGCGCGGGCGTCAGGGCAGGACGCGGCAGCCCGTGCGGGTGGCGTGCGCGGGGTCGAGGACGTTCATGACCTCGTGCAGCGCTTCGGAGTCGACCTGGAGCGTGGCATGCTGCGCCAGGTCGTACCAGCACAGGTCCTGGGTGTAGAGGTTCCGGACGTCGGGCCCCACCAGGAACTGCGAGGACGGCGGCGTGGCGATGAAGTCGAGCCGGGTCGCGATCACCGTGTACGAGACACCCGGCACCGTGTCACCGCCGGCGTCGAGCCGGTTCAGGAGGTCCGAGCCCGGGGCCTGGTCGAGACAGGCCTGGCACCAGCTCTCCAGGAGGGCCTCGGGCGCGCCCTCGACGCTCTGGAGCAGCGTCGCGAAGCCGGACAGGGTGGTGCCGTGGCTGGTCGGCGCCAGGGCGATGAACCGCTTGGTCTTCTCCGCTCCGCCCAGGAACTTCTGGTAGTAGCGCGGCATCAGGCCGCCCTGCGAGTGCCCGACCATGTCGACCTCGCTCGCGCCGGTCGCCGCGAGGACGCCGTCGACGAAGGTCTTCAGCTGCGCGGCGGACTGCTCCACGGGTGCGATCGCCGCCATGACGGGGATGTGTGGCAACCGGCCGTAGGTGGGGGCGAAGACGCAGTAGCCCTTGGCCTTGAGGAGCGGGGCGAGTTCGATCCAGTTCAGGGTGCCGGTCACGAAGGTGCCGTGGACGAGGACCACGGGGCGGGGGTGCGCCGCGCTCGGCCTGCACGACCAGTCGTTGGCACCGGGCAGCCCGACGGCCTGGAGGGCCTGGGCCTCGGCGACGACATCGGCGGTGGAGGACGCGGCGGCGGGTCCGGCGGTCGCGGCGGTGAGGCCGGTGGCGACGAGGACGCCGGCGGCGCAGAGCGCCACGGCGCGTGCGGTGCGCCGCAGTCGGTGACGGAGGGACATGGGGGCTCCCGGAGGACGAGGGACCCGGCGGCTCCGGGTCGGCGCACATCGCAGCACCGCCCCGGAGACCGGACCAGCGGCCGCACACGATCCGGTGCCGACTCCCACCCGCGCGGGGCGCGGCTTGTGCGCCGTGCACAACGCGCCGGCGTCCAGGGGCTCCAGCGATGGCGCCCTCAGCCGGCGTGCAGGACCCGGAAGCGGTCCGGGTCCGCGGGATCCCGGTCGACGACCTGGACGGGCGGCCACGTCCACTGCCACACTCCGATGCCCGGGGCGCGGGAGAAGCGGATCGGCCCGCGGGTGCCTTCGGCCGTGATGTGCGGCCAGGAGGCGGCGATGCGGGCCCGGTCCGTGCCGTGGGAGCGCAGGACCTCGGTGAGGACGGTGATGGTGTCGTACCCCTCGAAGGCGACGAAGGAGGGTGCTTCGCCCAGGCGTTCGCGGAGGGCCGTTTCGACGCGCGCGCCCTGCGGGCCGAGGCGCTCGGGCAGGTAGCGGAGGAAGGGGACGGCGGCGCCGCCCTTGCCCAGGCGCGTCAACCACGAGGCGAGCTCCGGTTGTCCGGCGGGGGCGCCGATCAGGAGCTCGGCGAGGCGGGGGTCGCGGCGGACGGACTCGACGAGCGACACCGCCGGGTCCGGGTGGCCGGCCAGGAGGACGAGGGCGGTCGCGCGACGGTCGACCAGGGCGTCGCACACGGCCGAGGGGGTGAGCGCGCGCAGATCGAGTTCGACGAGGTCGCCGCCGCGCGGAGCGAGGTGGTCCCGCAGGATACGGGTGCCGGACGCCCAGTAGACGCTCGGTTCGGCCGCGACGGCGATGCGGCGGTGGCCCGCGCCGAGGAGGAAGTCCGCGTAGATCCGCCAGCCGTGGGACTGCGCCGGGGCGAGCCGCGCGACGTAGTCCGTCGGCCGGTCGGTGAGCGCGTCGAGCACCGCCGACGAGCAGAGGAACGGCAGGCCGAGGGCGTCGGCCCGGGCGGCGACGGAGCGAGCGACGACGCTGTGGAACTCCCCGGCCAGCGCGACCACGCCGAGGCCGGCCAGTTCGTCCACGGCATCCGCGGCCCGCTGCGGATCGGCGGCGGTGTCCCGGACGACCAGCTCGAGCGGGCGTCCGGCGGCCCCGTCGGCTTCGTTGACCGCACCGACCGCCAGTTCGAGCCCGGCGAGCAGATGGTGGCCCGCCTCGGCCCAGCCGGGCCGGGTCAGGGGGACGAGAGCGCCGATCTTGTACGACGGGATCTGGGTGACCATGCCGGACATTGCATCCTCCGCCACGGCCCCCGGGCAACCCCTTACTCGATCAGCCCGCCTCGCCGCTCAAGCGCTGCTGGAGCTCCCACAGGTCCTGGAACAGGCCCGGCTGCCGGGTGAGTTGGTCGTACGTGCCTTCCTGGACGACCCGGCCCCGGTCGAGGACGACGATTCTGTCGGCGACGGCCACGTTGGCCAGGCGGTGGGTGATGAGCAGGACCGCCCGGTCCTTGGCCAGCTCCCGGAGCCCGGCGAAGATGTGGTGCTCGGCGCGCGCGTCCAGCGCCGCCGTCGGCTCGTCCATCACGAGGAGCGCCGCCTGGCGGTGGAACGCCCTGGTGAGGACCGTGCGCTGCCACTGGCCCCCGGACAGCTGCTGGCCGCCGAACCACTCCGCCGTGAGCAGCGTGTCGAGCCCGGACCGGAGACCGGGCAGCATGTCGCTCGCGCCCGACGCCTCGCACGCGGCGAGCACGGCCGCGTCGCTGGTGTCCCCCTGCCCGAAGGTGATGTTGTCCCGCAGGGTCAGGGGCAGGTACGTGTACTTCTGCGGCACCAGCGCGACATGCTGCCACGCCCGCCACGGATCGAGCCTCTCCGTGGTCGTGTGGTTCCACGCCACCGCACCCGACGTCGGCAGGAGCAGACCGCAGAGGAGCCGCGAGAGCGTGGTCTTGCCCGAGCCGTTCTCCCCGACCAGCGCCACGATCTCACCGCGCTTCACATGCAGGGACACCGAGCTGAGGCTGTCCCTCGGCGCGCCCTCGTACCGGTAGGTGATGTCCCGGGCCTCGAACCGCTCCGGCGGCGCCGACAGCACTTTCGTACCGCGCGAGGCCGTCATCGCCTGGCCGTGGGCGTTGTCGAGGAACCGCTGCCAGTCCTGGACGTACCAGCCGGTGCGCACGAGACGCGCCCCGCCGTTGATGATGCCGCGCACGGAACTGGTCGCCGTCTGGAGCGCGAAGACCGCCCCGCCTCCGGCCGCCAGGTCCATGCGCCCGGAGGCCAGGAGCCACAGGAGCACGCCCCAGACCGTGGCCGACGCGACCCCGCCGCCGGTCGCGCCCGCAAGACCCATCCAGGCACCGGTGTCCGCGGCCTTGCGCTCGGCGGCGTTGACCTCGGCGGCGAGGCCGCGGTAGCGCTCGACGAGGAACGGGCCGGCCAGACAGGCCCGCATCTCCTCGCTGGACTCCGTGAAGGCCGTGTGCCAGCGGAGCTTGCGCAGCATGCGGCGCCGCCCGGAGGTCTCCAGGCCCGCCAGGTACAGGACGCGTGCCGCGCGTACGTACGCGGCGGCCTGCGGCAGGCACGCCAGGAGGAGCAGCGGGAGCAGCGCCGGGTGCAGTACGGCCAGTACGGTCGCCCCGGCGACGAGCGTGGCGGTGGCGGCGAGTACGTCCTGGGCCTCGGCGACGAGGTCGGGGGTGACCTGGGCGCCGCGGTCGGCGATGTCGTAGAAGTCGTTGTACCCGGGCTTGTTGTTCGCCGCGAGCTCGGCGCCGAGCGCGGCCTCGATCATCGTCAGCTCCGCCTCCCGCGCGAGGACGGGCCGCAGTCGGCCGGTCAGCCAGACCACGGCCGTCCCCAGGAGCGCCCGCAGCCCGGTCGCGCCGGCGATGATCGCCAGCTGTGGGGCGGCCTCCCGCAGCCGGTCGGTGATGTCGCCCGAGGAGATGAGCGCGGTGATGGTGCCGGTGACGGCGAGCAGGCCCAGGGCGGCGAGGACGCCGGTGCCGATCTGGCAGACCAGCAGCCCGGCCGTCGCGACGCGGTCCACCGTCCAGGCCATCCGCAGGGACCGCGCCACGAGGGCGGGGAGCCGGCGGGCCATCGTGGCGGTGGTCATCTGGGCGCCGGCCTTGAGCCGCGACTCGTCGCGGTACCGGAACTCTTCCGTCGATTTACTGGGGTTCGCCTGCTCGGGTGGGTTCGCTGAGGTCAAAGGGGCTCCTTGCTCGATCACGACTGGGTCGTGATGCTCAACGAGCCCCTCGAAGTTTCGAACACCCGTGTTTGAGCCGGACGTCGAACCCCGGGATCATGCGCCTGTCGGAGCGTGCCCGATGCACCCACCCCGGTGCCGCAACGGGTGTGCGCCGACGCGGTGTTGGCCGAATCGCCGACACCGCCGAGATCCGTCCAGAGCGGTCCTACTCGGCGATCTCCGTACGCTCCCACCACTCGTACACCCGCAGGGTGCCCTCCGCCGTGTCCTCCCGGCGGGGGGTCTCCCTGAAGTGTTCGTAGCCGCCCAGGTGCGGGATCTTCAGGTCCTGGCCGGGGGTCTCGATCGGGACGACCCGGTCCGGCAGGTCGGCCGGGCCGCCCTCCAGGAATGCCTTGTGCGCCATGGGACCAGTCTCGCGACTTCCGTCGCGCCCCGCATGCCGAGGCTTTGTGTCAGCCGGTGAAGGTCCACTTCTGGTTGGGGTTGCCGCTGCACCACCAGGTCTGGACGGGGGTGGCGTCGGCCGCGTTGTTGTCGCGTACGTCCACGCACTTGTCGGCCGGTACGTTCACCAGGTCACGGGTGGTGCCGTTGTAGTCGAAGCGCTGGGCGCCGCTGCCGTTGCAGTCCCAGAGCTGGACCTTGGCGCCGGGTTCCGTGGAGGCCGCGTCGACGTCCAGGCACTTGCCGAGGGCCCGCACCGTGCCGTCGCCCGGCAGGGTCCAGCGCTGGGCGGCGGTGCCGTTGCAGGTGTAGAGCTGGACCTGGGTGCCGTTGCCCGTCTGCGCGCCCGCCACGTCCAGGCACTTGCCCGCCAGACCGGTGAAGGCTCCGGTGGGGCCGCCCCCTGAGCCGTCCGAGGTGGTGACGCGGACGTAGTCGACGACGAGGTGGTTCGGGAACGGCGTCGAACCGTCCGGGTTGCCCGGCCAGTCACCGCCCACGGCGAGGTTGAGGATCAGGAAGAAGGGCTTGTCGAACACCCACTGGCGGCCGCCGAGATCGGCGGGGGTGCGCCGCTGGAAGACCTGGCCGTCCACGGTCCAGGTGAGGGAGCCCGGCGACCAGTCGACGGCGAAGGTGTGGAAGTCGTCGGCGAAGGCGCGCCCGCCCGAGAGGGTGTACGCGGCGCCGATCCCGCCGCCACCGGAGTAGCCGGGGCCGTGCAGGGTCCCGTGGACGGTCGAGGGCTCGTAGCCGACGTTCTCCATGACGTCGATCTCGCCGCTGTTCGGCCAGCCGACCTGGCCGATGTCGTGGCCGAGCATCCAGAACGCGGGCCACATGCCCTGTCCGCGCGGCACCTTCATCCGGGCCTCCACGTGCCCGTACGTCTGGGTGAAGCGGCCGGCCGTGTTCAGCCGGGCGGAGGTGTACTCGCACCGGCCGTACCAGCACTGGTAGTTGCCGGGGTTCTCGCGGCGGGCGGTGATCACCAGGTTGCCCTGGCCGTCGAGCGCGGCGTTGGAGGCGCCGGGGGTGTACCACTGGCGTTCGTGGTTGTTGCCGCCGTTGTCGCCTGTCTCGATGTTCCATTTGCCGGGATCGACGCCGGCCCCGGCCGGGCCGTCGAAATTGTCCTCGAAGGTGACGGCCTGGACGCCCGCCGCCGGGGCGAGCCGCTGGGCGGTGCCGGGCGCGGCGGAGGTGGCGGGCCCCCAGCCGAGGGCGAGGGTCACCGCGGCGGTGGCGAGCGCCACGAGCCGCGCGGTGCGGGGGCGGGCGCGCGAGAGCAGGGACATGGGGGCCTCGATTCGGGTGCGTGATTCGAGTGCTGGTCTGGACCAGATCCTGAGGGGAGTGAACCGCTCATGTCGTGTCCAGGTCAATACCTTGAGAGCGCTCCCAGTGTCCCTTCTCGACAGGCCCTAGGGCCTTTCCGACCCTGATCCGCCGGACAGGCCCTAGAGGCGTCCGGTCACCTCCACGTCGCCGTCCTTGGCGCGTCGCGCGAGGTGCCCGGTACGGAAGTAGCCGTCGGCGGTGAAGGAGCGGGCGTTCCGCTCGGGCGCCCGGTAGTAGCCGCGCGGGGTGTACGGGCCACGGACGAGAAGCTCCCCGGACTCACCGTCGGGCACGGCCTCGCCGTCGGCGTCGACGATCCGGATCTGGTCGTCGGACGAGAGCGGTCGGCCCTGCGTGCCGAGCGCGGTCCCGTCGGAGTCGGCGGGCCGGGTGAGGAGGAGCACCCCCTCGGCCATGCCGAGGACCTGTTGCGGCCGGCAGCCCCAGGCGGAGCCGACCTGTTCGGCGGTCGCCCGGTCCGCGGGCGCGCCCTCGATCTGGACGAGCCGCAGACTGCTCATGTCGGCCCGCACGGTGGGCTGGGCGTCGAGCCAGAGCCGGGCGGTCTCGGACGTCACCGACGTGAGCGTGACCCGCTCCCGTTCGACGACCGGAAGACAGGCGGCGGGCTCCTGGGTGTCGACCAGGACGACGGTGCCGCCGACCGAGAGGGTGCCCACGATGCCGGGGGAGCCGAGCACGAACGGGGACTCCGCGGGCGGCACGGCGAGATAGACGTCCTCCTCGGTGAGCGACACCAGCTCGGCGGCGGCCCGCGCCTGATAGGCGAAGTCGTTGTGGGTGCGCGGAACGAGCAACGGAGCCTCGGCGTCACCGTCCGCGTCACCGTCGGCGAGCAGGAAGAACGCCACCTGGTCGGCGTTCTGCGCGAGCGCCGGCTCGGGCGCGGCGTCGACGGAGCCCAACGGGCTGTACTGGCAGCCGGCCGGGTCGGTCGTCAGCCCGCCGTACGGGGACGACTCCCCGGGCGCCTCCAGGGTGAACACCCGCCGGAGGAACGGCCAACGGGCCGCGATGTCCGCCGCGAGCGCCGTGTGGTCGAAGAACGGGTGGGTCGAGGCGGCGACGTAGCCGACGGCCTGGGTGAGCCGCACGAGCTCGGCCACCCCGGACGCGGGGTGCGCGAGCGGGCAGAAGACCGGGACAGCCCCGGCGCGCATCAGCGCGAACACGGTGACGACGCACTCGGGAACGTTCGGCAGTTGGACAACCACCCGTTGCCCGGGCCGCAGGCCCCGCAGCCGGAACCCGGCGGCCCTGCGGTCCACACGCCGGTTCAGGGCCGCGTACGTGAGGCGGGTGTCGCCGTGGACGAGCGCGGTCCGAGGGCCGTACTGCAGGGCCCAGCCGCGCAGGAGGTTGTCCAGCGTGTTGCCGCGCCAGAGCCCGACCGACCAGTAACGGTCGACGAACTCCTCGGGCCAGGGCGTACAGCCGTCGAGCAGGGATGCCATGAGCTTCTTTCCGTGCCTGTCTCGGATCCGAAACCGCCGCGGATCCTTCCGATCTTGGCCATCCAAAACGCCGAAGCCCTCGACGAACAAGGCGCGTTCCCGACCAGGGACGCCGAACTCCCTCGGTGGAACGTCCAATCCGCGCCGCCGGACATGAGACGCGGCCGGGGCCACGGGCACGGATGCCCATGACCCCGGCCGGCCCCTCCGGTCACGCCACCGGCACGGTCGCCTTTGCCTGTCGCGGTGCCACGTCGCCCGCCTCGGGCACGCCGAGTCGGCGCAGGCGCAGCGTGCACCAGATGCCGATCGCGGAGATGGCCATGAGCAGGGCCGCGGCCGGCCAGTAGTGGCCGCCGACGAGCGCGGTGAGCGAGACCGCGGCCAGCGGGGCGAAGCCGCCGAAGATCATGTTGCAGATCTGGTAGGAGAGTGAGATGCCGGTGTAGCGCACCCGGGGCTCGAAGCCCTCGGCGAGGATCGCCGCGATCGGGCCGTACAGCGCGGACATCACGAGCCGCATCGCCAGCATGCTGAGGTAGATCAGGACCACGCTCCCGGTCCCGAGCGCCAGGAACTGGGGGACGGACAGGACGATGACGCCCGCCAGGCCCGCCACGACGACCTTGTGCGCGCCGATGCGGTCGCCGAGCCAGGACAGGCCGGGGGTGACGACGAGTTCCAGGAAGGCCGCCAGGGAGAGGCCGTTCAGGAGCATCGACTCGGAGAGTTCCAGCTCGCCCGTCCCGTACGCCAGGAGGTAGCTGGTCACCACGTAGTAGCCGCCGGTCGCGGTGGCGAGCGCGAAGACTCCGACGAGGACGGTGCGCCACGAGGTCTGGAGGACCTCCACGAGCGGGAGCGTCGTCTCGACCGTGTTCTGGGCCCGGATCTCCTCCATGACCGGGGCCTCCTCCAGCTTCAGCCGGATGACGAGGCCGATGACGACGAGGACCGCGGAGGCGAGGAACGGCACGCGCCAGCCCCAGCTGTCGAAGGCCTCGTCGCCCCAGAGGTTCATCAGGGAGAACGCGCCGGTGGACAGCAGGGCGCCCACGGAGGAGCCGAGTTGGGCGAAGGAACCGAAGAAGGTGGCCCGGCCCTTGGGCGCGTTCTCCACGGCGACGAGGACCGCGCCGCCCCACTCGCCGCCGATCGCGATGCCCTGGATCAGGCGGAGCACGATGAGCAGGATCGGAGCGAGGGCGCCGACCTGGGCGTACGTCGGGAGCAGACCGATCGCGAAGGAGGCGACGCCCATCATGAGCAGGGTGATGACGAGGGTCTTCTTGCGGCCGACCCGGTCACCGATGTGCCCGAAGACGATCCCGCCGAGAGGGCGGAGCAGGAAGCCGACGGCGAACGTGCCGAAGGCGGACAGGGTCCGCAGCGCCGGGGGCATGTCGGCGGGGAAGAAGACGTCGTCGAAGACGATCGCGGCGGCGGTGGCGAAGGCGTAGAAGTCGTACCACTCGATGGATGTGCCGACGAGGGCGGCGAGCGCGGCTCTCATCGGGTTCTGCGGGCGTGCCGCTGGGGACTGGGACACGAGGGGCCTCCGGCTGGGCGGTGAGCAGGGGGGAGTTGTGGGGACGGGGGTACGGCGGGACAACGCGGTGACGGCGGTGCGGGGGAGTGGGGCGAGGGGGAGGGAGCGGGGCGGCCGGGAGCGGGGGAGCTGCCGGGCACCAGGAGCTACGGGGCCTCAGCGGCCCGGTGCGGCCCAGGCGCGCTCGCCGCCGATCCAGGTCTCGCGGACGCCGATCGAGGCGAGCGCGGCCGGGTCGGCGAGCAGCGGGTCCGCGTCGAGGACGACGAAGTCGGCGAGCATCCCGGGCGCGAGGGCGCCGACGGCGTGCTCGCGGTGCAGGGCCGCTGCGGCGGCACCGGTATGGGCGTGCAGGCCTTCGGCGACCGACACGCGCAGCGACTCGTCGCCGAGGACCGTGCCGAGGACGGTACGGCGGGTCGCGGCCGCGGAGACGGCCTCCAGCGGGGCGGGCGGGGCGACGGGCGCGTCGGAGCTGAACACGACGGGGACGCCGGCGGGCAGGCAGGGTCCGGCCGGGTTGTACCGGTGGCCGAGGTCGCCGACCGCCGTCAGCGTGCCGTCGCCGGTACGGAGGTGGTGCTGCGGCTGCATGACGGGGACGACGCCGAGCTCGCCCATGCGCGTGATCTGCTCGTCGGTCGGCAGGCCGCAGTGCTCGATGCGGTGGCGCATGTCGGGGCGCGGAACGTCCGCCTGGGCCTTCTCGATCGCGTCGAGGACCATGCCGATCGCGAAGGGGGACTGCGCGTGGGTGGCGGTCTGGAGGCCGGCCCGGTGCGCCTTCGCGACGATCTCCGCGTACTCCTCGGCCGAGTGGTAGAGCTGCCCGTGGTGGCAGCAGTCGGCGGCGTACCCCTCGGGGAAGTACGCGGTCCAGCCGCCGAGCGTCCCGTCGGCGTAGAACTTCACGCCCTGGACACGGAACAGGTCGTCGCCGAAGCCGCGCACCGCGCCGAGGTCGAGGGCGGTGTCGAGCAGCGCGGAGGTGAGGTACGCCGAGACCCGCATGCGCAGCGAGCCGTCGGCGCGGGCCCGCAGGTAGGTCTCCATCTCGCGGCGCGAGGCCTGGGCGTCGCCGACCGTCGTCACACCGGCGGCCAGGAACGTCTCCTGGGCCCGCATCAGATGGTCGGCCATGATCGCGTCGGGCTCGGAGAGGTGGAAGTTCGGGCCGTGGTTGCCGATCTTCACGCCTCCGGGGCCGGTCAGCAGGTCGCAGGCGGCGTCCCACAGCTGCCCGTCCGGCTCTCCGGAGGCGAGCCGTCCGATGGATCCGCCCTCGGGGTCCGGGGTGCCGGCCGTGATGCCGCAGGCCCGCAGGGTGTGGGAGTTGACGACGCCGCCGTGGCCGGAGGCGTTCATGACGTACACCTCGCGGTCGGTGGCGATCCGGTCGAGGTCGTGACAGGTGGGGTGCCGGCGCTCGGCGAGCCGGCGGTGCTCGTAGCCGAAGCCGCGGACGGGTACGCCGGCGGGCAGCTCGCGGGCGGCCTCGGTCAGCACGGCGACGAGGGTGTCGATGTCCGGAACGCGCTCGGGGCGGCAGTCGACCCAGGCGAGCGCCTGGCCGTACATCACCGGGTGGCAGTGGGCGTCGACGAAGCCCGGGTGGACCAGGCCGCCGTCGAGCTCCAGGGTCTCGTCGGCGCTGCCGCCGAGGGCGGCGCGGGCGTCGGCGGCCGTGCCGACGTGGACGACACGGTCGCCGCGGACGGCGAGGGCCTCGGCCCGCACGTCGGTGCCCGGGACGGCGACGGCCGCGCCGGTGACGAGGAGGGTGCGCTCGGCGCGGGTCCTGGGGAGGGGGTGGTGCATGAGGGGAGCCTGCTTTCGGCCAAGGGGGTGCCAGAACGGCTGAATCGTTCGTGAGGACGATAGGGAACGAACGACGCGTTGGCCATAGGTGAACGAAAGAAACTCTTCGGAGGTGTGGACTCGTTTCGCTTACGGATCGTCTGTGGCGGGGGCGTCGCGGCCGACGGTGCCGTGGCTGACGGTGCCGTGGCTGACGGCGTCGCGGCCGACGGCGTCGCGGTCGGCCGTCTCGCTACGCGGCGGGGGTGCCGAGGTCGTACCGCTCCTTGACCAGCTCCAGGTGGACCCAGCTCTCCACCCCGCGCACGCCGGGCAGGGCGCGTGCGGCGTCGAGCGTCGCCCGCGCCGACCCGAGGGACTCGGCGGTGATGGTGCCGACCAGCTCCGCCCGCCCGACGCAGGCGGAGAGGAAGGAGACCTGGTCCCAGGCCGTCAGCTCCCGGGCGACGGGCTCGCGCGCGCCCTCGACGCGCACGGCGAACCCGCAGAGGAGCCCGAGGCCCAGGACCTCGGGCCGGATCAGCGCGAGCACCTTGACCACGCCGCCCTCCAGGAGCCGGAGCGTGCGTGCTCGGGTGGCGCCGGGGGAGAGGCCGACGCGCTCGGCGAGGTCGGCGAACGGCAGGCGGCCGTCCTGCTCGAGGGCGTCGAGGATCCGGAAGTCGGTCTCGTCGAGGTCCGAGACCGTCGGATCGTCCGCCATCAGGTAGGGGTCCTTGAGGTGGCGGGTGCTGATCAGCGGATCGACCCCCGCGACGTTCGGTACCGAGCGCACGGCTTCGATCGTCCGGTCGAGCGCGTCGAAGCCCGGGGTGCGCAGCTCGGCCATGATGGCGTGCCGGCCGGCGGTGAGGGTGACGAAGGGGGCCTGCGGCATCGCGGCGATCGCCCGCGCCACGGGCTCCGCCGCGCCGTGCACGTCGATCGACAGGTGCGCGGACGCGGTCAGCCCGCGGACCGCGGGGTGGACGACGGCGACGACCCGTACGGTTCCCGGCTCCAGGAGGCGCTGCACCCGGGCGCGCGTGGCGGGCCGGGACAGTCCGACGCGCTGGGCGAGCGCCTCGTAGGTGAGGCGTCCGTCGGTCTGCAGCTCGCGCACGATGGCCAGGTCGATGTGGTCCAGGTCCACAGGGAGTTCTCCTCTGTTCGTTCCGTCGTCATTCTCGGCCACCGGCGGTCGGCGCTGAATCGATCGTGACGCGCGTCACAAGTATGCGATATCGGTAGCCCTGGACATGTGAAACTGCTGAAACGTAGCTTGTTGGCGATTCGAGCGAACGAATCGTCCATCACTGCGAAGAGGGGAGTCCCGTGAGCCGTCCCGTTGCCGGTCGTCCGGTCGCCGTGTTCACCGACACCGAGGACCTGGACCCGCGGCCGGGGGTACGGCTGCTCGTGGACGCCGGATTCGAGGTCCGCGTCGCGGGGACCCGGGACCCCGACGTCCTCGCCGAGACCGCCCGCGACGCCGACGCCCTGATCGTCGGCTACGCGCGGATCGACGCCGCGCTGCTCGACCGGCTGCCCGGGGTGCGGATCCTCGCCACGATGTCCGCCGGGTACGACATGGTCGACACGGAGGAGGCCCGGCGGCGGGGCCTGTGGGTGACGAACCTGCCCGACGTGGCGACGGAGGACGTGGCCGTCCACGCCCTCGCCTCCGCCCTCTCGCTGGTGCGGCGGCTCCCGCAGGCCGACGCCGTCGTCCGGGCCGGCGGCTGGAACGCGGAGTTCGTCGAGCGGGGCCCTCTGCCGCGCCGTGCGAGCGAGCTGACCCTGGGGCTCGTCGGGTTCGGCCGGATCGCCCGGACGCTGGCCACGCTCGCGGCCCCCGTCTTCGGCCGCCTGGCCGCCTTCGACCCGCACGCCGACCCCGCCCACTGGCCGGTCGGCGTCCAGCGGTACGAAGATCTCGGCGAACTCGCCGCCGCCTCCGACGTCCTCTCCCTGCACGTCCCGTTGACACCGGGCACCCACCGCCTCGTCGACGCCGCGCTCCTCGAGCGGATGCGCCCCGGCGGCTTCCTCGTGAACGTCGCCCGCGGTGAACTCGTCGATCCCGAGGCGCTGTTGGCGGCTCTCGACTCCCACCACCTGGCCGGTGCGGCCCTCGACGTCCTCCCGGTCGAACCACCCCCGGCCGACGACCCGCTGCGCCGTCACCCCCGTATCCAGCTCTCCCCGCACAGCGCCTTCCTGTCCGACACCTCGCGCCGCGGCTACGTGTGCCGCCCCGCCGAGAACATCGTCGCCTGGCACCGCACCGGGCGCCCCCTCACGCCCGTCGTCGACCCCACCACCGCAGGAGCCCCCGTATGACCGTCACCGCACCCCTCCCGTCGACCACGCCCGCCGCGGACGCCGCCGAGGAGCTGAGGCTGCGCCGCGAACTCGCCGCCGTGTACCGGCTCGTCGCGCACTTCCGGATGACCGACCTGATCTTCACCCACATCTCGCTGCGCCTGCCAGGACCCGACCACCACTTCCTGATCAACCCCTACGGGCTCCTCTTCGAGGAGATCACCGCCTCCAATCTGGTCAAGATCGACCTCGACGGGAACCCGGTCGAGCCGACCCCGTACCCCGTCAACCCGGCCGGGTTCGTGATCCACAGCGCCATCCACGCGGCTCGTACCGACGCCCACTGCGTGCTCCACACGCACACCAAGGCCGGCTGCGCCGTCGCCGCGCAGGAGGGCGGACTGCTCCCCCTGAACCAGATGTCGATGGAGTTCTACGACCGCGTCGGCTACCACGACTACGAGGGCGTCGCCCTCAACCTCGACGAACAGGAGCGCCTGGTCGCCGACATCGGCACGCACCCGGCCCTGATCCTGCGCAACCACGGTCTCCTGACGGTCGGCGAGAGCGCGGCCCAGGCCTTCCTGCGGATGTACTACCTGGAGCGGGCCTGCGAGATCCAGGTCACGGCGCAGGCGGGCGGCGGCGCCCTGACCGTCCCGTCGGCCGAGATCTGCGCGTACACGGCCCGGCAGCTGGCCGGCGAGGCCTCCGCGGACTTCCAGGACGACGACGCGTACGACCTCGCCTGGGCGGCGATGCTGCGCCTGCTCGACCGGACCTGCCCGGACTACAAGGACTGACCGCGAAGGGGCCGGCCTGCTCGGGCCGGGCGTTGTGGAGGCGGCCGCGAAGGGCGTTGGACGGCGAGCAGGGCCATGTCGTCGGACGCGCCGCCGTCGGAGTGGCGTCGGACATCGGTCACGAGCGCGGTGAGCAGCCGCTCGGGTGAGGAGAAGGCCCGCCCGCGCAGCCGATCCGCCGGTTCGTACATGACTCCGGAGCCGTCACGGGCCTCCGAGAGCCCGTCCGTGTAGAGCAGGAGCATGGCTTCGGGCGGGAACGCCCAGACGTCGGCGGTGGCCGGCCCGGAGCCGACGCCCCCGAGGCCCAGCGGCAGGGCGAACTCCCGGGGTGTGAGGCCGGTGACGCCGCCGTCGGCGAGGAGCAGCGGTTCGGGGTGCCCGTGGTTGAGCACGCGCACGAACTCGTGACCCGGCGGTATCTCCACGAGCGCGCAGGTGGCGAACCCCTCCAGGTCGTCGATGCCGCTGCGGCGCGCGCCCTCCCGGGACAGGGCGCGCTCCAGGCTCCCCATCACGGCGGCGAGCTCCGGCTCCCTGTCCACCGCCTCCCAGAAGGCTCCCAGGAGCACGGAGACCGTCTCGATCGCGCCGAGCCCCTTGCCCCTGACATCGCCGATCAGGAGGCGGACACCGTGCGGCGAGGCGCTCGCCGCGTAGAGATCCCCGCCGATCAGGGTGTCCTCCTGGGCGGCCTCGTAGCGGGCGTCCAGCCGGAGGCCGTCGACGCGCTGGGGCGGAGTCGGCAGGACGGCCCGCTGGGCAGCCTCGGCCACGCTCCGGGCCGTCGCGAGCCGCTCGCGGCTGTGCCGTACGACACGGTTGAGGAGAACGGCGATCGCCGTGACGAAGACGACGGTGGCGGCCTCCGTCACAAGGCCGAGGATCGCGCCGCTCCCCGGCATCACGGGCATCGATCTGTGCAGGAGCACGATGGCGATCAGACCGAACGCGCCGAAGAGCGCGGTCGCCCAGCCGGTGAAGAGCGGCGCCGCGATCAGGGGGGCCGAGACGAAGAGCGGGGTGCCGGTCAGTTCTCTGGGGGTGGCGAGCTGGAAGGCGATGCCGAGGCCCGCCAGGAGGAACGGGAGCGCGCGCACGAGCCGCCACGCGGTGCCGTCGGGGGTGTCGCCCCAGGAGCGGTGGGAGACGCTTCGGAGTCTCGGGTCCACAGGCCCTCCTGCGGGGAGGATTCCCGCCCGTCCCAGTATGCGGGCGGCCGGGGGGCGCTGCGACTGGTGCTCGCGCGGGTGGAATGATCGCCATGACGGGCCTCGCCCCACCCACGCCCACGACAGCAAGGGAACTCCGATGCGCACGCTGATCTCAACGGCCTTCATCTCGCTCGACGGCGTCGTGGAGGCGCCGGGCGGAGAGCCCGGGTACCGCAACTCCGGCTGGACCTTCAAGCACACCGAGTTCCTCCCGGAGGCCTACGAGATCAAGGGGCGCGAGCAGCAGGAGGCCGCCGCGATGCTCCTTGGCCGGGTCAGCTACGAGGCGTTCAGCCCGGTGTGGCCGGCCATGGAGGAGTTCGCCGAGTACAAGGTGATGCCGAAGTACGTCGTCTCCACCACCCTCACCGACGACCGGCTGGTCTCCGACTGGGGCGACACCACGATCCTGCGCTCCCTCGACGACGTGGCCGCGCTGAAGGAGACCGAGGGCGGCCCGATCATCGTCCACGGCAGCGCGAGCCTGAACCAGGCCCTCTCGGACGCGGGTCTCATCGACCGCTACCACCTGCTCGTCTTCCCGCTCCTGCTCGGAGCCGGAAAGCGCCTGTTCAGCACCACCGACAAGGACGCCCAGAAGCTGAAGCTCGTCGAGTACGAGGCCTACGCCAACGGCCTGCAGAAGCAGGTCTTCGACGTCGTCCGCTGACGGCGCTCCGGGCGCCTGTGCGACTTTGCGGGTGACGTCCGCGCGGGTCGGCGCCCGCCGACCCGCCGCACGGGCGCCCCCGGCCGATACTCCGGCCATGACTCCAGCCCGTTCCACCGCGCGGTCCCGCCGCGCCCTCGTCGCCGCGCTCACCGCACTCGTCGCCCTCAGCACCTCGGTCACGGCCGCGGGCACCGCCGCCGGCACCGCGGCGGGCGACGGCGGCCGCCGCGGGTCGTGCGCCGGCTCCCGAGTGCCCGGCCACGGCCCGGCCCGCGACGTCGTGCGCGTCGCCGAGCAGGCCAGGACGGAGATGGACCTCAAGTCCGTCACCGTGCGTGTCACCGTCGACGGCCGTGAGGTCGTCACCACCGCGCTCGGTGAGTCGATGACGGGCGTACCGGCCGACCCCGCCCTGCACTTCCGCAACGGCAACGTGGCCATCAGCTACATGGGAACGGCCCTGCTCCGCCTGGTCGACCAGGGCAAGGTCGGTCTCGACGACCCCGTCGCGCGCTGGCTGCCCGACCTTCCGAACGGCGAGCGGATCACCCTGCGCATGCTGGCCGCCTCCACCACCGGGCTCCGCGACTACGTCCCCCTCCCGGAGTTCCAGCAGGCCGTCTCCGCCGACCCGTTCCGCCGGTGGACGGCGAAGGAACTGGTGGCCCTGTCGGCCGGCGGGCCGCGCTGGTACGACCCGGGTACGAACTGGAGCTACTCGCACGCCAACTTCCTCCTCCTCGGCGCAGCCCTGGAGAAGATCACCGGGACCCGGCTCGACGTCCTGCTCCGGCGTCAGATCCTGGGCCCGCTCGGGCTGCGCGAGACCAGCAACAGCTTCACGCCCGACATCCCGGAGCCCGTTCTGCACGCCTTCACCGCCGACCGGGGGACGTACGAGGAGTCCACCTTCTGGAACCCCTCGTGGACCACCGCCCCCGGCGCCGTCCAGACCACCGACATCTGCGACCTGGCCCGCTCGGCCGCCGCCATCGGCTCGGGGGAGCTGCTCTCGCCGTCCTCGTACCGACAGCTCCTGAACCCGGGGACGGTGGGTCTCGGCCACCAGACCCCCACCTGCCCGGCGACGGTCTGCCTGGCGAACACCGAGGCCACCCACTACGGCATGGGCGTGGTCGTGCTCGGCGACTGGATCTCCCAGCACCCCCTCTTCTTCGGCTACTCCGCCTCCATGGACTACCTTCCGTCCGAGCGCCTGGCCATCGCCGTCTCGACCACCCAGGGCCCCGCCGCATCCGACGGCCACACCGCCCATGTCATCGCCCAGCGCATCGCGGCGGCCCTCGCTCCCGAGCACCCGATCCCCGACTTCGGCTGACCGGCAGGCGTCCCGCACCGCGTCACAGCCGGGTCACTTCGAACGCTGCCCGCCGAGATCATCCCAATCGGCCGGGAAGAGGTGCATGCTGGGCACCAACAGCGGTCGAATCCCTGTCTGGAGGCCGAAAGAGTGAGTGGCGGCAACGGCAGACGGCGCCTGGCGCGCCGCGCCTCGGCCGGAAACGGTGCGGCGTTGTTCCGCTCGGCCGGGGCGCGCAAGCGGCTCGCGGCGAGCGCCGGCGAGGTTCCCCTCGACCGGATCAACACACGGGGTCGGCTCGCCTGGCTGAACT
This sequence comes from Streptomyces sp. NPDC026092, assembly GCF_040638605.1. Lineage (NCBI taxonomy): Bacteria > Bacillati > Actinomycetota > Actinomycetes > Kitasatosporales > Streptomycetaceae > Streptomyces > Streptomyces sp. NPDC026092. The sequence goes on from NZ_JBEZYN010000010.1 coordinate 253,744, forward strand.
CCGCGGGGTCCAGGATCGGCACCACCCTGGACCTGGAGCGCACCGCCCAGGAGCTGGCGGAGTTCACCGTGCCGGGCTTCGCCGACGGGGCCGCCGTCGACATCCTGGAGAGCGTCCTGCGGGGCGACGAGGGCGCACGGTGGACGGGCAGCGGCGTTCCGCTCATGCGGGCCACCGCCCTGTGCGCCGTCGACGAGCTGGCCACCCTGGAGCCCACCCCGGTGGGCGAGACCTCCGTCCGGTCCGAGGAGGCCCACGAGACGCTGCTCCACCGGTACTGCCTGCGCCAGGGCAGGCCGGTCCTCGTGAGCCGGATGGGAGAGGCCGACTACCTCCGGGTCGCGCCGACGGAGAGCGCCGCCGCGAGCATGCGCGCCGCCGGAGTGCACAGCTACCTCGCCGTCCCGCTGATCGCCCGCGGACTGCTGCTCGGCAGCGCGGACTTCGTCCGCGGCCGCGGCACACCGCCGTTCTCCACCACGGACCTCGCCCTCGCGGAGCACCTCGCCTCCCAGGCCGCCGTCTACATCGACAACGCCCGGCTGTACGGGCGCGAGCGTGAGCGCGTCGTCTCGCTCCAGCGCAGCCTGCTGCCCCGCGCGACCCCGGTGACGCCGGGGCTGCGCGTCCACGCCGAGTACGCTCCCTCGACCGCCCACCACGGCGTCGGCGGGGACTGGTACGACGTCATGGCCCTGCCCGGCGGACGTACGGCCCTCATGGTGGGCGACGTCATGGGCCACGGGCTGCCCGCCGCCGCGACCATGGGGCGGCTGCGGGCCGTCGCCCGGACCCTGATGACCCTGGACATGGCGCCCGAGCGCGTGCTGGCCCGGCTCGACCTCGCCACCCGTGACCTGGAGGACGAGCAGGTCGCCACGTTCCTCTGCGCTGTCTTCGACCCGGCCGACGCCACGTACACGCTGGCCAGCGCCGGGCACCTGCCCCCGCTGCTCCTCGACGGACAGGGCGCCGCCGAGTTCGTGGACGTACCGGTCGGCGCGCCGCTCGGCGCGGGCGTGATTCCGTACGACCCGATCCGGCTGAAGGTGCCGGAGGACGGCCATCTCGTCCTCTACTCCGACGGTCTCGTCAAGTCCCGGCGGACCGACCTGGACCACCAGCTGGAGCGGCTGCGGTCGGCGGCGCGCGGACTGACGTCCGACGCCCTCGCACGCGGCGCCCTCCTTGAGCGTGCCCCGGCCGACGCGCCCCGGTTCGACGAGGCCGTGCTCCTGGCCGCGACGACCGCCTCGGGCACCCCGGACGAGCTGCGCGAGTGGGAGCTGCCCAGGGAGGGGCGTGCGGCGTCCGTGGCGCGGCGGCTGGTCACGGAGCAACTGGCCGACTGGGAGCTGGCGGAGCTCGCCGACGTCTGCGAGCTCGTCGTGTCGGAACTCGTCGGCAACGCCCTGCGCTACGGCAACGGACCCGGCCGGCTCCGGCTCCTGCGCGGCGAACGGCTCGTCGTGGAGGTCTCCGACACCGGCCCCGACCTGCCCCAGATCCAGCACGCCGATCTCAGCGACGAGGGCGGCCGGGGGCTCCAGCTCATCAACATGCTCTGCCGCCGCTGGGGCACCTGCCGCACCGAGACCGGCAAGGTGGTCTGGGCGGAGCAGAACCTGCCGTCCTGAGCACAGGTGAGGGCCCCTCCCGGGACGGGGGAGGGGCCCTCGCGTCTCTCGCGGGCTAGAGCTGCTTCACCCGGATGTTGCGGTACGAGATGACGTCCGTCGTGCCGTGGACCTGGAGGCCGATGTAGCCGGAGGCGTAGCGCCGGCCGTCGGTGCCCGGGTCGTCGGCCCGCGGCGGCTGGAAGAGCTGGCCACCGGTGTTGTCGAACTCGTTGATGAGCTTGCCGTTGCGGAAGACCGAGTAGTGCTGGCCCTCCACCCGGATCTCGTAGTCGTTCCAGGTGCCCTTGGGGGTCACGCCGGCGCCGGCGAGGCCCACCCGGTCGAAGCCGTAGATCGAGCCCGACTTGTACATGTCGCCGTCGGGCCGGTCGAGGACCTGGATCTCATGGCCGTACTTGATCGCGACCCACTCGGGACGCGACTCCTCGGGGTTGTCGTGGACGTACGGGAAGCGCACGAAGACACCGCCGTTGGCGTTGCCGGCGCCGGGGGCGTCGTCGCGCCACTGGAGCTTGAGCGAGAAGTCGCCGTACTGCCGCTGCGGGAACCACAGCATGCCCATGCCCGGCACCGTGGTGCTGCTGGTCATGGCCCCGTCCGCGCCGAGCGCGAACTTGCCGCCGCCGACGTGCTGCCACTTGGAGAAGGTCGCGGCGGTGCCGTCGAAGAGGTCGCGGTACCCCTCGGTCTGGCCCGGCTTGCCGATGCCCGACTGCTTGGCCGCGCGGTAGATCTTCCTGTGCTCGCGGGTGTCGATGACACCGTCGGCGAGCAGCCGGTCGATCACCGTGTCGACGTGCTTGAGGAACAGCGCGTGCGAGGACCAGTCCTTCTCGTCCTCGATGAGTTCGTTGACCGTGCAGCGGCTGTTGGTCATCCGGTTCGGGACGCCGGTGTCGACCGTCCCGACGATGACCGTCAACCGCTCGTCGAACTCGGGGCAGTTGGGCGCCGGCACGCCGCCGCCCTCGGCGACGGTGAAGGAGACGTTCCTGGCCGTGGAGGTGTTCCCCGCCTTGTCCGTCGCCCGGTACAGCACCGTGTGGTGGCCGACGCGGTCGACGATCACCGGGGTGGTGTATTCCAGGTACGGGCCCGCGTCGAGTGAGTACTCGATCCGCTCGACGCCCGAGTCCGCGTCGGTCGCCGTCAGTGTCACGATGGCGCTGGTGATGTACGCGCCGTCGGAGTTGCGCTGCCCCGCGACCGTGGAGGAGGCCTCCGGGGCGGTCGTGTCGGGATCGGGCTGGGTCACGACCGTGAAGCTCACGGTCTTCTCCGCGGCGGCGTTGCCCGCCTTGTCGGTCGCCTTGTAGCGGACCGTGTGGGCGCCCGCCTGGTGCACCATCACGGGCGCGGTGTACGGCTGCCAGGCGCCGTCACCGAGCGCGTACTCGATGGTGTTGACGCCCGAGCCGGTGTCGGACGCGGTGACCGTCACGGTGGCCATGTCGAGGTAGCGGCCCTGGTCGTCCTGCTCGCCGGTCACCGTCGCCGAGGTCTCGGGCGCCGTCGTGTCGTCGGTGGGCGGGGCGACGACGGTGAACGCGGCGGTCTTCTCGGCGGCCGTGTTGCCCGCCTTGTCGCTCGCCCGGTAGCGGATCGTGTGCGCACCGATCTGGTCGACGACGACCGGGACGGTGTACGGCTGCCACGGGCCGTCCGCACCGACCGCGTACTCGACCTTGTCGACGCCCGAACCCGCGTCCGTCGCGCCGAGCGTGACCGTCGCCTGGCCGACGTACGCGCCGTCGCCGTTGCGGTCCCCCTCGACCTTCGCGGTCGTCTCCGGTGCGGTGGTGTCCTCGTTGCCTGCCTCGGTGACGGTGAGGATGCCCTGCATCTGGCCGTGGCCCGGGATCGTGCACTTGAAGAGGTACCGGCCCGGGGTCAGCGTCACCTCGGCCGTGTGCCGGCCGCCGTTCGCGTCGCTCGGATTGGCCAGGATGTTGAGCGGGACGTCGTTGTTGTACTCGGGGTCGGAGACGTCGAAGGTCAGGGTGTGCGGCATGCCGGTCGTGTTGCCGCTCGCCGTGCTGTTCTCGAAGACGATGGTCGTCGCGCCCGCCACCGCCGTGGTCGGGAACTCCAGGTAGCGGTCGATCGGATCGCCCGCCTTCCAGGTCAGCACCTGCGCCGCGGCGGACCGCCGGCCGTCGTCGGTCCTGCCGTAGGCGGAGGCCGAGGTCAGCCCCACGACCATCGCCAGGGCGGCCAGCAGGGCCGCCCACAGGCTCGGGCCTCTGTGTCTCATGGACAGGCTTCTGCTCACCGTGCCGCCTTCCGTGCGAGCTGGTCCGCGGCCGGGGTGGGCCCGCCGCCCTTGTAGGTCACGCGCCACAGCGCGGAGTCGGGGTGCGAGGTGAAGAAGCCCCGCCCGTAGTCGAGGACGTACAGCGAACCGTCCGGGGCGAACTTCCAGTCCATCAGGTTCCTGATGCCGCCCTGCCCGACCGGGATGATCTTCTTCAACGACTCGGCGTGCACCGGCAGTCCGCCCTTGCCGACCGTCTTCGGATCGGTCAGCACGGCGTGCCGGGGCTGGTCCCCGTCGTAGAAGTCACCGACGAACCACTTGCCGTCCCAGTACGACGGCCACTTCACCGCCGAGTCGCTCGCCGCGTCGTAGCGGTACAGCGGACCGTTCATGGTCGCCTGCCCGCCGCCCTTGAGCCACGGGAGCAGCAGCTTCTGCTCCTCCTGCTTGTAGCTCGGGATGCCGCCCGCGTCCCTCGGGTAGTCGACGCCGCCGCCCTGGGGCGAGTACCAGATGGTGTTGGACGTGATCGGCGGCAGGTTCACGAGGCCGTCGTTGTTCGGCGAATCGTTCTTCGGCGCGTTGCAGTCGTACCAGCCGAGCGGCTTGCTCGGATCGGTCAGGCCGCGGTCCCGGTAGGGCTGCTTGTTGCCCATGCAGTACGGCCAGCCGTGGTTGCCCGCCCTGGTGATCGCGGCGAACGTGTCGTACTTCGCCGGGCCCCAGGTCGTCGACGGCGCACCCGCGTCGGGGCCGACCCAGCCCGCGTAGAGGATGTCGGTCGCCTTGTCGACGGAGATGCGCGCGGGGTTGCGTACGCCCATCACGTAGATCTCGCCCCGGGTCTTCCCGCCGCCCTCCTCGGTCTCCTCGCCGGTGAAGAGATTGCCCGCCGGGAGGGTGTAGGTGCCGTCGTCCTCGGGGTGGATCCGCAGGATCTTGCCGTTGAGGTTGTTGGTGTTGCCGGCGGTGCGGCGCGCGTCCGCGAAGGAGACGCCCTGGAAGTTCGGCGCGGGGTTGTTCCCCGAGTAACCGCCGCTGGAACCGGACGAGTTGGTGTCGCCGGTGGCGATGTAGAGGTTGCCCTTGGAGTCCCAGGCCATCCCGCCGCCCGCGTGGCAGCAGCTGTGGATCTGGACGGGCCAGCTCAGCAGCACCTTCTCGCTCGCCGGGTCGAGCTTGTTCGTCGCGAGGTCGAGGGTGAAGCGGGAGACCCTCCGCTCGCCCATGTGCGCGGCGCGGTCGATCCGGGAGTGCGGGGTGTAGTGCAGATAGACCCAGCCGTTGGTCATGAACCCGGGGTCCAGCTCGATGCCGAGCAGCCCCTCCTCGTTCTTGATCAGCTCGTCGCCGCCGCCCTTGTTCCCGAAGACGGTGAGCGCGCCGGCCTTCGTGACCAGCTTGGTCTTCGGGTCGTAGACGTGGATCTCGCCGTTGCCCTTGCCGATGTCCGGGTTGTTCCAGTCGGTGACCACCGGAACGCTCGAGTCGGCGCCGCCGCGGCCGATGTACAGGATCCGCCCGTCGGGGGCGGCGACCAGGCCGTGCGGCTCGCCGATCTGGTCGTTCTGGCCGGGCTGATTGGGCTTGGTGACCCGCTCGGCGGTGTAGTTCGCGTCGATCGTCGCCTTGCAGTCCGCCTGCGAGACGCGTGCGGTCCAGGCGATCGCGCCGCGCAGGTGGTCGCGGAAGTCCGTCTCTGCGTAGCTGTCGACGGTGCCGCCCATGGCGGTGTAGAAGGACCGGCCGCCGTCGTAGTCACGGCACCAGGACACCGGGTGGTCCCAGCCGTTCGGCTTGGCCGCCGGCTGGAACGAGCCCTCCCGGACCCGCGCCACGGTGTGCACGGTGCCCGACGGGTTGCGGTCCCAGTTGAACCACTTGTCGGGCCGCTTCCACTCCAGCGGAAGGGACTTGGTGGCCGGGTGCTGCCGGTCGCCGACCTCCACCACGGCGCGCTGCGTGCTGCTCGGCGCGCCGGTCGGCCGTGCGCCGACCAGGCCGGTGAACCAGGAGGAGTACGGCTCGGTGCGGGCGGCCTCGTGGACGCCGACGAAGCCGCCGCCCGCCTCCATGTAGGTCTCCAGGCCCGCCTCCTGCTCCGGGTCGAGCACATCGCCGCCCCCGGTCAGGAACACCACCGCGTTGAACTTGCCGAGCCGCCTGGCGTCGGTGAAGACGGCCGGGTCGTTCGTTGCCTCCGTACGGAAGCGGCCGGCGGCCGGACCGGTCAGGCCGATGGACTCGACGGCCGCTATCCCCGCGTCGACCGTCGGGGACTCGGCGGTCGCCGAGCCGTGGAAGACGAGCACCTTGACGTTCGCGCCGCCCGGCGGAGACGGGAGAGACAACGTTGTCGACGCCAGGGCCGACGGTGGATCCGGATACGGTCTGGCCGAGGCGGGGTCTCCGCCGAGCAGTGAGGCCGCCAGAACGCCTGCCCCAAGTGCCGCCACGGCAAGGCCTGTTCTTGATCTCGGTTGGCGATGTGGTGTGCGCTTCATGGGTCACCCATCCCTCTGAGGTCACAACAACAGCCGTTGAAGCTAGACCTCTTTGCTTGGTTCGCCAAGGGCTATGACCACAACCGGACCGACTTTGTCCTGGATGTGGATAAACGACAGCCGTCCCGCTACCGTGTGGGCCGTCCCCAGGGGCTCCGCACCCGTCAATCTCCCCCGAAGACCGGAGAGTTCGACATGGACAGACGCAGCTTCAACCGTCGCCTGCTCGCGGGCGGGGCCGTCGCCGCGACCGGCGTGACATCGTTGTCTCTCGCCTCCGCCTCCAACGCCGCACCCGCCGCTCCACCCAGAACTGCCCCCGCCGGGGGCCAGATACGCCATCTCAAGCTGTACGCAGAGAAGTTGGTCGACGGCCGGATGGCGTACGGCCTGGAGAAGGGCAAGGCCACCGTGCCCGGCCCGCTGATCGAGATCGTCGAGGGCGACACCCTCCACATCGAGTTCGAGAACCTGACGGACGTCGCCGTGAGCCTGCACCCGCACGGTGTGGACTACGACATCGACAACGACGGCACGCGGATGAGCGGCAGCCATGTCGAACCCGGCGCCACCCGCACGTACACCTGGCGCACCCACGCGCCGGGCCGCCGCCCCGACGGGACCTGGCGCCCCGGCAGTGCCGGGTACTGGCACTACCACGACCACGTCGTCGGCACGGACCACGGCACCGGAGGCATCCGCAAGGGTCTGTACGGCGGCCTGATCGTGCGTCGGAAGGGCGACCTCCTCCCGGACAAGCAGTTCACGGTCGTCTTCAACGACATGACGATCAACAACCGGCCGGCGGCCGATCCGCCCAACTTCCTCGCCACGGTGGGGGACCGGGTGGAGATCATCATGATCACGCACGGCGAGTACTACCACACGTTCCACATGCACGGGCATCGCTGGGCGGACAACCGTACGGGGCTCCTGGCCGGCCCGGAGGACGTGAGCCGAGTCATCGACAACAAGATCACCGGCCCGGCGGACTCCTTCGGATTCCAGGTCATCGCGGGAGAACACGTCGGGGCAGGCGCCTGGATGTACCACTGCCACGTCCAGAGCCACTCCGACATGGGCATGGCCGGCCTCTTCCTGGTGGCCAAGCCGGACGGCACCGTCCCGGGCCACGGAGACCACGGAAGCCACGGCGCGGCCGTTTCGGAGGAGAAGCCGGCAGGCGGCGCCCACCAGCACTGAGGCGGCGGGCGGCTCCTGGCGGCCCGGGCGCGCGCATCATGGAGGGAGAGCGCGTGCGTGCGACCAGCCGGCAGGAGCCCGCCGATGCCGCGAGGACGATTGCGGATCCACTTGGGGGCAGCCCCGGACGACCCTCGCCGACCGCCGGTTCCACGGGCCCATGGGCTTTGTGGAACCGGCGGCGGCGTTTCCGTCGTTACGCGGGCAGGGCGCCGCTCTGCGCCGCCTTGCGGTGCCGCGCGGACAGCCGGGAGCCGGTCTCGCGGCGGGCCGCGCGGCGCAGGAGGGGCACCGCGAGGAGGAACCCGAGGACCGCCCAGGCGGTCAGGACGAGGGCGACCATGGGCAGTTCCCAGGAGCCGGCCGCCTCGGCGGTCCGTGCCGAGTCGGGGAGCAGCGCCGAACGCAGCCCCTGCGCCGTCCACTTGAGCGGAAAGACCGAGGCCACCTGCTGGACCGGTCCGGGCAGCGCGCTGAGCGGGAACACCGCCCCTGAGGTGAACAGGAGCCCCAGCATCGGCAGCATGATCAGCGCCAACGCCTCGCGGGGATTGGGCAGTACGGCTCCGATGGCCGCGCCCAGCGGTACGACGGCGAGCAGCCCGAGCGCGGTCACCCACAGCAGCGTCAGCCAGTCGCCGGGCCCGTGCGGCAGCGGCCCGTCCGCGAGGAGCGCGGCGGCCGCCAGGAGCAGGGCCAGGGTGCCGACCGCCACACCGACGATCAGTACGCACTTGGCGACGAGGTAGGCCGGGATCCCGCCGGGCGTGGCGCGCAGCCGCAGCAGGACGCCCTCCTCGCGCTCGGTCACGAGGATCTGCGGCAGGTTGATCAGCCCGATCTGGAACAGCAGATAGGCGGCGAAGCCCGCGAGGACCAGATGGGCCATCGGGGCCGCGGTGCCGTCCACGTCGCCGTCGATGTACGTGGCGATGACGACCGCGACGACCACGTTGGACAGGTGGCCGGACATCTCCTTGCCATTGCGCAGGAGGTGCCGCAGCTCGATGCGGCCGCGCTGGAGCCCGGCACGCCAGGCGTTCGTCCTGGGGGTCTTCGTCATGCGACCTGTGCCTCCTCGGCCGTGTCGTCCGTCTCGCGGTGCACCATGTGCAGGTACGTGTCCTCCAGCGTCGGGCGGCGGACTTCGAGGCCGGCGATCGGCCCTTCCGCGTCCCGGTGGAGTTCCCAGACCAACCGCGAGGGATCCTCGGTGCGTTGGCGGTGGGACGTCCCGTCGAGGGCCGTCCAGCGGACCTCGGCCCGGGCGGCGGCCCGCCGGGCCAGTTCCTCGGGCGTGCCGCAGGCCCTGATCCGGCCGCCGACGAGCATGGCGATCCGGTCCGCGAGCCGCTCGGCCTCCACCAGGTCGTGGGTGGTGAGGACCACGGTGACGCCCTCGTCGCGGGCCAGCCGCTCGACCAGGACGTGGAACTCGTGCCGCGCCTCCGGGTCGAAGCCGGTGGTCGGCTCGTCCAGGAAGAGGAGTTCGGGGCGGCCGACGATGCCGAGCGCGACGTCGAGACGCCGGCGCTGCCCGCCGGACAGCCGGGCCACCTGCCGGCCGGCCTGCTCGGTGAGACCGACCAGGGCGAGCAGTTCGGCGGGGTCGCGGGGGTCGGGGTAGTACGTGGCGAAGTGCGTCAGCAGCTCGGCGACCCGCCAGCGGCCGTGGTCGCGCCACGACTGCAGGACAAGCCCGATCCGGCCGCGCCACGCGTCGTCGCCGCGCTCCGGGTCCGTACCGAGAACGCTCACCTCGCCGCCGGAACGCCGCCGGAAGCCCTCCAGGATCTCGACCGTGGTCGTCTTCCCGGCCCCGTTGGGCCCGAGCAGGGCGAAGACCTCGCCGCGGTGGATGTCCAGGTCGACGCCGTGCAGGACATCGATGTCGCCGTACGCCATCCGCACGCCGCGCGCGTGGACGACGGGCTCGGCGAAGGTGTTCCGTAGCGTCATCGCCCGGCCCCCGAGGAGGCATGGGGAGCCGGGGCCGGTGCGTCGGTCGCCGCCGGGAACCCGGCGCCCTCGACGATCGCCCGGAGCGCCGCCACGTGCCCCTCGAAGGCGGAGCGGCCGCGGTCCGTCAGCCGTACCCGGGTGCGCCGCTTGCGGCCGCCGCCGTCCTTCTGGAGCTCCAGATAGCCGGCCTCCTCCAGGGTGTGCAACTGCTTGGAGAGCGCGGAGTCGCTGAGCGAGAGGCTGTCGCGGACGAACGCGAAGTCCGCCCATTCGGTGGCGGCGAGCAGCGAGACCACCGACAGCCGTGTGGCGGGGTGGATCAGCTCGTCGAAGCCGACGGGAATGCTCATCGCTCGGCCCCCGCGTCCGCCGCGCCCACGGCCCGTACGCCTCGGCCCCGCACCGACCGGGCGGCCCAGCGGCCAGTGGGCCCGACGAACAGCAGGAACGCCGTCGCGGAGACCGTGGCCTGGATCAGACTGCCGGCCATCGGATCCAGCGAGTCGACCAGACGGCCGGACAGCAGGGTCGTGCCGCCGGTGACCACCGCCCCGGCGCCGAACGCGGCGAACATCCGCCACGTGCACCGGGTGTGGTGCAGGCGCACCCGGCTCCGGCGGTTCTGGACCGTGCCCACCACGGCAAGGAGCGCGGCGTACGCGGCGATGACCAGCGCCACGCCCCATCCGGGCAGGTCCAGGCCCAGACCGGCCAGGAAGAGCCACATGAGCCCGGCCGTGGCCCAGGTGCTGCCCCGCCCGCCGGCGGCGGACCGCTCGACCTCGTCGTACACCCGCTCCTGCGGCACGCGGATGCGCTGCAGGTCCCTCCACGCCTGTTCGGCGTTCACCGGTGCGCTCACGTCGCATGCCCTCCCGCGTCCCCGCTCTACTTTCCTAACAGGAAAGCTAACCCCGACTTTCCTTCCAGGCAAGTCGGGGAGGCGGGCGACCCTTTTCGACGGTCCACGTCTCTGAGGGGGTGGGGTCGCCCCGCCCCTCGGAGGGCGTCGACGGCTTAGGCGGCCTGGGTGGCGGTGGTGCCGGGGGCCGGCAGGACCGGAGTGGCGGGGGACCCGATCGCCCCGACGGTGACCGCGGGTGCGGTGAGGGTCGGGTCGACGGTCAGTATCGACGCGCCGATCGGCTCGGCGACGGCGCGGAGCGCGGACTCGGTGAGCCGGATGCAGGACTGGTCGGCGCCAAGGGTGGCGGCCAGTCGCTCCTGGCTGGTGAACCCCACTGCGGTACGGGCTCCGAGCGGGGTGCGGAACAGCCGCACCACCACTTCCGCCCGCCCCGGCCGGACGGGCACGTAGAGAGGCCCGGCCGGCTCGGGTTCTTCAGGCTCCGGATCGGCGTCGTACTGGAACAGACACATGGGACCCTCCATAGGGACCGCGAGCGGCAACTGGGGCCCGGACGCGTCAAGCACCCGAGGCGCGCACTCGAAGCTATCCCCGCCCCCACCCGCCTGCGTCCCTTCCTTGACGTGACCTTGATGGCGCCGGTCGAGTCCATACGGACCACTGACGGCCCCGGGCCTGAGGTAGGGCTGTGCCGCTAGCGCGCGGCCACGACCCTGCTTGCGTACTCCGCCAGTTGGGCCCTGAGCTGCTCGCGCGGCACGTCTTCCCTCCCGGCCAGCTGTTCGACCAGGTCCGCGCGGGTGGCGGCCAGCAGGGCGTGGGCGGTGAAGGCGGGGTTGGGCAGGGCGGGGAGCTGTTCCAGGACGGACCGGAGCCGGTCGTGCCAGTGCGCGTAGTGCCCGGCCTGGTACGGGCTGCTGCTCGTCCCGCTCTCCTCCAGGGCCAGGGCGAGGGGGCGGTTGTCGAGCTTGAAGCAGAGGATCGCGTCGAGCAGGGCGGGGACGCGGTCCTGGGGTGGGGCGGTCGGGCCCAGGGGTGGCGGGCCTGTCTCCACGGCTTCGACGACCGGCTCCAGGCGGGCCTCGTACAGGGCCCGCAGCAGGCCCGCGCGGTCGCCGAAGGCGCGGAAGAGCGTTCCCTTGCCGACGCCGGCCGCCGCCGCGATGTCGGCCATCGTGAGGTCCTCGGGGCGCTCGGAGCGGGCGAAGAGGGCGTCGGCGGCCTCCAGGACGGCCTGTCGGTTGCGCGCCGCGTCCTTGCGGGTCCTCCGCTCGGGCTGGGGCAGGGTCACGAGCTCCTCCGGTTGAAAAGCGGACCCTCGGTCCGTATCGTTCTGCAAGCGGACCCCCGGTCCGTATTCTCTGAGAACGGAGCATACCCATGTCCGTACCCGCATCGGCCTCACCGGCGGATCTGTACCGCCACAGCCTGCGGCTCCTGCTCGACAAGGACATCCCCGGCTGGGTCGGCCTCTGGGCCGAGGACGGCGTGATGGAGTTCCCCTTCGCGCCCCCGGGAATGCCGTCGCGGCTGGACGGACGCGAGGCGATCGCCGCGTACATGCGTCCCTACCCGGACAGCATCGACGTGCACGACTTCCCCGAAGCCGACCTGCGGATCCACGAGACCACCGAGCCGCGGACCATCGTCGTCGAGATGCGCGGCGTCGGCCGGCTCGTCGAGGGCGACCACCCCTTCGACATGACGTACATCGCCGTCGTCACCGTCGAGGACGGGCGCTTCACCTCCTACCGCGACTACTGGAACCCCCTCGCCGTCCTCGACGCCGGCGTCGACCTCGCCGGGAGCAGCCGATGACCGCCGCCGCAACCACCCTCGTCATCGGCGCCACCGGGACCACGGGCAGCCGCACGTGCGCCCAGCTGACGGCCGCGGGCCACGCGGTCAGGGCGGCCGGCCGCCGGGGCACGCCCGTCGCGGGCGCCGAGCCGGTCCGGTTCGACTGGTACGACCCGGCGAGCCACGCCGACGCCCTCGACGGCGCCGAGCGCGTCTATGTGATCCCGCCCGTGGGCGACCCCGACCCCGCGGGCGTCGTCCTGCCCTTCCTGCGCAGGGCCCGCGCCGCCGGGGTACGGCGCGCGGTGCTGCTGAGTTCCTCCGCGATCCCCGAGGGCGGGCCCGCCGTGGGCCAGGTCCACAAGGCGCTGCCGGGCATCTTCGACGAATGGGCGGTGCTGAGGCCGTCCTGGTTCATGCAGAACTTCACCGGCGACCATGTGCACGCACAGAGCATCCGGACCGACGGCGTCATCAGCACCGCCACCGGAACCGGCCGGGTCGGCTTCGTCGACGCCGAGGACATCGCGGCCGTGGCCGTCCGCGCCCTGACCGACGCCCACGCCCCCGACACCGACCTCGTCCTCACCGGACCCGAGGCTCTCCGCTACGACGACATCGCCACCATCGTCACGCAGGTCACCGGGCGCTCCGTCAGCCACCGGCAGCTGTCGCACGCGGAGCTGCGCGACCGGCTCACCGCCTTCATGCCCGAGGAGTTCGCCACGATGCTCGCCGCCATGGACCGGTCCATCGCCGAAGGCGCCGAGGACCGCGTCACCGACACCGTCCAGCGCGTCACCGGCCGCCCCGCACGCAGCTTCCGTTCCGTCGCGGAGCGGGAGTTGGGCGCCCTGGGACCTGCCGGGCTCGACGGCCGGCTGCCGGTGTGACGCGCAGGCGTAACCCGGACGGCGGCACGTGGCCGCGCCGCGCGGGCGGGGGAGTGTGGGGCGCCGTAGATTCGGGCGAGGGCCAATGATCGAGCATCTGCGCCGTCCGGCCATGTCGCACGGGTGCAAACCACGTCGGAGGGCAGGTGGCCATGGAGCGTCGCCCCAACATCCTGTTGATCGTCACGGACGAGGAGCGGGCGGTCGTCCCGCGCCCCGACGGGTTCTCGCTGCCCGCCCGGGAGCGGCTGGCGGCGCGGGGGACGGTGTTCGACCGGTTCTACTCGGCCTCGGCGATGTGCAGCTCCGCCCGCTCCGTGCTCTACACCGGACAGCACCTGCCGATCACCGAGATCTACGACAACGACAACATGCCGTACATCCGTCCCCTGGACCCCGCCCTGGGCACGATCGGCACGATGCTGCGCTCGGCCGGCTACTACTGCACCTATCAAGGCAAGTGGCACCTCTCGAACGCGTACATCACCCCGGACCGTCCCGAGCCGACGACGGACGCCCTGGAGCCGTACGGGTTCAGCGAGTTCAACGACTGGGGCGACATCGACGGCGGAGCCTGGGCCGGGCTGAAGATCGACCCGGTCATCGCGGGACAGGCCGTGCGCTGGCTGCGCAACCGCGCGCCCGTGGTGGCGGAGGACCGGCCGTGGTTCATGGCCGTCAACTTCGTGAACCCGCACGACATCATGAGCTTCGACTACGGCGGCTCCCCCCAGGTCCAGCTGCCGTTCGGGCTCGCCCACGCCGTGGTCGCGAAGGCGGCCGCCGACATCCCCGTGTACCGCAAGCGCTGGGACTTCCCGCTGCCCCCGAGCCTGCACGACGACCTGTCCGGCGCCGCCCCCGCCGTGGCCGAGTTCGCGCGGATGCTCGAGATCGTCTTCGGACCGGTGGCCGACGACGCGCACTGGTACGACGGCCTGAACTTCTACCTCAACGCGCTGCGCGACGTCGACCGCAGCGTCGAGCTGGTGCTCGACGCGCTGGAGGCCTCCGGGCAGGCGGACCACACCGTCGTCGCCTTCACCTCCGACCACGGCGAGATGGCCGGCTCCCACGGCCTGCGGCAGAAGGGGAACCTGGTCTACGACGAGAACTTCCACGTTCCCTTCCTCCTCTCCCACCCCGATGTCCAGGGCGGAGGCCGGACCGACGCGCTGGCGTCGTCCGTGGACCTCGCCCCGACCCTGCTCGCCTGCGCGGGCGTGGACCAGGAACAGATCGCCGACCGGTATCCCGCGCTCAAGGGCCACTCCCTGTTGTCGGTCCTCGACGGATCCGCGGTACGCGAGGGCGTCCTGACCGCCGTCGAGTCGATCACGACCCTCGACGCCAACTTCTGGTTCGAGTTCGCCGACCCGGACGCCAACGAACGGATCCAGTCAGGTGCGCTGCGCCCCGACTGGACCAAGCGCGGCTTCCTCCGCGGCTACACCGACGAGCGCTACACCTTCGGCCGGTACTTCTCCCCGCTCCGCCCGAACCGCCCGGCGGACCTGGACGCCCTCTTCGCCGACAACGACGTCGTCCTCTACGACCGCCAGGAGGACCCGGCCGAGGTCCACAACCTCGCCGCCGACCCGGCCCACCGCGATCTCGTGCTGCGCTACTCCCAGCTCCTGGAGTCGCTCATCTCCGCGGAGATCGGCACGGACACCCGCGCCTGGGTGACCGAACGCCCCCGGCTGCTCGGCTGGCCCACCTGGCACGGCGACACCGACCGGCCGGCGGCGGCCGGGGCGGCCTCGTCGGGAACGTGAGGGACGAGCGGCCGGACGGCGCGAAGGAAGCGGAGCGATGAGCGGCGGCGCGTGGACGGTGGCGGCGGTGGCGAGCGTCACCGCCGCGTACGCCCTCGGATCGCGGCGCCTGGCGTCGACGCCGGTCTCGTCGGCGATCGTGTTCACGGGCTTCGGCATCCTCATCGGACCCGCCGTCCTCGACCTCGTGAGCCTCGCACCGGACGCCGAGCCGATCATGGTGCTCCTCGAAGCCGCCCTGACGCTCGTGCTGTTCACCGACGCCATGACCGTCCGCCGCCGCGACCTCACCACGGGCGGCTTCCTGCCCCGTCGGCTGCTCGGGATCGGGCTCCTGCTGAGCATCGCCGTAGGCTGGCTGCTCGCCTGGCCCCTGCTGCCGGGACTCACGATGTGGGAACTCGCGCTCCTCGGCGTGATCCTCGCGCCCACGGACGCCGCGCTGGGCAAGAGCGCCATGTCGGACCCGCGCGTGCCGGGGCTCGTCCGGCAGGGCCTCAATGTGGAGAGCGGCCTCAACGACGGCATGGTGCTGCCGTTCTTCGTCGTCTTCCTCGCCGCGATCCCCGGCACCTCCTACGCCGCCGAGGGCGTGGCCGGCACCTTCTGGCGGGCGCTGGTGCTCAGTACGGTCCTTGGCCTGCTGGTCGGTGGCGTCGGCGGGCGGCT
Organism: Streptomyces sp. NPDC026092; assembly: GCF_040638605.1. Lineage (NCBI taxonomy): Bacteria > Bacillati > Actinomycetota > Actinomycetes > Kitasatosporales > Streptomycetaceae > Streptomyces > Streptomyces sp. NPDC026092. Next base: position 269,318 of record NZ_JBEZYN010000010.1, read on the forward strand.
CCTCGCGGCGGCCCGAACTCGTGGCTGGGTCACGCGGGAGTGGGGACAGGTGTACGTCCTCGCCGCGGCCGTCGCCTCCTACGAACTGGCCGTGGTCGTCGACGGCAGCGGCTTCATCGCCGCCTGGGTCGCCGGCTTCGCCTTCGGACACGCTCTCCGGCACTTCGGGACGGGCCCCGAGGAGAAGCGGGAAGGCCGTGACGACACGCCCGAGTTCGCGGAGAACCTCGGCGGGCTGCTGGCCTCGATCAGCCTCATGCTCTTCGGCGCCGTGCTCCTCGGACCGACCCTGCAGCACCTGACCTGGCAGATCGTCGTCTACGCCCTGCTCAGCCTGACCGTCGTCCGCATGGTGCCCGTCGCCCTCTCGCTCCTCGGCAGCGGGCTGCGGGCCCCGACGGTCGCGTACATCGGTTGGTTCGGGCCACGAGGACTCGCCTCGGTCGTCCTCGGCCTGCTCATGGTGGAGGAGCACGTCCCCGGTACGGCATTGATGGGCCGGGTCGTCGCCTTCACGGTGGCCCTCAGCGTCCTGCTGCACGGCGTCTCCGCGCCGGCGCTCGCCGGGCGGTACGGCCGCTGGTACCGGCGCGCCTCGGAGGCCACCCCCGACGGACTGCGGGAGAGTGCGGCGGTACCGGAGGGGACGGGCCGGCATCGCCTCGGCCGACTGGACAAGCCCGTCGAGTAGGGCGATCAGCGCTCAGTCGGCGGCCTCGCGCAGGAACGCCGGGTGCCTGCCGGCGAGCTCCTGGTCCACCCAGGCCAGTCGCTCCTCCAGGGCCGGCCGGCGCTCTTCCCGCGCCGCCTCCCGCACTCGAAGGAGCAGCTGCCGGGCGCGGGACAGCACCATCGGCGCGTCCGAGGCCGCACGGCACACGTCGTCGAACCCGACCCGCACGAACTCCTCCCAGCCAGGTAGGCACATGACCACCCGTACGGCACCCGTGGCATCGGCGATCGACCTGTCGCCCAGCTCCGCGGAGGCGAGCGGCCGGAGCAGGCCCTCGACGGCGTCGAGGACCTGGACGGCGGTCGCGGGGTCGTTGATCGCGGGGGAGAGGGCACGGAGCCCGATGTCGGCGAGGAGCCGGAAGGCGAGCGTCGGATCCTGGTGGAAGGTGCGCTCGATCTCGCCGACCACCGCCCGCAGCACCTCCGCGTCGGGCACACGGCCACCGCGGACCTCGGCCACCAGGTCGCCCGGGTAGATCGTGCTCCCCACCGGCACCTTCAGGACCACCGCCGCGTCCGCCCGCGTCGCCACCCGTACCAGCCGCAGCCAGTCCACCTGCGCCACGAGGACGGTGTCACCGGCCCAGACGACGGTCGACGTCACCTCCGGCAGGGCGCGCGCCTCGTGAGCGTCGGGCACGACGCCGTCCGTGCCGTTCGGTGACGGGTGCATCGCCCGCAGGACCTCCCGCCCCCGGTCGCGTACATCGGCGAGGACGTGCGCGAGCTGGATGGACTTCAGGGCCTTCAACTGCAGCCGCCGGACCTGTACGAGAGCGGTCGCGGCCAGCACTGTGGCCGTCGCGGGCACGGCCACGGACACGGTGCGGTGCGAGCCGATCGCCAGGTTCGCCGTGACCGAGAACACCAGCACGCCGACCACGAGGGCGAAGAGCCGCCACACCACCGGATCGGTCCGGAACAGGACGAGCCGATGACTGAAGTTCCCCGCCGCCCACTGCACGACCAGGAACAGCACCGAGAAGATCAGCGTCGCGACGCTCAGCACCCCCAGGCCGACGACCTTCAGCACGTCGACGGCCCGCTCCGCGGCCACCTGGTACCCGCCGTCGATCCCCGGCAGCAGCAACCCCAGGACGAACCCCACGGCCGCGGCGAGCACCTGCGAGGCCCCCGCGCGCAGCGCGCGCCGCGGCCGCACGACACGCTCGGCCGACCGGTCCGGACCGAGCGTCATCGTCGGCGGGGCGTCCACAGAGGGTCTCCGATCAGGCGCACGGTCGCGGCGAGAAAACGGTCCGGCCCCGGCCGGGCCGCCGCAAGGCGACATACCGCCGTTCGGCCGACCGGAGCCTCGAACGAGGAAGGGGCGGTACGGAGGCTCTCCGTACCGCCCCTTCCCGAGCCCGCTTAGAGGACCTTCGACAGGAACGCCTTGGTCCTGTCGTGCTGCGGGTCGGTCAGGACGTCGCGCGGGTGGCCGGACTCGACCACGACGCCGCCGTCCATGAAGACCAGGTTGTCGCCGACCTCGCGGGCGAAGCCCATCTCGTGGGTCACGACGATCATGGTCATGCCGGACTCGGCGAGGTCGCGCATGACGTCGAGGACGTCGCCGACCAGCTCCGGGTCGAGGGCCGAGGTGGGCTCGTCGAAGAGCATCAGCTTGGGTTCCATCGCCAGTGCGCGGGCGATGGCGACGCGCTGCTGCTGGCCGCCGGAGAGCTGGGAGGGGTAGTTCCCGGCCTTGTCGGCCAGGCCGACCCGGTCGAGGAGGCGTTCCGCCCGCTCGCGGGCGACCGCCCGTGATTCGCCCTTGACCTGGATGGGGGCTTCCATGACGTTGGCGAGGGCGGTCATGTGGGGGAAGAGGTTGAAGCGCTGGAAGACCATGCC
>NZ_JBEZYN010000011.1:0-249497 GCF_040638605.1 Streptomyces sp. NPDC026092
CCCCGGCCGGCGGGCGTGCGGCGGCCTGCCCGGGCGCGGGACGGCCACCGCCGTCGGGTGCGCCGGGCTGGGCCGGCACCGGTGCCTCGGCCGCCTGCTGCCGGGGGCGGGTGCGCTCATGCGGCCGGGCAGCCAGCGGCTGCCGGCCTTCGTGGGAGGTGGGATGCTCCGTCACGCGTGGGGTTCCGTCCGTCCGGGCCGGTGGTGCGATGCACTCGCTCTTCTCGCCGATGCCGCGCCTTCACGGGGGATAAACCCCTGGCGCGCGGTGGATGTGAATGCCCCGCGAGCAGCGGCTACGACAGGGGTCGGCACACCCGGGCAGACGTCCGGCACTGCTCTCCCCCTCAGAATGACTTACGGTCAGGTCCTGCGCTCTGCTCTGTGGTTGACGCCTCGTCCGGTGGATCACCGCCTTGCGGAGGACGATCCTACGTTTCCACCCCGGGGGCGCATCAAGGGTCTCACGGAGCGGTGTGCGCCGGAGTGCGATCCCAGTCGGCCGGCAGCTCGGGCACGGTCCACCCCGGATCGGGCCGCCAGTCCTCCCAGCCGTCGCGGAACGGAGCCCCCCAGGCCCGTAGGGTTTCGACGGCCGCCTCGCCCGCCGCGAGCACCCGCGCGGCCTGCGCCGCGTCCATCAGACCGTCGCGCTGGGCCTGCGCGAACTCGTCCTCGTCCCGCCACAGCCAACTGCGGTCGGGGTGGACGGAGATGTCGAGGAAGTGGTCCTCGGAGTCGACGCCGCCGGACCACCGGGTGCGGGGCTCCTCCAGGTTGACGTACCAGCTGCGGAACTGCCAGCCGCGGTCCCAGAACAGCCAGACCGACCAGGGTTCGCCGGGCCGGGCCAGCTTCAGGACGCCCTCGCCGGCCCAGCGGGCGCGGGCCGTGGTGCGCGGGGCGGTGTAGCGGGTGGCGAGCGGCTCCTGGTGCACGGACCTGCCGTCGGTGAGCACCGGCTTGACGCACTCGGTGCCCGGCGCCATCCAGACCGCGAGGAGCTCGGGGGTGTCGCGGACGACGGTCACCGGCCGGCAGATGTGCACGTCGCCGGAGCCGTTGTCGCGGTAGCGCCAGAGGATGTGGTCCCCCGGCGCCCAGTGGTGAGAGTCGCCCGATCCTGTCATGCGCAGATATTAGGGGCGCGTCCCACCGGCCGCTGCGATCCAGGTCACGGATGAGTCATACGCAGCACGTCGAGCGCCTCGTCCAGCTGCTCGACCGTCAGCGCCCCCCGTTCGACGTACCCGCCCTCCAGGACGACCTGCCGGATCGTCTTGCGTTCGGCCAGCGACCTCTTGGCGACCTTGGCCGCCTCCTCGTAGCCGATGTACCTGTTCAGCGGGGTGACGACGGACGGCGAGGACTCGGCGTACTCCCGGGCCCGCTCGACGTTGGCGGTGATCCCGTCGACCGTCCGGTCGGCAAGCAGCCGCGCGGCATTGGCCAGGAGTCGTACGGATTCCAGCAGGTTCTTGGCCATCACCGGGAGCATCACGTTGAGCTCGAAGTTCCCGGCCGCGCCCGCCACCGCGACCGTGGTGTCGTTTCCGGTCACCTGCGCGGCGACCATCAGAACGGCCTCCGGAATGACCGGATTCACCTTCCCGGGCATGATCGAGGAGCCGGGCTGGAGGTCGGGGAGGTTGATCTCGGCGAGGCCGGTGCGCGGGCCGCTCGCCATCCAGCGCAGATCGTTGGAGATCTTCGTGAGGCCGACGGCGATGGTCCTGAGCTGGCCGGACGTCTCCACCAGGCCGTCCCGGGCGCCCTGCGCCTCGAAGTGGTCGCGGGCCTCGGTGAGCGGAAGGCCCGTCGCTGCGACGAGTTCGGCGATGACGGCGGCGGAGAAGCCGGGCGGCGTGTTGATGCCGGTGCCCACCGCCGTACCGCCGAGGGGGAGTTCGGCGAGCCGGGGCAGGGAGCCGCGCAGCCGCTCGATCCCGTACCTGACCTGGGCCGCGTAGCCGCCGAACTCCTGGCCGAGGGTGACGGGCGTGGCGTCCATGAGGTGCGTACGGCCCGACTTCACCACGTCCGCGAATTCGGCCGATTTCCGCTCCAGGGAGGCGGCCAGATGGTCGAGGGCCGGGATGAGGTCGTGGGTCACGGCGGCCGTGGCGGCGATGTGGATGGAGGAGGGGAAGACGTCGTTGGACGACTGCGAGGCGTTCACATGGTCGTTGGGGTGGACCTCGCGGCCCTCGGGGAGCCGTTCGCCGGCGAGGGTGGCGATGACCTCGTTGGTGTTCATGTTGGAGGAGGTGCCGGAGCCGGTCTGGAAGACGTCGACCGGGAAGTGGGCGTCCCAGTCGCCGTCGGCGACCTCGGAGGCGGCGGCCACGATGGCGTCCGCCAGGTCCTGGTCGATCACTCCGAGCGAGGCGTTGACCTTGGCGGCGGCCGCCTTGATCCGGGCCAGGGCCGCGATGTGCGCGCCCTCCAGGCGCTGCCCGGAGACGGGGAAGTTCTCCAGGGCCCGCTGGGTCTGGGCCCGCCACTTGGCGTGCACGGGGACCCGTACCTCGCCCATCGAGTCGCGCTCGATGCGGTACTCGCTCACGGTGCCGCCCAGGCCACCCCCCGCGCCGCCGTTCCTGTCGTCGTTCAAGTCCTCGTTCATGACGTCAACCTCCATACAAAGGTGAGCACTTGTCTTGTTCTGCCTATTCCCATTGCGCTTACCGGCCAGTAAAAACCGTGGGTAACCCCACTTCCAGGAGGCGCAATGAGGCGCACCAGGTACAGACTCCGTTGGGCGATCGCGGCCACGGCCGCGGCCGCCGCGGCCTTCGGAACCATGACGGCCGTCGCCCCCGCCGGCGCGGCCGAGGCCACTCCCCGTACCGCTTCCTCCTCTTCCTCGGCACCGCTCCCGCCCGAGCTTGAGGCGATCCGGGCCGCCGAGGCCACCAAGATCTACGGCAGCCCCGAGGAGCGCCCGCTCGCGCAGCGCAGGACCGGGCTGATCTCGCTCGGCGACAGCGAGATCTCCGGCGAGGGCGTCGGCACCTACGAGCCGCCCACCAACGGGCCGACGAACTGGTGCCACCGCTCGCCCGACGCCGCCATCCACCGCACCGGGATCGCCGCCGACCTCACGTTCAACGTGTCCTGCTCCGGCGGCTACACCGGCAACATCCGGATCGGCGGCTCGAAGCAGTACGCCGACGAGCTGGTCCAGAGCGACAACCTGGCCATCAAGGCCCGCAACACCCGGATCAAGATGGTCGTGCTCGTCGCCGGAGCCAACGACGACCTCCAGTTCGGCCCCGTCATGACCGACTGCGTCACCCGGTACCTGACCCTCCAGGGCCCCTGCGAGCCGAAGTACGCCGCCGGCTGGCAGGCCCGCGTCGACGCCCTCGTCCCCAAGGTCGAGCAGACCGTCCGCGACCTCAAGACCGTGATGCGCGACGCCGGATACGCCGACGGCGACTACAAGCTCGTCGTCATGGGCTACCCGAGCCCGATCGGCCCCGACTTCAAGGACAACCCGAACTTCCCCGGCAAGCTGATCTGCGGCGGCCTCGGCTACGACTCCGACACCGTCTGGGGTCGCAACACCGCCGTCCCCGCCTTCGAGCGCGGCATGCGCAGGGCGGCCGCCGGCACCGGGGCGACCTACCTCGACAACTCCCGGCTCTTCCACGGCCACGAGGTCTGCATGGAGGACACCTGGGCCCGGGGCCTGTACATCGACCTCTCCAAGCCCGGCACCCCGGACGAGAACTCGGTCCGGCAGTCCTTCCACCCGAACGCGAGCGGCCACCGCGCCTTCGCGTCCTGCCTCACCCAGATCTACAACTCGGGCCTCCGTGAGGCGAGTTGCGCCGACGTCAACTCCAGCGGGACGCCGACCCTCTTCCCGTACGCCTGGGACGACGTCTACAAGCCGCTGAAGAACGAGGCCACCGGCAACTGCGTGGACGTGAACGCCTCCGCCAGCGCCAACGGCACGGCCGTCCTCGGCTGGGACTGCCACGGCGGCCGCAACCAGGGCTGGTGGTACGACTCCGCCCGGCAGACCGTCCACACCGAGCTGACCCAGGACCGCTGCCTGGACGTGCCGGGCGCCCGCTACCGCGCGGGCGAGGCGCTCATCGTCTGGAACTGCTCGGGCACCGCGAACCAGAAGTTCGTCCGCGACGGGGCCACGATCCGGCCGAGCGCCGCGACCGGGCTCTGCCTGACGCAGGCGGCGGCGAAGCAGCCGCTGCGGCTGCAGAACTGCGACGGCTCGGCGAACCAGCGGTTCGCCTGACCTGAACCCCGTGGCCCCCGTCCGGTGCGGGACGGGGGCCACGGTCATGTCCTGGTTACTGCTCGGCCTTCAGGGTGGAGCGGGCGAGGTCGTACGCCGGGATCATCTCCCGGTGCTCCTCGGTGTCCAGGCCGCCGAGATGGACGATCACCGTCCCCTTCGGGGCGGCGACGGCGAAGGCACGCTCCTCCTTCGACTCCTCCATCAGCTTGTTGTAGACCGTGTAGGTCACCTCGACGGCCGGCAGCGCACCGGCCTTCGTCTCCTTGTAGGAGACCTTGGAGGTGGACTCCTCCGCCTTCACGAACCCTTCGAGGGCGGTACGGGCCGGGCCCTTGCCGGCCGTCCACACACGCAGATAGCCGATGTTGCCGGCCGGCTTCGCGTCGACCTCGCAGACCAGCGTCGCGGGCCCCTGCTTGCCGATGATGGCGAATGCCTCGTCGTCGGTGATCTTCACGGCCGCCGGCTTCCAGTCGGCCGCCAGGCCGAAGGAGACCGGCAGTGCGCAGGCGCTCCCGGGGGCCCCGAGGGACCCGGCCGCCGCCTTGGCGGCGGAGGGGGAGGCGGTGGCGGAGGGGGACTTCGAGCCCTGGGGGACGTCGTCGGGCGTCGGCGTGGTGCCCAGGCAGCCGGTCAGGGTCCCGGCGGCCGCGAGTGCGGCGAACGCCGGGACCAGGACCCGTATCGGATGTCTCATGCGCGCGAGACTATCCGGCGCCTGCTGCGGCGGATCAGGAGAGCTTGCCGCCGTAGTCCGGCAGCTTGAAGGCGCGCTCGGCGTGGCCGCCGACGATGTCGGTGGTGTTGTTGCCGATGTTGGCGATGATCGTGTAGCCCTTGGCCTCGATCTCCGCGCGCTTCTCCGTCTTGTACGCGCTGACCTCCGCGAACAGGTCGGGCAGGGAGCGCACGTAGAGACCGTCGACCGGGTAGCCGGCCTGCTTCAGGTTCCAGTGCGTGAGCGAGTAGATGATGCCGGGCCGTGCGGTGACGAAGAAGACGGCGACACCGCGGTCGTGGGCGTCCTCGACCAGGTCGCGCACGTCGGCGATGGCCGGGGTCGGCAGCTCCCAGAAGGGGTGGAAGTCCGTCTCCAGGGAGGAGTTGTCGATGTCGAGGACGATCGCCTGCTTCTCGCGGCCGGCGTTCTCGGAACGTTCCTCGATGTACGGACGCGCCTGCGCGACGACGGCCGCGACGTCACGCCGCCAGGTCGTGTAGTCGACCTTGTCGAAGGCGGCCGCCGACGTCGAATGGGTGTCCGGGTCGGCCGCGGAGGCGGCGGGCGCGGGCACGACGACCAGCAGGGTGGTCAGGGCGAAGGTCGCCGTGGTTCCGGCGGCGGCGCGCCTGAGGAGGGGGGTGGAGGGCATGGGGGGCTCCCGAGTGGTCGACCGGCTCAGTGGTTGACATGCTCGCGGCCAATACTGGCCAGTAGGCGACGGGAAAGCTACCGGTTGGTAGCGAGTTTCTGAGCGGAGATCGACAACGCCCCTCGGTCCGGGGGGACCGAGGGGCGTCGTTCGGAAGGCTGGTCGGCAGGTCAGCCGAGGCCGGGGCCGCGGACCGGGATGTGGGTGAACGTCGGCTCCGGGGCCGGGTTCTGGAAGAAGTCGTTGCCCTTGTCGTCCACGACGATGAACGCGGGGAAGTCCTCGACCTCGATCTTCCAGACCGCCTCCATGCCGAGCTCCTCGTACTCGACGACCTCGACCTTCTTGATGCAGTCCTGCGCGAGGCGCGCCGCCGGGCCGCCGATGGAGCCCAGGTAGAAGCCGCCGTGGCTGCCGCACGCGTCCGTGACCTGCTTGGAGCGGTTGCCCTTGGCCAGCATGACCTTGGAGCCGCCCGCCGCCTGGAACTGCTCGACGTAACTGTCCATCCGGCCGGCCGTCGTCGGGCCGAACGAACCGGAGGCGTACCCCTCGGGCGTCTTCGCCGGGCCCGCGTAGTAGACCGGGTGGTCCTTCAGGTACTGCGGCATCTCCTCGCCCGCGTCGAGCCGCTCCTTGATCTTGGCGTGCGCGATGTCGCGGGCCACGACCAGCGGACCGGTCAGCGAGAGCCGGGTCTTGACCGGGTACTTGGTCAGCTCGGCGAGGATCTCGTCCATCGGCTGGTTCAGGTCGATCTTCACCACGTCCGAGGCCTCGTCGGCCTCGTTCAGGTGCTCGTCCGTCGTCTCCGGCAGGAAGCGCGCCGGGTCCGTCTCCAGCTGCTCGAGGAAGACGCCCTCGGCGGTGATCTTCGCGACGGCCTGGCGGTCGGCCGAGCAGGACACGGCGATCGCGACGGGCAGCGAGGCGCCGTGGCGCGGCAGGCGGACGACGCGGACGTCGTGGCAGAAGTACTTTCCGCCGAACTGCGCGCCGATGCCGATCTTCTGCGTGAGCTCGAAGACCTTCTCCTCCAGCTCCTTGTCGCGGAAGCCGTGGCCGGTCTCGGCCGAGCCCTCGGTGGGCAGCTCGTCCAGGTAGTGCGCGGAGGCGTACTTCGCGGTCTTCAGTGCGAACTCGGCGGACGTGCCGCCGACGACGATCGCCAGGTGGTACGGCGGGCAGGCGGCCGTACCGAGCGAACGGATCTTCTCCTCCAGGAACTTCATCATGCTCGCCTCGTTGAGCACGGCCTTCGTCTCCTGGTAGAGGAAGGACTTGTTGGCGGAGCCGCCGCCCTTGGCCATGAAGAGGAACTTGTACGCGCCGCCGTCCGTCGCGTACAGCTCGATCTGCGCGGGCAGGTTCGAGCCGGTGTTCTTCTCCTCCCACATGGTGACCGGGGCCATCTGCGAGTACCGCAGGTTGAGCTGGGTGTACGCGTCGTAGATGCCCTTGGACAGGGCCTCCTCGTCGCGGCCCGGGGTCAGCACGTTCTGACCGCGCTTGCCCATGACGATCGCGGTGCCGGTGTCCTGGCACATGGGCAGGACGCCGGCGGCGGCGATGTTCGCGTTCTTGAGGAGGTCGAGCGCGACGAACTTGTCGTTGCTCGACGCCTCCGGGTCGTCGATGATCCGGCGCAGCTGGGCCAGGTGGGCCGGGCGCAGGAAGTGCTGGATGTCCTTGATCGCCTCGGCGGCGAGGGTGCGCAGCGCCTCCGGCTCGACCTTGAGGAACGTACGGCCGTCGGCCTCGAAGGTGGAGACACCTTCGGCGGTCACCAGGCGGTAGGGCGTGGTGTCCTCTCCCAGGGGGAGCAGATCGGAGTACGAAAACGCAGGGCCGGGGGGGCGGGAAACACGGGACATGACGGCAGCCATTCCTCACTCGGCAGACGGCGACGCCACCTCCATTGGCGGCGCCTCCTCCAGCGTAGAACGCGGGCGAGGCACCGATCCTGTGAGGTAAGGCTCACTAGGGGGCGGGATCACGCCGAAGTGGAGTGTGGCGCCGCTTTCGGGCCAGGGGCGGTCGCGGCGCTTCAGGTCAGGGGCGTGCGGTGGAGGGCGATGAGCAGCCGCCAGGTGCGGGCCGAGATCTGTTCGGGGCCGGCGTCGATCAGGCCGTGCAGCCAGTCCGCGAGCAGCCCGGCGAAGGCGGCCGCCACCGCCGAGGCGACGAGGCCCGGCTCGGGCGCCCCGGCCAGCTCGCGCTCGCGGGCGCTGTACGCGCGCAGCTCCCGGTGGAGCAGCTCGCCGAGCGGACCGCCGCCGCCGGGCCGAAGCAGGCTCCGGTAGAGGGCCGCGTGCGGGGCGACCTGGGCGAAGAAGGCGGGCAGCGCGGGCGGCGGGGCGGCCGGGTCGGGCGTGCCGCGCCAGGCGTGCAGGGCCTCGACCGCGTCCCGTACGACATCGGCGCAGGCGTCCACGGCGAGGGCCTGGAGGTCGGCGTAGTGCAGGTAGAACGTGGCCCGGCCGATCCCGGCCCGGCGGACGAGCGCGGCGACGCCGACCTCGTCGAGGGGGCGCTCGGCGCACTCCTCCAGGAGCGCGGCGCGCAGCTTGGCGCGGGTGCGGGCGGCGCGGGGGTCGGTGGCGCGCGGGTCGGTTGCGCGCGGTTCCGGGGTCGGGGCCGGGGTCGGGCTGATCACCCCGCCCACAGTACGGCGGCCAGGGCGAGGGTCCCGGGAAGGGCCTGGGCGAGCAGGATGCGGCGGTTGGCGGTCAGCCCGCCGTACACCCCGGCGATCACGACGCAGGAGAGGAAGAAGAGCTGGACCCGGTACCCGGTGGGGTCGGCGGCGATCAGGCCCCAGACCAGTCCGGCGGCCAGGAAGCCGTTGTACAGCCCCTGGTTGGCGGCGAGGGGTGCGGTCCTGCGCGCCAGGTCGGCGTCGAAACCGGAGAGTTCGCGCCCCGGGCGGCGCTCCCAGAGGAACATCTCCAGGATCAGGATGTAGACGTGCAGGGCGGCGACGAGGCCGACGGCGAGGTTCGCGAGAGTAGTGGACATCTGTCCAGAATACATGGACAGGTGTCTGGGAGTGGCCAGGAGGCTCGGCCCGTCGGCCGTGCCCCCTAGTCGCGATCTATCGCGTTTCGCTACGCTGGCGTCGTGGACCTCGAAAAGCAGCCTCAGAAGCCGGTCGCCCCCGCCGAGCCCGCCCCCGCCCCGGCCGTTCCGGCCGCGGCTCCGGGTGACTCGCTGCGGGCCTCGGACGCGGACCGGGACCGGATCGCGGACATCCTCAGGGACGCGATGGCCGAGGGGCGGATCGACGCCGAGGAGCACTCCGAGCGGATCGACGCGGTCTACCGCGCCAAGACCGTGGGCGAGTTGGAGCCGATCGTCAGCGACCTGCCCGCCGGGAACCGCCCCCGCCCGGAGCCCGAGCCGACGTACGCGTACGGCCCCGACGACGACACCGGCCCCGCCGACACGATGGTCGCCGTCTTCTCCAGCTCCACCCGCAAGGGCCGCTGGCGGGTGGGCCGCAGGACCAACGCCTTCGCGCTCTTCGGCAACATCGAGATCGACCTGACCGAGGCGCTCTTCGCCCAGCGGCTGACCACGATCAACGCCACGTCGATCTTCGGCAACGTGGAGGTCCGCGTTCCGGAGAACATCAGCCTGCGCGGCAACGGCACGGGGATTTTCGGCAACTTCGAGGTCGTGACGCTGGAGGCCGCCGACCCGCAGGCCCCCGTCGTCGTGATCAACGGCTACTCGGTCTTCGGCAACGTCGAGGCCAAGCCCAAGCGCGGCAAGTGGATCACGGACCTGCAGAACGTCGTCCAGGACAAGCTGCGCAAGCACCTCGGCCACTGACGCCGGGTGGTGGTGGGCGGCCGGGGGACGGTCGCCGGCCGCACGTCGCTGACCAGGGATGACGGAGTGACCGGATTCCGCCCCTGCGACTCCGCACTCCGGAACTCGGCGGCACGCAGTGCATAGGCGCGCGCACAGCGGGTAGGGCTGCTCCATCGTCTCTCGCTCGCGAAGCCGTCGTCAGGAGTAGACCGTGCTGCCACTGCCGCATCAGCCCCTCCAGGTCGCCGCCGTGCCGTCCCAGCGTGCCCCCGCTCGGGAGGACGAGGCCGGCCCCTGGCATACGGAGGCGGTGTGCCGCCGGGACGAAGCCGGGCTGTTCTTCGCCCCCTCCAAGGAGCCGACCGCCTCGCGGCTCGCGCGCGAGGAGGCCGCCAAGCGGGTCTGCGCCCGCTGCCCCGTGATGGTCGAGTGCCGGGAGCATGCCCTGCTCCAGCCGGAGCCGTACGGCGTGTGGGGCGGGCTCACCGCCGCCGAGCGCCGCGTCGTGCTCGCCCGGCGCCGCCGCCGTGAGGTCGAGCTCAAGAAGGCCGCCGCGGCGGACCGGATCGCCGCGGCAGGCTGACGGCCCGAGCGACGGCTCCGACGTCGGCCGTACGTACGGAAAGGGGCGCCCCCACCGCACATGGGGGCGCCCCTTTCCGTATGGGCGTGGGCCGCGATGCGACCGCCGTGACGTTACTTCGCCCGGTCGAAGTCGATCTTGCTGTACGCGCGCAGCTTCGACAGCCGGTGCTCGGAGTCGATCTGCCGGATCGTGCCGGACTTCGAGCGCATCACCAGCGACGACGTGGTCGCGGTCTCCGAGCGGTAGCGGACGCCGCGCAGCAGCTCGCCGTCCGTGATGCCGGTGGCGACGAAGAACACGTTGTCGCCGCTGACCAGGTCGTTGGTGGAGAGCACGCGGTCCAGGTCGTGGCCCGCGTCGACCGCCTTCTGGCGCTCGGCGTCGTCCTTCGGCCACAGCTTGCCCTGGATGACACCACCGAGGCACTTGATGGCGCAGGCGGAGATGATGCCCTCGGGCGTGCCACCGATGCCCAGGAGCAGGTCCACGCCGGTGCCCTCGCGGACGGCCATGATCGAACCGGCGACGTCGCCGTCGGTGATGAACTTGATCCGGGCGCCGGTCTCGCGGATCTCCTTGACGATGCCCTCGTGGCGGGGTCGGTCCAGGATGACGACCGTGACGTCCTCGGGGGACATGTTCTTGGCCTTGGCGACCCGGCGGATGTTGACCGAGGCGGGCGCGTCGATGTCGACGAAGTCGGCGGCCTCGGGACCGGTGACCAGCTTGTCCATGTAGAAGACCGCGGACGGGTCGAACATGGTGCCGCGGTCGGCGGCGGCGAGGACGGCGATCGCGTTGGGCATGCCCTTGGCGTTCAGCGTGGTGCCGTCGATCGGGTCGACGGCGATGTCCACCTCGGCGCCGGTGCCGTCGCCGATCCGCTCCCCGTTGTAGAGCATGGGGGCTTCGTCCTTCTCGCCCTCACCGATGACGACGACGCCGTTCATCGAGACGGTGGAGACGAGGGTGCGCATGGCGTTGACCGCCGCGCGGTCGGCGCCGATCTTGTCGCCGCGGCCCACCCAGCGGCCGGCGGCCATGGCGGCCGCCTCGGTGACACGGACCAGCTCGAGGGCGAGGTTGCGATCGGGGGCCTCGGGGGAGACCTCGAGCTCGGACGGCAGGGAATGCTCGGTCATCGGAGCGCACCTTTCTGTACGGCGACGGCCGGAATAAAGAGGGTGCTGCGACTCTATCGGTACGTCGACAAATTGAGCAGAGGGGCCCACGTATGAGCACAACACCATGATGCGACCATGGTGGGCGTGGCAGGTATGCGAGGCAGGCAGACGGTACGCGGGATGTTCCAGTCGCTCGGGGTGATCTTGGTCGCCGCGGGCGTGATGTATCTCTTCATCCCGCACGACGACAAGGCCGACCCGGTCCAGGCGAAGGACTACCGGGTCGAGCTGGTGACGGCACAGCGGGCGGCGCCCTACGCGGTGCTGGCCCCCGAGGGACTCGGGGAGGGCTGGAAGGCGACCGTCGTCTCGTACAAGCGCGAGCAGAACGACGCCTGGCAGCTGGGCTTCCTCGACCCGGACACCCAGTACGTCGCGATCCACCAGTCGACGGCGGAGCCGGAGAAGTTCGTGCCCAAGGTCACTCAGCAGGCCAAGGACTCCGGGAAGACCCAGACGGTCGCCGGCCAGGTCTGGCAGCGCTGGGAGGGCCCGAAGTACGACGCCCTGGTGCGCACGGACGGCGGCGCGACGACGGTCGTGACGGGGACGGCCTCGTTCGAGCGCCTTGCGGAGATGGCGGGCTCGCTGCGGTCGAAGAAGGCGTAGACGTCACGCGTGTGTACAGGGAAAGCCCCCGGACTCCTGGAGTCCGGGGGCTTTCCCTGTGTGTGCGTGAGGCTCAGACGGTGGTGACGACGTCGTCGTAGGCCAGGCGCGGGGAGCGCGGGAACCAGGCGTCCTCGCCCGGCTTGCCGATGTTGACGACCATCAGCGGGGTGTGGTCGTCGTCCAGGAACTCCTTCTGGAGGCCCGCGAAGTCGAGACCGGTCATCGGGCCGGCGGCCAGGCCGGCGGCGCGGACGCCCACGATGAAGTACGCGGCCTGGAGGGCGGCGTTCAGCAGGGCCGAACCCTCACGGGCCGGGCGCTCGGAGAAGAACATGTCCTTGGCCTGCGGGAAGTGCGGCAGCAGGCTCGGGAGCTCCTCGTGGAACTCGTTGTCGGCGGAGAGTATCGCGACCAGCGGGGCGGCGGCGGTCTTCGGCTGGTTGCCCTCGGCCATGTGCTTCACCAGGCGCTCGCGGGCCTCGGGGGAGCGGACCAGCGTGATGCGCAGCGGGGTCTGGTTGAAGGCGGTCGGCCCGTACTTGACCAGGTCGTAGATCGCCTGGACCTGCTCGTCGGTCACCGGCTCGTCGGTGAACGTGTTGGCGGTGCGGGCCTCACGGAAGAGGAGGTCCTGGGCGGCGGAGTCAAGAACGAGGGACATGCGGCGTACCTTCCGGACTGCAAGGGGGGTTCAAGCGATGCCCTCACCGTACGGCGGTGTTTGGTGAAGTTTCAACTAATCCAAGCGGATAGTGATCCGGTTCACACCGTCATGGTACGGGACCCGGGACGGGAACCCGGCGCGGGGCCGTCGGGCCCTAGCCCTGGTTCGCGTCCTCGTCGTCGCCCTCGTCCTCCGAGGTGGACGTCGCGGCGTCGAGGCGGGCCCGTGCGCCCTCCAGCCAACGCCGGCAGACCTTCGCCAATTCCTCCCCACGCTCCCAGAGCGCGAGCGACTCCTCCAGGGACGTTCCGCCCGTCTCCAGACGGCGAACGACCTCGATCAACTCGTCGCGTGCCTGCTCGTATCCGAGCGCCTCTTCGGTGGTGGCTGCCATGGGATCCACCCTATGCGTCGGGTCCGACAACGCGCCGTACCGTGAACTCGCCCGCCGAGACCCGGGCCCGCAGCTCCTCGTCCACCGCGACCTCCTCCGGGGACCGGACGACCGACCCGTCCGCCCGCTGGAGCACCGCGTACCCCCGCTCCATCGTCGCGGCCGGGGAAAGCGCCCTGACCCTGGCCCGGGTGTGCGACAGCTCGGAGTCGGCCCGGTCGAGCAGATGCCCGAGGGTCCGGCGGCTGCGGTGGAGCAGCGCGTCGAGCTCGTCCTCGCGCTGCTCGACCATCCGCTGCGGGTGCTCCATGACCGGCCGCGCCAGGGCGTGCGCGAGCCCGCGCTCCTCCCGGTCGAGCAGCCCCCGCACCGTCCGCAGGGCCCGGTCGCGCAGGGCCTGCACCCGGTCCAGTTCCTCGCCGACGTCCGGTACGACCTTCTTGGCGGCGTCGGTCGGCGTGGAGGCGCGCAGGTCGGCGACGAGGTCGAGGAGGGGCGAGTCCGGTTCGTGGCCGATCGCGGAGACCACCGGCGTACGGCACTGCGCGACGGCCCGGATCAGCTGCTCGTCCGAGAACGGCAGCAGATCCTCGACGCTGCCGCCGCCGCGCGCCACGATGATCACGTCCACGTCGTCGTGCGCGTCCAGCTCCTTCACGGCCTGGACGACCTGGGGCACGGCCTTCACGCCCTGCACGGCCACGTTCCGTACCTCGAAGCGGACGGCGGGCCAGCGGCGCCGCGCGTTCTCCAGGACGTCCCGCTCGGCGGCGGAGGCGCGGCCGCAGACGAGGCCGACGAGGTGGGGCAGGAAGGGCAGCGGCTTCTTGCGGTCGAGCGCGAAGAGCCCCTCGGCGCCGAGGCTCCGCTTGAGCTGCTCCAGGCGGGCCAGGAGCTCCCCGATGCCGACCGGCTTGATCTCCACGGCCCGCAGCGACAGCTGCCCGCGCGGCGCGTACCACTCGGGCTTGGCGTGCACGACGACGCGGGCGCCCTCGGAGACGATGTCGGCGACGGAGTCGAAGACCTGGCGGTAGCAGGTGACGCCGATGGAGATGTCGTAGGAGGGGTCCCGCAGCGTCAGGAACACGACGCCGGCGCCCGGCCGGCGCGACAGCTGCGTGATCTGACCCTCGACCCAGATGGCACCGAGCCGGTCGATCCACCCCCCGATGAGCCGGGAGACCTCTCCGACGGGCAGCGGCGCTTCGGCGGACGTAGTGAGACCCATGCGCAGAGCGTAGTGAACGGCACGGACAGGCGGGGTGGTGGTCGGGGGGTGGTCGTCGATTCGGGCATGCGTCGATGCAGCCGGTCGTGCGGTCGTGCGGTCATGCGCGTGGGCGGCGTTCGCCGGTTCACGCGCGCGTGGCCGCGGCCCGCACACGTGGCCGCTTCACGCGCTCCGCTGCGCAGTCCCCTGCACGCCCAGCACCACGAGCCCCACGGCCAGCCAGATCACGCCCACCACCTGGGCCGCCGCCGACGCCTCGAAGATCACCGCGATCAGGATGGCCGCCCCGACCACGGGCATCACCACGTGCCGGAACCAGTGCGGCGGCCCCTCCATCCGGCGTACCGCGAACCACCCCACCACGCTCGCGTGCAGCAGCACGAACGCCGTGAGCGCCCCGACGTCGACGACCGAGACCAGGTGGTCCAGGCCGTCGTCCCGCTGGGCCGCCCACACGGCCGCCACCATCGTGACCGTCGCCGCGATCAGGAGCGCCACCCGCGGCACCCCCGAGTCCGTACGGGCCAGCAGCCGCGGCAGCCGCCGCTCCCGCCCCATCGCGAAGAGCAGCCGGCCCGCCGCCGCCTGGCCCGCGAGCGCGGCGAAGGCGGCCCCGATCGCCTTCGAGACCGCCACCAGGTCGTGCAGCCAGGTCCCCACCGACACGTCCACGGCGTCGTAGAAGGCGGACCCCTGCTTCCCCGGGTCGGCCGCGAGCTGGGCCGACGACAGCGGTTCGAGGAGCGCGACGAGGTAGGTCTGGGCCACGAAGAGGACACCCGCGAGCGCCAGACAGAACAGCACCGCCCGCGCCACCTTCTCCGAGCCCCCGGTGACCTCCTCGGCGAAGGAGGCGATCGCGTCGAAACCGAGGTACGAGAGCACGGCCACCGACACCGCGCCCACCACGGCCGCCGTCGAGAACGTCCCGTCCCCGGCCAGCGGCGACCACCAGTCGCGCCGCGCCCCGTCCCGTCCGAGCACGACCACCGCCGAGACGACGAAGATCAGCAGCACCACGATCTCCATGGCGAGCACCGCGAAGCCGACGCGCGCCGCCGCCCGTACGCCCCACAGATTGAGCAGCGTCGTGACGACCACGGCGATCGCCGTCCACACCCACTGGTCCACCTCCGGGACCAGCGCCTCCATGGCGATGCCGGCGAAGAGGTACGCGACGGCCGGGATGAGGAGGTAGTCGAGCATCGCCATCCACCCGGCGATGAACCCCGGCCCCTCGCCGAGCCCCTTGCGGGCGTACGTGAAGACGGAGCCGGCGAAGGGGGCGACCCGCACCATCTGCGCGTAACTGAAGGCCGTGAACGCCATCGCGACCGTGGCCACCACGTACACCAGTGCCACCGCGCCGTGCGACTTCGCGTCCAGGGTGCCGTAGATCCCGACGGGGGCCATGGGCGCGATGAAGAGCAGCCCGTAGACGACAAGGTCGCGGAACCCCAGGGTCCGCCGCAGTCCGGTGTGCGCTGCCACCTGTGCTTCCTCGGCCATGGGCCCAGTCTCGGCCACGGTACGGATCAGGGGCCGTACCGACGCGGCGTGGCGGGCCGCAGCCGTGGCGAGCTGAGTTCGTACGCCGGGCCGCAGCCGTCGCGAGCTGTGTTCGTACGCACCCTTACGATGGGACGCATGACTGCGACGCCCGCGACCCACCGCCCGAAGCGTGTCCTCCTCGCCGCTCCCCGCGGCTACTGCGCGGGTGTGGACCGTGCCGTGATCGCCGTGGAGAAGGCCCTGGAGCAGTACGGCGCGCCGATCTACGTGCGCCACGAGATCGTGCACAACAAGTACGTCGTCCAGACCCTGGAGCGGAAGGGCGCGATCTTCGTCGACCAGGCGACCGAGGTGCCGCCGGGCAACATCGTGATGTTCTCGGCGCACGGCGTGGCCCCGACCGTGCACGAGGAGGCCCGCGAGGGTCGCCTGAAGACCATCGACGCCACCTGCCCGCTGGTCACGAAGGTCCACAAGGAGGCGGTCCGGTTCGCCAAGGAGGACTTCGACATCCTCCTGATCGGCCACGAGGGCCACGAGGAGGTCATCGGCACCTCCGGCGAGGCCCCGGACCACATCCAGCTGGTCGACGGCCCCGAGGACGTCGCCAAGGTGGAGGTGCGCGACCCGTCCAGGGTGGTCTGGCTGTCGCAGACCACGCTCTCGGTGGACGAGACGATGGAGACGGTGGACGCGCTGAAGGAGAAGTTCCCGCAGCTGATCTCCCCGCCGTCCGACGACATCTGCTACGCCACGCAGAACCGCCAGCTCGCCATCAAGGAGCTCGCGGGCCAGGCCGACCTGGTGATCGTCGTCGGCTCGAAGAACTCCTCGAACTCGATCCGCATGGTCGAGGTCGCCAAGCAGGCCGGCGTCCCGGCCGCGTACCTGGTGGACTTCGCGAGCGAGATCGACGAGGCATGGCTGGAGGGCGTCACCTCGGTGGGCCTGTCGTCGGGCGCGTCCGTGCCGGACGTCCTGGTGCAGGAGGTCCTGGAGTGGCTCTCGGAGCGGGGTTACGTGGACGTGGAGATCGTCAAGACGGCCGACGAGTCGCTGACGTTCTCGCTGCCGAAGGAGCTCCGGAACAAGGACCTGCGCGCGGAAGCGGCCGAGCTGACCAAGGAGTAGCAGGTCAAGAAGGACCGGCTCACGGAGCACCGGCTCAAGGAGTAACGGCTCCGGGCTCGGGAGCCGTTCGAGGAGTCACTCCGCGCTCGAGCCCTTACCGTGGGTTCATGAACGTCTTCGGAGTGGACATCGGCGGTTCGGGCATCAAGGGCGCCCCCGTGGACCTGGAGCGCGGCGAGCTGGCCGAACCCCGCCACAAGGTACTGACCCCGCATCCCGCCACACCCGACGGTGTGGCGGGATGTGTCGTCGAGGTCGTGGAGAACTTCGGCTGGACCGGCCCGGTGGGCGTCACCTTCCCGGGCGTGGTCACCGGTTCGGTGATCCGGACGGCGGCCAACGTCGACAAGGGCTGGATCGACATGGACGCGGGCAAGCTGCTCCGCGACCGGCTCGGCGGCCTCGAGGTCACGATCCTGAACGACGCGGACGCGGCCGGCATCGCCGAGATGACCTTCGGCGCGGGCCGGGGCCGTAAGGGCACCGTGATCCTGCTGACGCTCGGTACGGGGATCGGCTCGGCGCTCTTCGTGGACGGCCGGCTCGTGCCGAACACGGAGCTGGGCCACCTGGAGCTGAAGGGCCACGACGCGGAGAAGCGGGCGTCGACGAAGGCCAAGGAGGACGAGGACCTCAGCTGGGAGCACTGGGCGACGCGTCGCCTCCAGAAGTACCTGGCGCACGTGGAGATGCTGTTCTCGCCGGAACTGTTCATCATCGGCGGGGGAGTGAGCCGGAAGGCGGACAAGTTCCTGCCGCTGATCGAGGACATCAGGGCGGAGATCGTGCCGGCGGAGCTGGAGAACAACGCGGGGATCGTGGGCGCGGCGATGGCGGCGGGCAGGCGCCTGCAGTCCTAGCTGCAGGCGGGGTCCGGCCCTCGGCGCCTCGCCCTCCTAGGGAGCGCCCCGCTGCTGAGCCGCGGCGGGGCCCTTGCCGGTCACACCGGCACCGGCACCGGCACCCTTCCCCCCACCGGAACGATTCCTCGCCCGTGCGGCGACGGCGCGCTGACGGCGCCCCATGTCGCGTACCTTCCGGACGCTGGTGATCAGACCGGCGACGAGGGTGCCGCCGTACAGCCACCCGGCGTGCACGGCGAGGGCGGTGACGACGGCCATGGCCTGCCCGCCGAAGCCGCCGGAACCGCCGGAGATGGGCACGACGCCGACGGCGAAGGCGATGGGCACGCTGATGGGGGCCGAGACGAGGTCGGCGGTGCGGACCCAGAGCGCGGTCAGGGCGCTGACGGGCAGGAACAGGAGCCCGTAGACGAGGGGCGAGCCGTCGAGGAGCAGCCAGTCGAGGAAGCCGAGGACCAGCATGGTGGCGGAGGCGAAGAGCCCGGCGCCGAGGCCGGTGAGCCGGGGGTTGGGCAACCGCCGGAGGGCGAGGACGAAGGGCGCGACCGGGGCCGCGGGCCGTCGTACGGGAACGGTGACGGGCACGGGCGGCCCGACGGGCGCCCCGGAGGGCGTGGCCCGCTCGACCCGGCCGCGGCCCGGGCGGGCGGCGACGCGGTAGACGGCGGCGCCCTCGACGAGTGCGCCGGGCGGCGTGACGGGGTTTTGCGGCCGCCGGCGGCCTTGAGGCTGACTTGTCCGTTGCTGCTCCACTACACCAACGTAGGTCGGGAGGGGGTGGCGGGGCGGCCCAGGACACGCCCTTTGGGTGACGTAGCCGTAGAGAACGGCCGAAGGTCGGCGTCACAGGCCGGTTCGGACCCCCCGTAAACTGGGGGATCGCCCCACCCGCGCACTTACTCCAGAAGGTCGCCACCGTGTCGCTCACGATCGGAATCGTCGGTCTGCCGAATGTCGGCAAGTCGACCCTGTTCAACGCCCTGACCAAGAACGACGTCCTGGCGGCCAACTACCCGTTCGCCACGATCGAGCCGAACGTCGGCGTCGTCGGTGTCCCGGACGCCCGCCTGACGAAGCTGGCGGAGATCTTCAGCTCGCAGCGGGTGCTCCCGGCGACGGTCGACTTCGTCGACATCGCGGGCATCGTCCGCGGCGCGAGCGAGGGTGAGGGCCTGGGCAACAAGTTCCTGGCGAACATCCGCGAGTCGGACGCGATCTGCCAGGTCATCCGCGCCTTCAAGGACGAGAACGTCGTGCACGTCGACGGCAAGGTCTCGCCGAAGGACGACATCGAGACGATCAACACGGAGCTGATCCTCGCGGACCTCCAGACGATCGAGAAGGTCCTCCCGCGCCTGGCGAAGGAGGCCCGGATCAAGAAGGACGTGGCCCCGAAGGTCGCGGCGGTCGAGGCGGCGAAGGAGATCCTGGAGCGCGGCGACACCCTCTTCTCGCAGGGCGTCCTGCAGGGCTCGGACAAGGCGGAGCTCCTCCACGACCTGCACCTCCTCACCACGAAGCCGTTCCTGTACGTCTTCAACGTGGACGAGGACGAGCTGACGGACGACTCGTTCAAGGACGAGCAGCGCGCGCTCGTGGCCCCGGCGGAGGCGATCTTCCTCAACGCCAAGCTGGAGCAGGACCTCGCCGAACTGGACGAGGAGGACGCCATGGAGCTCCTCCAGTCGGTGGGCGCGGAGGAGCCGGGCCTGGCGACCCTCGCCCGCGTCGGCTTCGACACCCTGGGCCTCCAGACCTACCTGACGGCCGGCCCGAAGGAATCCCGAGCCTGGACGATCAAGAAGGGCGCCACGGCCCCCGAGGCGGCCGGCGTGATCCACACGGACTTCCAGAAGGGCTTCATCAAGGCCGAGGTCATCTCCTTCGCCGACCTCGTCGAAACCGGCTCGGTAGCCGACGCCCGCGCAGCCGGCAAGGCCCGCATGGAGGGCAAGGAGTACGTCATGCAGGACGGCGACGTGGTGGAGTTCCGCTTCAACGTGTGATGCATCGAATGGCGCCACGTCGCTGATCTGACAAACGTGCAGTTCAGAAGGGGTCGAGTCCTCCGGGAGTCGACCCCTTCCGCGTCACCGTGCTGGATGGGGGCTGGATATTCTGACGCCGGATCAGCTGGCATCAGGTGTCGTAAACGGTGGAGCGGTGTCCGACGTGCACGACCCACACCACGAGCTCTCCGTTGTCGATCGTGTAGACGACGCGGTAGTCGCCGACCCGTAGGCGACGGCGGTCGGGCTGTGACACGAGTGCCGTGGTGTGGAAACCGAGGGGATCGGTCTCCAGCTCGGTCAACTTGGCCAGGATGCGCAGCGCCATGTCGCGAGGGATCTTCCGAAGTTCGGCTTGCGCCTCGGGGCGGAAGACGGTTCGGTACTCACTCACTGCGCGCCAGCGTCTCCCTCATGATGTCCTCGATCGGGATGCCGGGTGCCGGGTTGGCCATGCGCTCGTCGATGATCCGATTGATCTCGCGCTCTTCCCATTCCTGGTACTTGCGCAGCACCTCGATGGAGACGACGGCGGCGACTTCCTTGCCCCGGCGTGTGATCACTGTGGGTACGTCGTCGCGATCGGCGCGCTCCACGACCTCGGCGAGGTGAGCACGCACATCGCGGATGGACTCTATGGGCAGCGGCTGCGTCATGCGCTCAAGGGTACCGAGTGTCTCATGTGTACACAACGCGTTGCGGGCAGACGTTCGTCGCGGTCGTGCGTGCTGGATGAACACGTACTGTGCTGGATCGGTGCTGGACAAGGGCTCCGAAAACCGCGTTGCCGCCAGGTGGGAGCTCTGTGTCGAACGTTCCGCTTCAACGTGTAGCTGTTTCGCCGGAAGGGGTCGGATCCAGGTCCTCCGCGAACCAGCCTTCCGCGCGTGGCGGGCGCATCCGGTCGGGCAGTGCGGTCATGACTCAAGCCCAGCCATGTGCGGTCGGCGGGGCGGCGCCGATCGTAGGCCCCCGGAGGTGGCCGGCGGCCTCTCGTGGTTCGTGGGCTTGGTTCAGGTGGCTCTCAGGGCTGCCAGGAAGTCCAGTTTGGTTTCCAGGCGGGTCAGGTCGCGGCCTGTGAGTTGTTCTATGCGGGCGATGCGGTGGCGTAGGGAGTTGACGTGGAGGTGGAGTTGGGCGGCGCAGGTGGTCCAGGAGGCGTCGCAGGTCAGGAAGGTTTCCAGGGTGGTCAGGAGGTCCGTTCGGTGGCGGCGGTCGTGGTCGCGGAGGGGGCCCAGGAGGCGGGTGGCGAAGGCCTGGCGGGTTTCGGCTGGGATGAGAGGGAGGAGCGACAGGATGTGTTGGGTGAGGTCGTCGGGGCCCTGTACGGTCACCCGGTCCGGGGCGTCCTGAGCGACTCGTAGAGCCGTACGGGCCTCGTTCAGGGCGCGTTGGGCGTTGCCGGGCTCCGCCACCGGGGTGCTCGCGCCGATGGAGACGCTTTCCGTCGGGCCGAGCCAGCGGGTGAGCGTCGCCGAGAGTCTGCGGTGGAGGGCCGGCAGGTCCAGGGAGGCTGTGGGGACCAGTGTCAGGAGGACGGCCTGGTCCGCGTCCGTGGTGGAGGCTATGTCCTGGGGTGTGATCCGTATCGGGTGCTCTTGGAGCAGGGCCTCCTCCATGAGTACGCGGAGGGCCTCTGGTGGGATGGGGCGGTCCTGGAGCCAGGTGCCCTCGGCCACCACGAACTGGCAGCGCGGCCATGTGTCGACCTGGCTGACCACGCCCTGCGCCGTGCTGCGCAGCCGGACCGGGATCTCCTCCGGTGGGATGCGGCGCCGCATCAGGTCGAGGAGGCGGGTCGCCAGATCGTGGAGTGCCGCCTTCGACCGCTCGTGTGCGGATCGCGCGTCCGTTACCAACTCCACTATGTGGTGCAGGAGTTGTAGGTCCGGTGGCGGCCAGAGTGACGTGTCCGCTTCCACCACTATCAGCCAGTCGCCCAGTTCCTTGGCGGCCTGGGGCCGTTCGCCCGGGGCCTCTATCGGGAAGAGGTCGTCATGCCCCCTTCCTGTCGTGAACCGGTACGGAGCCTGCTCGTGTGCTCTCCGTGCCGCCAGGTATCTCGACGCCAGGGCCGTCGCCGTCCTTGTGCGCAGCAATGGTTCGACCCCTGCCACCTGGCGGCCCGTCGCGGACAGGACGCGTAGGTTCAGGCCTCGGCTGTGGCGCAGGAGCTCCAGTACCGAGCCCGGGGTGTCCTTGGCGGCCAGGAGCTGGCGGTGGCGTTCCACGACGGCCGCCAGGCCGCCGAAGTCCTCGTCCTGCAGGCGGCGCAGGGCGTACTCCGTGATCGTGGCGAACGCCGTCTCCGGGCGCACCGCGAAGAGCGGGAGGCCGTGACGTCGGCAGGCGTGGACCAGGTCGTCCGGGACCAGGCCGTGCTCGACCTCCCCGGCGGCCAGGGCCGTGACGCCCGCTCGGTCCAGGACGCGTACGTACGCCTCCGCGTCTCCGTCCTCGTGCCACCAGGCGAGTCCGGTGAGGACCAGTTCGCCGCCGGTGAGGAAGCGGCCGGGGTCGGCCCGGTCGATGATCGGGACGGCCGTCACGGGGCGGTCGAGGAGTGTCTCGTCCTCCTCTTCCGGGGCCACCAGAAGGCGCAGGCCCAGCTCCTCCACGTCCAGGAGTTCGCGCAGCCGTAGTCGTCGCATGATCGTCAGCTTTGCACGCGGTGGACTTGGTTGGGGAGGTATTCGTGCAGTTCAGCGGCTTGGCT
Organism: Streptomyces sp. NPDC026092; assembly: GCF_040638605.1. Classification (NCBI taxonomy): domain Bacteria; kingdom Bacillati; phylum Actinomycetota; class Actinomycetes; order Kitasatosporales; family Streptomycetaceae; genus Streptomyces; species Streptomyces sp. NPDC026092. The sequence goes on from NZ_JBEZYN010000011.1 coordinate 22,365, forward strand.
TGGTCGGAACGCATCGTTGTCCACAAGCGCCCCGCCGCGCCGTTCTGAGCGATCGGTGACTGCCTCCGGGTCGTAGCCCCGCTGTCTACTTCTGCGCAGCGTGCCGCGTACGGGGGTCGCGGCTCCGCCTGGAAACCCGAAGAACATCGACAAGAGCATGAGGCGGTCTGATCATGGCTGGGAATCCCACCGGCATCACCGAGGTCACCCAGGGCGACCAAGGCTCCCGGAGCAAGGGCGGCATCGGGGAGTCCACGCTCCGTCCCGACGGCACCCTGAAAGTCACCGGTGAGTTCGCGTACTCCTCGGACATGTGGCACGAGGACATGCTCTGGGGGCAGACGCTCCGTTCCACCGTCGCGCACGCCGAGATCGTGGCCATCGACGTCGCCGAGGCCCTGACCGTACCCGGCGTCCACGCGGTGATGACGTACGACGACCTGCCCGCGCCGATGAAGTACTACGGCATGGAGTTCAACGACACCCCGGTCCTCGCCCACGGCAAGGTCCGGCACCACGGTGAGCCGGTCGCCCTGGTGGCCGCCGATCATCCCGAGACCGCGCGCCGGGCCGCCGCGAAGATCAGGGTCGAGTACAGGGAGCTGCCGGTCGTCACCGACGAGGCCTCCGCCCTCGCCGCCGACGCCCCGCTGGTCCACGAGAACCGCCGGGACTACCACGCCGGTCGCGTCCCGCACCCGAACATCGTGCACCGTCAGCCGATCATCCGCGGCGACGCCGACGCGGCGGCCGGGCGCGCCGACGTCGTCGTCACCGGCGAGTACGTCTTCGGCATGCAGGACCAGGCCTTCCTCGGCCCGGAGTCCGGTCTCGCCGTACCGTCCGAGGACGGTGGGGTCGATCTGTACGTCGCCACCCAGTGGCTGCACTCGGACCTCAAGCAGATCGCCCCGGTCCTCGGACTGCCCGAGGAGAAGGTCCGCATGACGATGGCCGGCGTCGGCGGCGCGTTCGGTGGCCGTGAGGACATCTCGATGCAGATCCTCGCCTCCGTGCTCGCGCTGCGGACCGGCAAGCCGGTCAAGATGGTCTACAACCGGTACGAGTCGTTCTTCGGCCACGTCCACCGGCACCCCGCGAAGCTCTGGTACGAGCACGGCGCCACCAAGGACGGCAGGCTCACGCACATGCGGTGCCGGATCGTGCTCGACGGCGGCGCGTACGCGTCGTCCACGGCCTCGGTCGTCGGCAACGCCGCGTCCCTCTCGGCCGGCCCGTACGTCGTCGAGAACGTCGACATCGAGGCGGTCGGCCTCTACACGAACAACCCGCCGTGCGGCGCGATGCGCGGATTCGGGGCCGTCCAGGCGTGTTTCGCGTACGAGGCGCAGATGGACAAGCTCGCGGCGAAGCTCGGCATGGACCCGGTGGAGCTGCGGCAGATCAACGCCATGGAGCAGGGCACGATCATGCCGACCGGCCAGGTCGTGGACTCCCCGGCCCCCGTCGCCGAGCTGCTGCGCATGGTCAAGGACCGTCCGCTGCCGCCCGGGCACCAGTGGGAGGTCGCCGACGGCGAGGCCGATGTACGCGCGCTGCCGGGCGGTCTGTCGAACACCACCCACGGCGAGGGAATCGTCCGCGGGGTCGGCTATGCGGTCGGCGTCAAGAACGTCGGCTTCTCGGAGGGCTTCGACGACTACTCCACCGCGAAGGTACGCCTGGAGGTCATCAACGGCGAGCCCGTCGCGATGGTCCACACGGCCATGGCGGAGGTCGGCCAGGGCGGCGTCACCATCCACGCGCAGATCACCCGCACCGAGCTCGGCGTCCAGCAGGTCACCATCCACCCCGCCGACACCCAGGTGGGTTCGGCCGGTTCGACCTCGGCGGCCCGCCAGACGTACATGACCGGCGGCTCCGTCAAGAACTCCTGCGGGCTCGTGCGCGAGCGGGTGCTCGAGATCGGCCGGGGCAAGTTCGGCTCGTACGTGCCCGCTTGGGCCGAGGACGGGCTGCTGCTCGAGGGCGGCAAGGTCGTCACCGCCGGCGGCGAGGTCCTGGCCACCCTCGCGGACGTCCTGGAGGACGAGGCCGTGGAGGTCGAGGCGGAGTGGCGGCACCGCCCCACCGAGCCCTTCGACCTCGTCACCGGCCAGGGCGACGGGCACGTGCAGTACTCGTTCGCCGCGCACCGCGCGGTCGTGGAGGTCGACACCGAGCTGGGCCTGGTCAAGGTCGTCGAACTCGCCTGCGCCCAGGACGTCGGCAAGGCGCTCAACCCGCTGTCGGTCGTCGGCCAGATCCAGGGCGGTACGGTCCAGGGCCTGGGTGTCGCGGTGATGGAGGAGATCATCGTGGACCCGAAGACCGCGAAGGTGAAGAACCCGTCCTTCACGGACTACCTGCTCCCGACGATCCTCGACACACCGACGATCCCGGTCGACTACCTCGAACTGGCCGACCCGAACGCGCCGTACGGAGTCCGCGGCATCGGCGAGGCGCCGACGCTGTCGTCCACCCCGGCGGTCGTCGCGGCGATCCGGAACGCGACCGGCCTCGAACTCAACAGGACGCCGGTCAGGCCGGAACACCTCATCGACCTCATCGGCCTCTGACGCCCGTCGGTTACGTCGGATACGTCTCCTGCTTTCTCTGCCCCTCGTCGTCGATGATGCTGTCCGTAGGCAACCGATGACAGCGGGGGAACCGTCGTGACGGATACGCACGTGTCGTGGCGTTCGATGAGGAAGTGCGAGCAGGCGTGGCTCGAAGGCGTCACGCAGCTGAGGATGCGTAACTGGGCCGCTGCCGCCGACGCCTTCAGTTCGGCCATCGACCACAATCCGCTGGCCGCCGACGCCTGGCTCGGGCTCCACGCCACGGGGATCAACCAGGGCCAGGCCATTGAGGCGATGCACGACGAGGCGCGTTCCTTCGGCGTCCTGCGCACGAAGCTGCAGAGACGGCTGGTGTCGCGGTTCCGGATCGGCCGGTACGTGACCTTCCGGCTGGAGACCTCCCGCGACCTATGGCTGGCGAGGGCGGCGAAGTACCTGGACGACGGTCTGCTCGACGCGGCGGGGAGCATGCTCTCCCAGGCCGTACTCGACTGCGACGAGACCCGCTTCGTCTGCGCGCGGTACGCCCTCCTGGCGAAGCGCTGGCCCCTCCTGCTGTCGTACGCCGAGGGCATCCGGGACCCGCACCTGCGCGACGAGTCGCAGCTCTACGTCGCCGCGGGCCTCATCGCCCAGGGGGTCTGCCACGAGGCCCTCAACGTGCTCGACCCGCTCCCTCGGGCGCTGGCGAACGACGCCGGATTCCTGGGGGAGTTGGCGTATCTGCGGGGGCGGGCGTACGAGGAGCTGGGGCGGGCGGAGGAGGCGCTGAAGCAGTTCCAGACGGCGTTCCGGTACAGCCCAGGCCTGGCCGATGTGGCCCAGCGGGCGAACGCGGTGGTTCCGCGGGCGGAGCGCGTACCCGCCGCCGAGGACGGTGGTGGTGGGCCGGCTCAGGCGGCCGGGCGTTCGTCCGCTGCCGGCGGCCTGACGGAGGAGGAGCGTGCCGCGTTGCTGGAGGAGGCGATGGCCGAACTGGAGGCGATGATCGGCCTCGCTCCCGTGAAGCGGCAGGTACGCGCGCTGTCGGCACAGTTGAGGATGGCGGTGGTACGCAGGGGCCAGGGGCTGGCCGCCTCGCCGGCTCCCCTGCACCTGGTCTTCGCGGGGCCGCCCGGCACGGGCAAGACCAGCGTGGCCCGTGTCGTCGGCAAGATCTTCGCCGGGCTCGGCCTGCTGGACCGGGGCCACGTCGTCGAGACCCAGCGCGTCGACCTCGTCGGGCAGCACTTAGGAGAGACGGGGATCAAGACGTCCAGGGTCATCGACGAGGCCCTGGACGGTGTTCTCTTCATCGACGAGGCGTACGGCCTGTCCAACACCGGCTACTCGGGCGGCGACGCCTTCGGCAAGGAGGCCCTGCAGGTGCTCCTCAAGCGGGCGGAGGACGACCGGCACCGGCTCATCGTGGTTCTGGCGGGGTATCCGGACGAGATGGCCGCGCTGCTGTCCAGCAACCCGGGCCTTGCCTCGCGCTTCAACACCCGGGTGGATTTCCCCTCGTACTCCGCCGACGAACTGATCCTGATCGCGAAGTCCTTCCTCGACGGCCAGGGTGACGTCCTCACCGAGGACGCGGAGGTCGCCCTGCGAACGTCCTGCGAGCTGGCCGTCACCCGGGACCTCGTCGACCCCCTCGGCAACGGCCGCTTCGCCCGCGAACTCGCCCGCAAGGCGTCCGCCGCCCGTGACCTGCGCGTCTACGACCTCCACGGCAGCGCGGGAACCCCGTCACCGGAGGAGGTCACGACGCTCCTGATGGCCGACATCACGACCGCGTACCGCGAACTCGCCGAGAGCGTCCCGCCGGCGGTGTGACCGACCGGGACGTCTCAGTCCCCCAGCCCGGGCCCCCGGTTCGGCCCTGAGCGCTGCTGGTCCGGGGGCGCCTGCTGGGGCTGCGTGGGGGCCGAGACGCTCCGCCTGCCGGTCACCTGGACACCCGGCAAGAACTGGTGCCCGGGGCGTGGGGCCTGGGGGGCGGGTGCGGGGGTGGGGGCCTGCGTGGGTGCCGGGGCCGCGGGGACCGGGGGTGCGGGCGGCCTCTGCTGCGGAACGGTGGCGGTGGGCTTGGCCTGCGGCGGGGGCGCGGCGCCCTCCTTCTCGGTCCCCTGCTGCTGGGGCGTCACGCCCCGTTCTGTGGCTGCTTCCTGCTGCTGGGGCGTCACGCCCCGTTCTGTGGCTGCTTCCTGCTGCTGGGTCGGCGCCGCCGGGCTCGGGGAGTTCGAGGGCCCGTCCGCGGCCGTGGCCGGCGTCGAGAGCTCCGGCCGCTGCCAGCGGAGCGGGATTTTCTGAATCCTCTGCACGGCGTTCTCGTTCCCGGCCTGTTCCGCGGCCACCGCCCTCGCCCGGAGCGCGCTCTGCCGGGCGATGGGGGAGAAGCCGGGCGAGGCGTTGCCGGTCTCGGCGGGCAGGGCGCGGCCGCCCATCTCGTTCAGCTGCTGCTGGATGCCCGACTCGGGGGCGAACACCTCGCGCGGAAGCTGCCAGGAGGCGGCTCCGTCCACGTCGACACGGTGTTCCTTGCCGTCCTCGGTACGGAAGGTCAACCCGTAGCCGATGTACTGGTCGTCCTGGTCGAACATCAGGTCGCCGGAGACCCGTCCGCGGTTGTCCCGAACCTGGTTCGCCAAGGTCTGCACGGCGGGGGGAAGGGGGTTGGTACGGCCGAGGCAGGCGACGTAGCCGTCGCCTTCGAGCACCCTTTCCGGATCGCCCTCGTTCTCGCCCGGGTATTTCAGCCGGAACGACGTTCTGCCATCCTCGCCCTGGAAGGTTTCGATGGCGCCCACGCGCCCGGGGACGAAGTTCAGGCGGTCCTTGAACTCCTCCCGCATCTGCGGGAACTGCACCTGGTGCTCCAGCGCCGGCGGCGGTGCCCCACCGATGATGGTCACCTTCGCGTTCGGGTTCTCCCGCAGGATGATCTCCGCGTTGGCGACCCCCGTCCCGCCGGAACCGGCGACGATCCAGTGCTCGGCGTCCGCCGGGTCGAAGCGGTTCTCGGCGACCTCGTCGCCCATCAGCACCCGGCCAGGGGCTGCCTCCCTCGCCGACTCCCACTTCTCGGTGGCATCCAGCGTCGTGAAGCAGCCTTCCAAGCGCCGCTTGACGGGCCCTTCCCCCAGCCCGTCGAACAGGGCCTCCCGGAGATTGGAGGAGTTGACAGCGGCGAGGACCGTCGCGGCGTCGGCCGCGTCCCGCTCGGCACTGGTGAGCTGCTTCCGAAGCTCGCTCGCTCCGGCGACACTCTGCCCTTCGAGCACTTGGAGACGCTCGCTGATAAGCCGCACGGCCTCACTGCGGCTCTCCACGCCCGGCCCGAGTTCGCCGTTGTCGCGCACGATTCCGGGGACCACTTCGGGGGTCAGACCGGTCGCGACATTGGGGGTACCTTCGACCCGCACCAGCAGAGGTGGCCCGGGGCGCTCGCTGCCGTCCCTGTTGAAAGCCTGCGCCTCGGCGAGCAGCGTGCCGTTCCCGTCGAGCTTCAAGTGGGCGCGGCCGTTCACCACGTCGCCCCGGGTGGCGAGTTGGTCCTCCCAGAGGCGTACCGCGGCAATGGAGATGCGGTCGCCGGGCTCCTCGACCCCCTGGTACGGGTCGACGCCCATCCATTGCGCCAGGTCCCGGTCCTGGTCCGCCGACTGCACGATCCCCTTGCCGGGGTCCTTGTGCCAGCGGCCCACGGCGTCGATGAGCAGGGCCTGATCGTCGCGCCCGGACAGGCTCGCGCCTCCGCCGATCGTCACCTTGCGCTGCGGGATCTCGCCCGCCGCGTTCTGCTTCTCCACCGTCTGCGCGGCAATCTCAGCCATCTGACCGCGGTAGTCCGCCCACTGCTCCGAGGCCGGCTCCACCTGCTCGCGGGGGAGCGGTACGCCGTTCTGGTCGTAGCCCGGCATGGGCATGGTGACTTCGCGCCGCCCGATGAACGCCTCGACCTGCCGCTGCGCGACGACGGCCGCTTCCCGGGAGGCCTGGAGCGTGGCGGCGTCGGTGGGGTCGAGTTGTTCGATGGGGCGGGCGAGCTGGTCGACGAGAAGACCGGCCTCTGAGGAGAGGAAAGGTGCCGACGCCAGGAGCCGTCGCCGCGCGGCCCTGTCCTCGGCCTGGAACGCGGCCTCCTGGGTCATGGGCGACACGGCGCGGAGGCCGCTGTGGTCGAGCAGGGCGGAGAGTTCGAAGCGGGCCTCTGCTCGCTCCTGATCGGACAGATGAGGCGCGGCAGCACGGTCGGCGAGCCAGTTCAGTTCGCCGATCCGGCCGTGGTCCCGACTCGACAGCTCGAGCCGATCACCGATGTCGGCCCCTTGCTCCAGAAGGCTCTCGCGTACCGGTGCCAAGCCCTGGCTCGACCGGTCCCGTGCGGCGACGAGCTCACCCACCTCGTAGGCGAGTACACGCGTCATGTGCTCCTGAGGAAGACCGTCGGAGAACTGAACGATGTACTGGTCCGTCGTCGTGTTCGTCGCCAACTGGGCGACCAGACCCGTCGGCATCGGTATGGAGTCCAGCCAGAGGGCCGCCATGGCCTTGCCTTGGGAGTCCTGGAGGGCCAAGTACTCCCGCGGGGTTCGCTCCTCTGTCCAGGCGGGGTCGAGCGAACCGAAACGATCACGCAGAACCGCCGACGCCACCTCGCGCAACTCGCTTCGGGCCGCCGCCACCAGCGTTGCCTGGTGTGCCCGCCGCTGTTCTTGGAACTCCTCGGAGGAGACTCCCTCGGCCCCCGCCGCAAGCGTGTCCGCCAGCAAGCGTGGATCGATCGAACCGTCCACGTGATGCCCTCCCCCGTGCTCTTCACGCCAAAATCATCGAACAACCCTTAGAATCTTGCCATGTTGACAGCTCGCTCATCGTTCGAAGCACATCTCTACATGGACCTGCACCGCTGTGCGGAGTGCGGTTCCGGCGACTTCGATCGTCAGCACCGGCTGGAGCAGCACGGCGATGACTTCGTGGCCGTGTACGAGGGCGCGTGTCGGCAGTGCGGAGCCCTTCGCCGCTTCGAATTCCGCATGGCGGAGGAGATTCCGCCGCCTCCGCCCGCCTTCGGCGGTTCCGAACCCTCGCAGATCCTCGACCCGGGGGAATTCCTCGATGTTGCGTTTCGGATCTCCGAGTCCACAGGACTTCAGCTCCTCAACTCTCCTGAGTCCGAGCATCACAAGCTGCGCGATTCAATGGTCTACTGCATCGCGGCGTTCGAGGAAGTTCTGAAGTTCATTCCGCCCGGTCAGGATGAGGTACCGGTCGGTGCCTTCACCTCGGAGGCGGGGTTGGACCGGTACAGGCAGGACCCGGGGAAGTTCAGTCGCCGGCTGATCGACATCTACCTCAAGAACGCCCGTGCGGTCCTGGCCGACATCGACCACGTCAGCTCTCCTGACACCCGCCAGTAGGCCTCGGCCCGGAGGGGGATTGCGATGTTGACAGCTCGCTCATCGTTCGAAGCACATCTGTACATGGATCTGCACCGCTGTGCGGAGTGCGGTTCCGGCGACTTCGATCGTCAGCACCGGCTGGAGCAGCACGGTGACGACATCGTGGCTGTCTACGAGGGCGCTTGCCGGCAGTGTGGGGCGACTCGTCGTTTCGCGTTCCGTATGGCCGAGGAGATTCCCCCGCCGCCGCCAGCCTTCGGCGGGTCTGAGCCGTCACAGATCATCGACCCTGGCGAGTTCGCGGAGGTCGCCTTCCGTATCTCCGAATCCGCTGGGATCCAGCTTCTCAACACTCCGGAATCGGAGCATTACAAGCTGCGGGACGCGGTGGCCTATACCGTCGCGGCGTTCGAGGAGATGCTGAAGTTCCTGCCGCCGGGTGAGGACTCCATTCCGGCCAGCGCGTTCACCTCAGAAGTGGGTAAGGCTCGCTACGAGCGCGACCCGGGCAACTTCGACCGCGACATTCTGGAGATGACCGTTCGGCGCGCGCGTGCCGTGCTCGACGACATCGACGAAGTCAGCCGCCCCCCGCACACCCCCCAATAGCCGCAGGGCGGCGAGGCCCTCGGCCCCGCCGCCCTGGATCACGAGCCGGCGTCCCTCAGCGCTTCGCGCCCGGGTCGTATGTCGCGAGCGAGGCCTGGACCGACTGGGCGTAGGGGCCCTCCCACCAGGGAATCGTTTCGACCAGGACCGGCTTCGTGCCGGAGGCGAGGACCAGGGCTCGGCCGGGGGGCATGGAGCCCAGGTCCGAGACGTGGAGGACGCGTTCGCGGCGGACGGACTCGTTGACCGTGCGGTTGCCCGACCAGTGGCCGTGCTCCGACTCGCGGGTCGTGGAGTAGTCGCGGTGTTCGTACTCGCCCGCCAGGTCCGAGAGGTCGCCGAGGAAGCGGGTGTCCGAGACACCGCCGCCGTACACGCGGATGTTCGCCGCGGACCACAGCTTCTCCATGCCGCGGTCGCCCCACACCTCGACGCCCTGCGCCCAGGACTGCAGGATCGTCATCAGGATGATGCCGCGCGAGCCGTAGTGCGAGTACAGGTCGGGCAGGGCCCGCCAGCGGCAGACGTTCGCCGCCTCGTCCAGGACGCCCACCAGGGGCTGAGGGAGGCGGCCGCCGCGCTGGGTGGTCGCGTACTCCTCGGCCGCCTCGACCGTCGCCACCGTCAGGGCCGTCACCAGCGGGCCCGCCGAGTCCGTGCCCTCGCGGGACAGGGAGTAGAGGGTGCCCCGGCTGCGGACGAACTCGTGCGGGTTGAACTGCGGGCGGGTGTCCTGCTGGTCGAGCGGCGTGACCCACTTGTTGATCTCGGGGTTGATCAGGCACGACGCCATCTGCTGGGCCACGCCGTAGATACCGCTGCGCTGCTTGTCGGGCGCCGTGAGCACGCCGTTGAGCGCGTCCGCCGGCATCTCGTGGCCTGCGCCGCGCAGGATGCGCTCCGGGGTGTCGTCCTTGGGGTTGGCGAGCCAGGTGTAGACCTGGGTGATCGGTGCGTTCGCCGTGGCGGCCGAGAGGAGCAGGTTGGCCAGGAGGTCCTGGCCGGCCGGGTCGAAGTACGCGTCCGTGGAGGCGTTCGGGTCGCGCGAGCCGGACGCGAAGTGGTCCGCCAGCTTGCGGGCCTTGGCGACATCGGTGACGTACGAGAGCGGGTTCCACCACCACGCGGGCGGCTCCGTCGCCACCTGCTGCGGGTCGAACACCCAGACCGGACCGACGGCCTCGCGCGGTCCGCGCGTGGCGTCCACGATGTCCCGCTTGTTGGACGTGACCAGCACCGCGCCCGGGCCGTCGAGGATCGCCGGGATCGCGCGGCGGGTCGTCTTACCCGTACGCGGTCCCCAGATGTCCACGTGCATGTCCTCGAAGGAGCCGAACAGCGGCTGCTTGCCCTTGACCGAGCGGCCGATGAACACGCCCGGGACCCGGCTCATCACGCCGAGCCGCTCCGCGGTCGCCGCCGCGCCCTTCATCGTCAGCTTGCCCAACTGCTCGCCCTTGGCGAGGTGGCCGGCGGCCGCGTCGACGTCCGGCTTCCGCTTCGCGCGCTGACGCAGGCGGTACGCCCAGAGGGCGAGTACGAGGACCAGGACGGCCTCGCCGGCCGCCACCGCGCTCGCCGCGCTGCCCGGCCAGGCGTAGTCGCCCTTCGCGAGGGCCACCGTGAACGAGAAGGGGTTGCCGGGCGGGGGCGGCGCGTCGTCGAAGGACGCACCGAGGTACGCGGCGCCCCACGCACCGCACAGCAGCACCAGGACGACGGCGACGAGACCGACTATCTCGTACGTCCAGTCGTCTTCGGCGCGTGGTCTCTTCTTCTGCTCAGCGGACATGTCTCGGACCTTTCTTACGCATGCTCATCGCCGTTGCCGCCGGCCTCGCCCGGGTTGGTGCCGGCCGGGATCGGGACCCGGTAGACGCCGGTGATCTGGCCCATCACGTCCCAGGTGCTGAACTCGACGTTCTTGCCGGTGCGCGGCGCGTGCAGGACCTTCTTCCCCTTCGGGTCCCAGATGAGCCCGACGTGCTCCGAGCCCCTGGGGCCCGGCCGGAAGAAGATGATGTCGCCGGGTTGTGCCTTGCTGAGATCGACCTTGTACGCGGCGAGCTTCTTCTCCTGCTCGTACGTCACCGATCCGATGTTGATCTTGCCGCGGCTCGCCTGGTAGTACGCCCACTGCGTGAAGCTGGAGCAGTCGAACGACACCGGGTTGTCGCCCTGGAGGCGCGGCGCGCCCCACACGTACGGCCGGCCGATGCCGCGCTGCGCCCAGCCGAGCGCCGCCCGGACCACGGGGTCGTCGGAGTCGGGCAGGACGCCCGTGATGCCGGCGCCGTCGGGCGCGACGGGGGTGCCGCCGCTGCCCTCGGCGCAGTTGGCGTACTCGGCGTCACGGCCGTCGCCGCCGCCGGGCGCGGTGCCGTAGTCGGGGTTGGCGGTGATCTTGCCGTTCAGCCAGTCCTGGGGGTCGACCATGCCGGGGCCGTTGTCCTGGCCGCCGACGAACGGGTTGTCGACACCGGGGACGCGGACCTCCCAGTGCAGGTGCGGACCGCTGGTGTTGCCGGTCATGCCGACGGCACCGATCTGGTCGCCGCGCTTGACCTGGTCGCCGAGCTTGACGTTCCTCGTGGACTGGTGGGCGTACTGGGTGATCACGCCGTTCGCGTGCTCGATGTGCGTCTCGTTGCCGTACGCGCCGCCGGAACCCGCCTTGACGATCTTGCCGTCGGCCGGGGCGTAGATGGCCGTGCCGACGGGGGCGACCAGGTCGAGGCCGGTGTGGTAGCCGAGGCTCCACATGCCGCCGCGCTGCTTGTACTTTGCGCCTACCTGGTACGTGCCCTGCTTCAGCGGCCACTGCCAGTCCTTGCCGGTCGAGGGCGCGTCCGGGTCGGGAGCGGGGGCTGCGGGGAAGGCCGCCAGGGACATGGGCACGGCCTCGTTGAAGCCGCCCTGTGCCGCCATCGCCTGGGTCGTCGTACCGCCGTCGCCGTTCAGGGGCGGCGTGGACCAGGAGCGGGCGGGGGAGGAGGCGATGCTGAGCGCCGTCGACGGGTCGGCGTTGTTGCCGACCGGCTCCGGGATGTCCGACTGCTGGCCGAGCGTGGGGAAGTTCGGGTTCTTGTCGACCGTCTGCTTCAGATGCGCGTACCAGTCCTTGATCAGGTCCTTGTCGCCCGTCAGGTTGCCCCGGTAGCGGGCGGCCTGGGTCAGGACGACGCGCATGTAGATGGTGTTGCTGGGGCGGGAGCCCGAGTACCGCATCAGCGCGTTCCAGGCGTTGGTCTCCGCCTTCATCGCGTGCAGGAAGTTGGCGGCGGCGAAGGCCGCGTCGTCGATGTTGTAGAGGTCCTTCTTGCCGTCACCGTTGCCGTCGGCGCCGTAGTCGGTCCAGGCGGGAGTACCGAACTGGAGGATGCCCATGTACCCGGCGCTGTTCTTGCCGCCGGGCGCCGCCGACGGGTCCTGCCCGTACTTGGTCTCCTGGTACATCTGCCCCACGATGAGCGTCCAGTCGAGCCCGTCGTAGCGGGCGGCCGCGCGCATGGCGGCGAGGATCATCCTCGGGGGTATCTCGTTCCGGGCGGTCGCGCTCGGCAGGTACATCTTGCCCGCGGGCACGATGGGGGAAGTGGCGGCCGCGTTACCGGTGTTGCCGGCCTCGGCGTTCTCGCCGTAGTCGCCGCAGGCTGCCGCAGCCGTGCCGCCGCCGATGCCACCGACAAGGCCGGCAATCATGATGAGGATGATGAAGCCGACGCCACCGATCGGCAGCAGACCGCCCGCGCCCAGGAGCAGCCACAGCTTGAGGTTGCCCTTCTTCTGGCCGCCGGGGCCGCCCTGTCCTCCACCGCCGCCTTGGCGCGCGGCCTGGGCGACGTCCTTGGCGGCCTTCGCCGCCTTGGCGACCTTCGCCGCCTTGGCGGCGGCCGCGAGCACGGCAGGAGCCACCATCGGCGCTTACCCTCCTGCCTGGTCGGACGTGCCGACGTTGCCGAGGCCGTAGATCGACACGTTGGACACCAGCCAGGAGCCACCGTGGGTGCCCTGGACCGTCACGAGCCAGGAGTTGGTCTCCGTACCGGTGTTGCGGCCGTCCTCGCTGCGGGTCGCGGTCACTTCGACCAGGCTGGAGAGCGTGATGCCACTGCCGTTGACGAGATCGTCGGCGACCATCGCGTCGCGGAGAACGGTCGCCTTGCCGCGCGAGGCGCATTTGGCGGCCACGCAGGTGTCCCAGGCCTTGCCGGTGGGGAGTGCGGTGTCCTGCCGCAACTGCCGGTCCTCCGTGGTCAATACGAGGAGCGGCGCCGCCCAGGATGCGTTCTTGTCGGTGTGCGCGTAGGTGTTGAGGCCGACCATGTAGTCGGACATGACCTTGTGCGCGGCGGCGGCCTCGGCTGGGGCGAGGATCGGCTTGACGGCGCCCGCGTCGGACACACCACCCTTGTTGTCGGAGGATCCGGACCCGGAACTCCCCCCAGCGGGCGCGGAGGGCGCGGTCGAACCCTCGGACTTCTCGCCGGACGTGTCTTCGTCTCCGTTGAAGAGGGTCAGCACCACGAGGGCGCCGACCATCAGGAGCCCCAGTACCGCCAGGGCGAGTGCCGCATTTCGCTTGTTGTCGGCGGGTGACTCCACCGTCCCGGGCCTCCCTCAGTCAGGTTGCCGAGCCACGGTAGGGGGAGAGTCGGGGAGGGGACGGCATGTTTTCCCCGCCGGGGAAAGCAGGGGACGGGGTGAGGAAAGAAGGGAAAACGGCGGCGTGTGGGGGAGTCGTGGAGGCGGAGGTGACAGATCCTCACGGGTGAGGTGGGGCCCCACCCGATGGCTCACGTGCGTGGGGCCCGGTTCGCGTCGCCGGACGGTCGAACCGTGGCAGGGGAGATCCGTCACGTTCAGGGCGGCGGGACCTGACGCCGTCATCCGCGAGCCACGAGGAACTCGACCGGAGCCCAGAGATCGAGATGCGGCATCGATCCACCGGGCATCGGTAGTCGTCCACGTCGGGAAGGACAGTGACTGGCTCAGCGCGACGTGAGGGTGCGCCCAGCACGGACTGGTCGGCGCGTCGTCGTCGGGCCCTCGGCCCATGAGGGCTTCAGGCCAGGAGGATCCCGAGAATCAGTAGTACCGCCACCACGCCGCCCATGATGTAGCGGGCCCTCGGGTCCTCGCCTTCCCAGAGGTCGTGGACGACCGCCCAGCCTGTCAGGCGGGCGGCGCGGCCGTCGTGGAGGCCGGTGGAGTCGGCGGGCGATGCGGCCTGGTCCTCGCCGTCGGCGTCGGATCCCTCCGCCGTCAGGTCGCCCGTGATGCCCTGCTGCTCCTGGGCCACGATCACCAGGCCTTCCAGGAGTTCGGGCATCGTGTTCGGCGTGAGGGGGTACGCGACCGTGCCGAACTCGGTCTGGAGGACGAGGCTGGACTGCCAGGGGTTGCCGGGCTCGTAACCGTCGATCCAGGCGTGCTTGGCGTCGTACCTCGGCGCCGCCGGGACCGCCGCGGGTGCCGGCTGTTCGGCCGACGGGGCCTCCGCTACAGGCTGCTGGGGCAGCGCCGCCGCCGGAGGGGCGGCAGATGCGGCGTACTCAGGTCCTGCGGTCTGGTCGCTCAACTCTCGTCCTTGGGAAGGTCGGGGACGCTTCGGCGCGCCCTGCGGCGCGTGGGCACCCGCATTGTGCCGAGCCCGCCCGCGGGAGCGGGCGTTCTCGAGTCCCGGAGGGGTGTCACGGTCACATCCGCTTTCCTCGTCTTTCCTCGCCGGCGCTCCTCGGTTTCCTCGATGGGGAAAACGAGGCGTCGCCGCTCCCTCCGTTTGCCACACTGCCCTCCGCACCTGGCCTCACCAGGGCCCGCCGCGCCCGATCGGCGGCCGGGATCAGACGCGGGGGGAGATCGAACCGATGACGGACCACAACAGCCCTGCCGGCGGTACTGGCGGGACTCAACCGCCCGCACAGCCCGGGCAGTTCGGGCCGCCGAGCGCGGCCGCCGGACAGCAGCAGCCTGCCCCCCAGCAGCCTCAGCAAGCGCAGCAGGCACCGCCGCAGGCTCCCGGGCCGTATGGCTACCCCGCCCCGGCGACCCACGCCTCCGCGCCGCAGCCCCAGACTCCGATGGCCTCCGACGCGGCGCGCGCCCAGGTGGCCGCCGCCTGGACGCGGCGCGCCCCGCAGGCCGCGGTGCCGCCCGGCGAGGCCGCCGTACCGGCGCTTCCGCCGCTCCGGCATCAGGCCCCGGGCGCCGCCGGCACGAGCAAGAAGGACCGGCGCGAGCAGGCGAGGCTCGAGCGGAAGGCCGCGTACGAGGCGAAGAAGGCCGAGCGGGAGAGCCGTAAGCGCGGTGGCGCCCCGGCGTCCACCGCAACGCCCGTCGGCGCCTCCGCCGCGCCCGCTCCGGCAGGTGCCGCCGCGAGTGCTTCGACAGGTGCCTCCTTCGTCGTCCCGCGCCCCGGTGGCCGCCTGCCGGCAACGGGCCGCGGCACGCACGTCGCGCTCCGGGCCACCCTGCTCTTCACCGCCTGCGCCTTCGCGCTCGGTTCGTGCGGAGTCATCGGCCTGGCCATCGGCAAGTCCTCCTCCGGGCCGACGGCCGCGCTCGGCAAGAAGGACGTCCAGAAGTACCGGCTCACCGAGTTCCCGACCCGGGCCGCCGCGACCTTCGCCGAGAAGTACGCGACGCTCTGTCTGACGTACGACCCGAAGACCGCCGAGCAGCGGCGTGAAGATCTCGCCCGCTACGCGACTTCCGGCGTGGACCGCGACTGCGGCTGGAACGGCCAGGGCACGCAGAGCGTCACAGGTGCCGTCTGGGACGGCACCATCGAGGACCTGCCCGAGTACGGGAAGAACGGCCGCTACCTCGGCGTCCAGGTCACGCTGTCGACGGGCCGCGTCACCGCCGTCTCCGTACCCGTGTACGTCGCGAATCCGACGTCGGGCTCCGGACTGCGGGTCGTCGGTGACGTCGGCGAGATGCCGCTGCCCGGCCGGGGCACCGCGCCCGAGATCGAGCGCGACTCCGAGGTCGTGGACAGCACGCTCTCGGACCAGCTCAAGGCGCAGGTGCTGCCCGGCTACTTCACGGCCTGGGGCGCCTCCGACACCACCGCGATGTCCCGGTTCACGTCGCCCGACGCCACCGTCGCCGCGACGTCCGGTCTTGCCGGAGCGCTCGCGGCCCCCTTGGTCCAGGAGGTCGAGGCGCTGGCCCCGGCCGGAACAGGTGATGGAGCCGTCACGTACAAGTACGGGCAGTCCGTGCCGGTGCGGGTGACGATCATCTGGGGCGGGGCCGGTGCTGAAGGCGCGCCCGGTCAGGAGACCACCCCGCAGGTCAAGCGCTCTTATCGGCTCACGGTCGTGAACACGGCGCAAGGCTGGTTCATCAAGGACATCCGCGGCGCGCTCCTCGACCCGGCGGGCGGACAGGGCGATGCGGACCCCGCTGCTCCGAGCGCCACGCCTTCGCCCGGACAGCAGACCCCGCCGGCCGGGGGTACCGCCACTCCGCCGCCCGCGACCGGCGCGGCCAAGCCGCCGGCCACGAAGCCGGCCACCGGCCAGCCCAAGCCGCCCAAGCCCTGACGGGGCACCGCTCGCCGGACGATCCGTCCTCTCGGTGCCGGCGCGCCCTTCCCCGATCCCTTCCCCTCGTTTTCCGCTCTTCCCTCACGATCCCCAGAACCGAAAGGACACATCATGTACCTGGCAGCGACCTCGCTGGAGGGCATGTTCGGCGAGATCCAGGAGATCCTCACCACCATCGGAACGATGGTCGCGGTGATCGCCCTGCTCATCCTCGGCATCCGCATGCTGATGTCCATGAAGCGCGGCGACGGCATGCGTGAGGCCTTCCAGGGCTTCGGCATGATCGCAATCGCCGCCCTGATCATCGGTGGCGCCACCGGTCTCGCCGGTGTGCTGATCGACCTCGGCAAGCAGGTCGGCGGCGAAGGCAACTGAGCCACCCGGCCGGGACCGCGCGGTCCCGGCCCTCGGAGGAGCACCGGCCGTCGAGAGAGAGGGGGATTGACCGATGGCGCAGGAAGTGTCCGGTGAGCCGGAGCCGATGGTCGCGTACGACCACACGGATCTGCTCAACCGGCCCAAGCGCATCTGGAACTGGGGCAACATCCCGCTCCCCGGCCTGCTGCTGCCCGCGTTGGGCGCGGCGTTCGGCTTCGGCGTGGTGTGGATGATCGCTCTGTTCTCCCTCTCCGCTTTCGTGCCCTTCCTGGGCATGTCGATGTTCACGTCGGTGCTCTACTTCGGCCCGCCCTTCGGCGTCTACTTCATCTGGGGCCGGCCGCTCCCCTCCGCCCTCACCCTCAGCCAGCAGCTGGTGGTCTGGGCCGACTACTGGTGGCAGCCCAAGCGGCTGCAGGGCCTGGCCGCCGACCGGGAGCCGCAGGAACTGCACTGGCAGGTGATCCTCTGGCAGCCGGGTTCGAGTCGCTGGCAGCAGAGTTACGAGCAGGCGCTCGGCGAAGCCGCGCGCCACGGTTCGTCGTACGGCGGTACGGAGCCGCCGATTCCGGCGCCCTCCGTGTCAGCACGCTCCGCCGCACCCTCCTCCTCCGAGACCGCAGGATGACTCCTCCATGTTCATGATGATCCTTCTGGGCGGGGCGGTCGCCTTCTTCGTGATCGCCATGATCATGGCCGCCTCCTCCTCCAAGACCAAGGGCGCCAACGGCGGCCAGGGTGGCTCGGGCGGCAAGTCCGGCAAGCAGGGCGGCGGTTCCGGTGGTGGGCGGTCGCAGGGCGACCGCGCCCAGTCCCGCCGCGAGGAGATGCGGCTGCCGTACCGCTACGCCGACGACATGATCTTCGTGCACGGCGACTCGGTGTGGACCGGCATCGTCCTGCCGACCTCGATCGACGAGTACCTCAACGCCACCGAGCTCCAGGCCATGGCCGAGGCGCCGGCCCGCGCGCTCCTCAACCTCGCGCGGGGTGACCGGAACGTCGAGTGCCACTACCGCAAGGTGTACCGGCCGATCACCGCCGTCGGCTGGGCCGAGGAGCTCAACGCCGTCGCCTGGGACCCGACCGAGAACTACAAGGCGTACAACTTCCGCAAGGCCGAGTACCAGGAGCGCATCGGTGCGATGCGCGAGCGGAACGTCCTGCTGGTCAAGCTGGGTTCGCTGAAGCGTGGTTCGGGCGACGGCAGTGGCGTGCTGCCCGGCGGGGACGATCCGGTCGAGGACCTCGTCCTGTCCCGGGCCGTGTCCGGCACGGCCGACAAGGTGGTGGCCGGCGCGACCGGTGTCCACGGCGAGTACCTGTCGCCGGGGCTGCTCGCCCAGTGGACGCAGGTCGCGCGCGAGGTGCACGAGAGCCTGGAGAGCCTCGGCGGTACGCCGCTGGCCCGCGAGGAGCTCGTGTGGCTGATCCGCAAGCCGCTCCACGGCGACCTGCCCGTTCCGCCCGAGCCGGTGCTCGGCTCGCGGTCGTGGGGGCCCGACCAGTTCGACCTGGTGGTCGACTTCTCGGGCGAGAACCGCAAGACGCACATCGTGCTGCACCAGTACGACGAGGTCACGGGCGAACAGCACACCAGCTACACGACGACCCTGGTCGCCGCCAACTGGCCGACGGAGACCCGGTTCCGGCAGTCGACCGCCTGGGCGCGGTACGCGGCGCAGAACGTCGAGTTCCCCGTCGAGATCGACATGCGTTTCACGCTCATCCCGTACATGAGGTTCAAGGACCGCGCCGGGAAGATCAGCGGCAACCTCCTCGACGAGATGAACGACATGGCGAACTCGGGCCGTTCGCCGGACACCAAGCTCGCCAACCAGGTCACCCGCGCCCAGCACCTCGTCGACGACATCGAGGAGCACAAGATGCCGGGGATGGAGGCGCAGATCCGGTTCACCATCTCCGCGTCCGACCCGACGGAGCTGGAGCGCCGCCGCCGCATCCTGGAGATGCAGTTCAAGCAGGACCTGAAGGTGACGCTGCTGCGTCCGACGCGTCAGCAGTGGCGGCTGCTCCAGTCGCAGCTGCCGGGCAACGCCCCGAAGCTGCCGATCGCGCCGTACCTGCGGCTGCAGGAGGTGGAGCAGCTCGGCGCCGGGCTGCCGACGGCCGGTACGGAGCTGGGCGACAACCCCGAGCAGCGGTCGGGCAAGAAGCTCGGCTGGGTGGGGAACCTGGTCGGCTGGGCGGGCAAGATGCCGGTCCACTACTCGCTCCACGTCGGCCCGGCCCGAAACGACGGCGGAGGCCTCGCCATCGTCGGCGCGTCCGGTGGTGGAAAGTCCTCGCTCGCGCTGCAGAAGTTCTACGAGGAGTCGGAGGCGGGCGTCCGCTGCCTGGTCATCGACCCGAAGACGGACTTCGCGCAGCTCTGCTACTACCTGGGCTACGGCGCCCAGGTGAACGACCCGGAGTTCGCCTCGGACGCGGAGCGCGGTGTGCTCGGTACGGCGGAGAGCCGGTTCCAGCCGGTGAACCCGGAGTTCTGGGCCGAGACGGAGGTCGTCGACCTTCTCAAGGGCCAGGCGGGCGTGCTGGACCCGTGGGTGATCGCGCGCGATGTACCGTCGGGCCGCCTGCTGGCCGAGTCGATGCTGCGCGGCTTCCTCGGCGACGAGGACTACCAGCGCGTGCGCCTGCCCGTCATCGAGGCGATGGCGACGGTCGTCGGCTGGTACAACTCGGCGATCCGGCAGGCGACGGAGCAGGGCCTGAGCGCCCGCGACGCGGAGCAGCAGGTGCCGCGGCCGACGCTGTGGAGCGTCGTCGACGAGGTGGTCCGGGCGTACGAGCACGCGCTCGCGACGAACGACCGCGAGGCGGCGAAGGACCTGAAGCTCGCGCAGATGCTCCTGACGGAGCTGCGGACGCTGCCGTACGCGCGACTGGCGTTCGCGGAGACGCCGCAGACCCTGTCGGCGATGCGCAAGCGCCGTACGGTCATCACGCTGCGCGGCTTCCAGTCGCCGGCGGCCTCCGACCCCCGTAACTGGAACCCGGCCGAGCGGCTCGCGGCGACGGCGCTGATGGCGGTCGTCGAGCTCGGCAGCCAGATGCTCGACGTCGGGTACGAGAAGAACCCGGTGACGGGCGAGATCGGCCTGCGCCCGAAGGCGCTGTTCGTCGACGAGGCGTACGTCGTCACGGCGACGGAGAGCGGCCGGGACCTGATGCGCAGGGCGCTGAAGCAGGGCCGTTCGTACCTGGCGGTGACGGTACTGATCACCCAGCAGGCGATCGACCTGGTCCAGATCGAGGACTCCGAGGCGCGCAGCGGTGGCGCGAACCAGATCCACACGGTCTTCGCCTTCAAGCAGAAGTCCGCGCAGGAGGCGTCGCTGGTGGCGCCGCTGCTCGGCCGCCCGGAGTCGGACGCGAAGGTGGTGGCGGCGCTCCAGGAACTCCGCACGGGTGTCTGCCTCCAGCGGGACGCGGACAAGCGGGTGGGGACGGTGGCGGTGGACCTGGTCTTCAAGGAGATCCTCGCGGCCACGGACACGAACGGCACGACCCGCCCGTCGCGCCAGGGCGTCAACCCGCCGCTGAGCGTCTGGGACTGGACGTTCCTCCAGGAGACCAACGACCTGGACCCGACGCCCACGCAGGAAGCCACGGCCGCGGTCTGACCCGCCCCGGCCCACCCGAACCGACCAAGGAGAATCCCATGCGCCTGACCAAGACTCTTGCCGCCGGTGCGGTCGCGCTGGCCGCTCTCGTGACGCTGACGGGGTGCGGGAGCGACGAGAGCGGCGGAGGCAGTGGCGGCGGTAGCGGCAGCTCGGCGGGCGCGGATGGACCGCTGAGCAAGCTCCCCAAGGCGAACACGATGGCCGACGTGCAGAAGGCCCTCGTGGAGCGCGGCATCGAGTGCAACGAGCTCAGCTCGAGCCGCGAGGGAATGACCTACATGGAGAGCGAGGCCAAGGACCCCGCCTGGGGCATCAAGGAGCGCGCCGCCTGCCATGACGGCGGCGGCAGCTCCGTCATCCTGCTCCTCATCGGTGACTTGGCCACGTTCCAGACGTCCCTGGCCAACACCGGTGACACCTTCACGGTCGGCCAGAACTTCGCGGTCGCCGCGGAGAACGACTCCACCGGCCAGAGCCTGGTGCAGAACGGTCTGCTCGTCCTGTCCTGCGACCAGAGCATCCGTGACAGCGTGCCCAGTGGCTTCGAGATCCACGAGGGTCTGGTCAAGGGCTGCTTCACCACGAACCACAAGGCGTAGTCACGCCCCGTCCCGGCACGCCGGACCCCGGAAGGAAATCGATAGCCGTGCGCCCTAGGGCCATGTCACGCGGAACCCGTACAGTTCCCCGTTCGCCGGGCAACCTGGTGCGCGGTGCCGGACGGATCGTCAGAGCCGGCCTCTTCCTGGTTCTCGCGCTGGTCGCGCTGACGCTGTCCGTGCCGAACACGGCGCAAGCCATCGACCTGAATCTCAGCTGCAAGGTCACCGGCGACGACATGTACAGCCACGACAACCCGGGCGCGAACGGCGAGTCCATCATCCCCGCGGTCAATCAGTGGGAGGACACGGGCCAGAAGGGTGAGGACGTCAACGACACCCGGGGGCTGATCACCGGTGCCGTCGACATGTCCGGCGGCCCCGCCGAGTACACGTTCTACGAGATCAACGGCATGCGGGGGCTGAACTGGACGGGGACGTTCAAGGGGCGGGGTGACGCCTCGCGCAACAACGGTCCGTCCGGTACCGGCGCCGACAATTGCTCGGTGATGGACTTCGTCAACAACGGCGTGGCCAACATGGTCTTCAACGGGACGAAGATCCTCTCGCGTACGGCCATCTCCATCAAGGAGCTCGCCTCCAACCCGAGTCCTCTCAGGGGCCTGTACACCGGCCGCGACAACGCCGTGACGACGCTGAAGGACCACGTCCTCACTCCGGCTGTGCCCGTCATGATCGCGCTGACCGGCCTCTGGGTGTTCACCAGGTGGCGCCAGCAGCAGATGCGCGAGGTCTGGTCCGGTGTCGCGTGGGCCTCTCTGACGACCATCGCCGTCATCGCCCTTCTCGCCGGCGGCGGTCAGAACAGCAACTACCACAAGGTCATCGAAACGGCCGACGCCGGTATCGCCGAGTTCAACGCGGGGGTGGCCGAGGTCGCCCTGGCGGGTGTGTCCGGGAAGCCGCAGTCGCCCTGTGACATGGAGGGCGGCAACAACCGCAACCGTGGGCTTCGTGCGTCGAGCTGCGCCATGTACGACACCCTGGTCTTCCGGCCGTGGGCTCTTGGACAGTTCGGCGTGGGCGGCACGAACTGCATATTCCGGAAGGACAGCGGCGGCAAGATCGAGAACGGTGCCTGTGTGGTGCCTGGCGCCGGCGAGTGCGAGTTCGGCAAGGGGCCACGTTGCGTGGACCTTCGGGTCAAGCAGGCCGTGTCCCAGTCGACGACCAACTTCGACCGGTATCCGGCCGACGGGAAGAAGCCGCAGGACATCGACAAGGAGAACGCGCAGTGGGTGCCCATCCGCAAGGACATCGCCGGCGGTGAGGGGAGAGGATACCCAGGTCGGTCCAACTCCGTTCCTGACCAGGAGATCTACCCGGTCGCGTTCAACGAGTGGGCGGGTCACAACGCCGGTGGACGGGTCGGCCTCGCCTTCTACTCCCTGGTGGCCGGACTCATCGTCGGCATCATGGTCATCGTGCTCAGCGCCCTCACCTTGCTCTGGCACGCCGTCACACTGATCCTCATCATCCTGCTGCCGTTGGTCGCCACACTCGGCATCCATCCGTCCCAGCAGAAGTTGCTCAAGGGCTGGCTGCAGACCTTCATCCACAGTTTCGTCCTGAGGGCGGGCTTCGGCGTCATCCTGACCATCCTGCTCGTGCTGTACCAGATGATCCTGCCGGCCCGGATTCCCCTGGGCATGCAGCTCCTCATGCTCCTCCTGGTCACCGTCGCCGTCGTGATGATGCTGAAGAAGCTCATCGCGGGGAACTTCAGCCCCCAGATCGCCGGTGCGGCGGATCTGGGTGTGGGCGACATGCCGGGGGCCGTGGCAGGGAAGGCCGTGCCCGCGCTGGGAGCGGCCGGCCGGATGGGCGTCGGTGCCACCAAGGCCTCGGGTCGGGTCGCGGGGAAGGCAGCCTCGAAGGGGGCGGGCTACATCGCCCGCGGTGCGGACAGCAAGTGGAACCAGGGCCGGCTCCAGAAGGGTGGCTGGATCGCGGCGAACAACTCCAAGCGCCAGCAGCGGAAGAACGCCCACAAGGCGGCGACGGTTCAAGAGGACTCGTACCAGAAGGTCGTGAACGGGCAGAACGACGGAGACGGTTCCGCGGAGAAGACCTCCCGTCGCGGCCGCGTGAGCCAGACCGGTACCACTCCGCCGCCGCCGGCCACGCCGCAGCCGGCACCGGCGCCCGCGCCGCAGCAGCCCGCGCCTCAGCCTGCGCAGCAGCCCGTGCCGCAGCAGCGGCCCCGGACTCAGCCGCCGCAGCAGCCCGTGGTGCAGCCGCCTGCCCAGACGCAGCCGCCTCAGTTGCCGCCACAGCCGCGTAACAGCAACCGGATGCCTGAGTAGGAGGTCCGCTCATGTCACGAACGCGATCCGCGACTGTCGCCGATCATCTGAAGCGGCTTCTCCGGCAGGACGAGAGCGACGCGTGGGCAGTGAAGCTGCTGCCCCGCGTCGTCCTCGGACTCGCGGGGGCGTACACGCTCTTCATCCTGGCCTCGTCCAGCGCGAGCTCGTTCATCACCATCTCCGCGCTGCTCGCGCTCGGCCTGCTGGTCTTCCTGCTCCGCCGCCGCGGTCAGTTGCTGCTGGCGCTCGGGTCGACGGTCGTGACCGCCGCGTTCGCCGGGTATCTGGCGGCCGTGGGGGACATCGCGCGGGGTGCTTCGTCCGGGTTGCTCAGTGGGCAGGCGGTGTTCGGGCACTGGGCGCTCGCCGGGATGGCGCTGCTCGGGGCCTGGATCGTCAAGGAGCACCCCGGGCGGCGCGGGCTCACCGTCGTGCTCGCCGATGTCGTGCTGCTCGTGGCGGCCGGCGTGGGCACGGTCGTGCCCGAGGTTGCCGTGCCGCTCGGGTTCGTCGGCATCGTCGGCGTGCTCATGTTCCGGGGTGGGGGAGGTGCCGCCATGGGGCGTCTCGTACGACGTGTCCTGCGGCGGACCGCGCCGGACACCGAGGCGAACAGCAAGCGGGTCTGATGTCGAGTCAAGAAGATGTGGAGCAACTCGGTTACGGTTTGGAACAGCTTTGCGGTCGCCATTTGCACTGCTCTAGAGTCCCCAGGTATCAAAAATTGCCACGGGGGGCACTTTCATGGTCACAACCGCTCGCAGGACCCTTCCCTCACCACCCATATCCACCGGGGCCGGCGCCGCATCCGCGTCCCTGCCCTGCCGGCGCCGACCGGACATTTTCCGCCATCCCCTTCTGGAGAACCCGCCCGTCGCCGCCGCCGAGCTGCCCCTGCAGGGCCGCCGTTCCCAGGCGCTCGCGCACGCGGCACGGCAGCTGTGCGCCTCCTGCCCGCTCCGCCAGGAGTGCCTGCGCGACGCCGTCCTCCGCCCGGATCCGGGCGGGTACCTCGCCGGGACCACCGAGCAGGACCGGCGGCTCATCCGCCGGCAGCTCGGCATCGGTACGCCTCAGGGTGACCTGACCGCGCCCGTCGACCTCCGGCACCGGGCCGCCGAACTCGCCGCCGTACTCGAGGCCTTCGCGCCGCTCGGGCACCCGGCCCGGCCCGTGCGCCGGCCCGCCCGGTCAGGCTCCCGGTCCGTGATTCCACCCCAGAAGACCCACCACGTAGCAGAGGTATCCATGGCGGATCCGGCAGACGAACGGATCACCTTCGCACTCGACGATCCTGTTCTCGCCGTGCGCAAGGCCGTCCTCACGCCCCTGCTGCACGCCGCGCTGCCCGCCGTCGAGGCCACCGAGCAGCTCGCCGGGATGCTGGCGCACGTGCCGTCCGCCGGACTCACGCCCGAGCTGGCGGAGGCCTGCCGCCGCGTGCGCCGCTGCCTGGAGGCCTGGCACGCCGAGTGCGGCGACGACGCGCCCCGCCGGCCTGCGGACACCGGGCTCGTCGGCTCGGTCAGCGTGGAACTGGCGACCAGCGACCCGATAGCCGCCCTGCGCCAGGACCTCTTCGAGCCTCTGTTGCGGCGGGTCTCTGAGTCGATCGTCCGCATCGAGGCGGTCATGTCGGTCCTCGACACCGGTCAGGGCGCGGCGGACGCCGTCGCTGGCACGAACACGAGGAGTATCGGCCTGACCGATCTCCGCGCCGCCCTGCGCGAACTCGCCGCGCGCATAGAGGCGTACGAAGGAGTGGCGACCGCCACTGCCACCGCTTCCGCCTCCGTCGCCGCCCGTCCGCGCCTGCGCTCCGTGCACACCGGCGACGCGGTGGTACGTCCCTTTCCGGCCACCACGAGCCTGCGTCAGGCCGTCGACCGGGCCGTCGCGGCGTTCCCCGGTCCGTTCACGGCCCGCGACGTCCTGCTCGCGCTGCCCCCGGAGGTCTTCCAGGAGTCGGCGAAGTCGATCAGCAACGTCCTGTCCGCCATGGTCAAGTCCGGGCGGCTGCGGCGCGTGTCCCGGGGTACGTACACCATGGACCCCGAACACCCCCTCGCCGCGCACTCCTGAGCGCTCTCCTGAAAGGACCCTGTCGTGCAGCCCACGCCACCGGCGGCCGAAGTCCGCATCTTCTCTCCCAACGCGGGCCTGATCGACGGAGTTCCCGTCACCGCGCCGCCGTACGGCGACATCCAGGAGGTCGTCATCTCGATCCTCCAGCAGCGCGCCCAGCAGTTCGGCGCCCCGGCCCCGGCCTCCATCACGGACGACCGGTACGGCGGCGCGATCCGTCTGCTCATCCACCCGGACGGGACGACGGAGGCGCTGGACTGACGCGTCCCACGGGTGCGGCGGCCGGACGGACGACCGACCGCACCCGTCGGCCTTTGCGCGGCGACATCGGGCTACGCCTGGGGGTCGTACTTCTCCAGGGGCAGCGGGTCGAAGGGATAGACCGTGTGCCCGCCGACCTTGGGCGAACAGGCCGCGAACGGGCCCATGTCCGTGTCCATGAGCACCCGCAGGTGCGGATCGGCGTGGTGCAGCCACCACGTCGACATGCCCAGGGCCGGATCGTGACGCAGGTGCTCCCAGGCCAGCCACAGCGCGGAGAGCCGCGCCCCGGCCTCGGGGTGCTCCCACCAGCGGGGGCACCAGGTGGACACCGATCCGTTCACGCGGCGGCGGATCGTGGGGGAGAGGTACTCGGTGACGAAGGCGAAGACGTCCGGGAAGTAGAACTCCACTTCCTCGCCGGTCTCCTGCCCGTCCTCGGGACTCGTGCTCACGTCGTACCCTTCCTGGTCGCGGGGAGGCTGTCGGTCACCGCTCGACGTCCGTGGACTTGGGCGCGGCCTCGATCGTCGGGTTGATCACGCCGTGCGTACTGGCACTCGCGGCGCGGCGGGCCGGCACGGTGATGGTCTTGGGCATCTCCACACCGGGCATGAAGGCGTTGGCCGCCGTGGGCTGCTTGACCTCGGGTTGCTTGGGCACGGGCGCCTTGACCTCCGGCTGCGTGGTCTTGGGCTGCTCGGCCGCGGGCTGTTCGGCCGCGGGTCCAGCGGGTGCCGGCACCTTCGTCTCGGGCGCGGTGACCTCCGGCTGCGTGACCTCGGGTGCCGTGACCTCCGCCGCCGTGACCTCGGGCTGCGTGACCTCGGGCTGGTCGTTCTCCGCAGCCGGCCCAGTCAGTTCCTCGTACGTCTCGACCGCCGACAGCTGGGCGACGGCGGCCGCGAGCGCTTCCTTCTGGTGCTCCGGGACGTCGAGGGCGGCGAGCTTGGCCACGAATGTCTCGGGGGTCGACCCGCCCGGCAGGTAGTCCTCCCTGCGCAGTTGACACCGCACGGCCGGGTCCGCCAACAGGTCGTGCATCTCCGCCGGCAGATGCGCCTGGTGAGGGAAGTCGATCGGGAACCCCACGGCGTCCCTGCCGACGCCCTGGGGCCCGAGGATCTTGGGCATCTCCGTCTTGCCGAGGATGGAATCGGCACCGATCTCGGCCGCGAAGACCGCGACTTGCCCGGTGACCTCCTTGGCGTACTCCGCGGAGGCCCCGTCCCAGATCTCGTAGGGGGCGTTGCTGACGGTGTCCTCGTCGAGAAGGTACCGATCGGTGAGCGCCGCCTGCACGTCCTCGTCCCACAGCTCGTACGATTCGAGCCTGCGGCCGACCGGTGTGTCCTCCAGGACCTGGTATCCACGGCTCTCACCACATGCCTGGGCCAGGAACCGGTGCCCCACCTCACGTGGCGCTCCCTCGGGCTGGGACCGCCAGGACCAGAACGCGCGGACTTCCCCGCGGTCCTGCGAGGTGGCCGACACCGTCTTGGCGACATGGTCGCTGAAGGCGAGGACGTCCTTGAACTTGTCCTTGCCTCCCGCCGCCTGCCAGTCGCTGTGCAGGAGGCCGACGGCCTCCGCGACCCTCTCCGGGGGGAGGGGGCGGCCCGCCTTGTACGCCTCCTCAAGTTCCATGGCACGTGCGATCTCGGCTTCTGTCAGCGGAGCGAATTCCGTCACAGGCCGGTCTCCAGGTACTCGGCGGGCGGCACCACCCGAAGAGACATCGCGGAGCCGCCCGGCATGTCGGAGGTCCACGTGGCGAAGGCGATCGTCTGGGACAGCATGATGAGCGGCTGCCCCGGAGCGCCACTGCCCGGCGCCCAGTAGGCGAATCGATAGGGCTCGCGGTTGAGTTCCCGCTGCCCGCGGTCGTTCCAGTACCGGGGGTGCGGAGGCTCCGGGAAGTCGTCGGCATCCCAGGGGCCGGTCCACGTGGGAGCGCCGAGTACGCTTTCGGCCGCCTTGAGGTACGTCGGCCACGTCTCCGCCGCGGCGTCGAAGACCGCGCCGTTCTCCTCGGCGGAGTCAGCCCTCAGCTGCCAGGTGTAGTGCCTCAGGGACACCAGCGGGCTCCATTGGCCGCCCATCCGGTCGTAGAACGTCCACCGTCCCCCGCCCGGCGTCCGCACGCGCAACTGCCGGTCGAACGTCAGCGGCTCCCAGCCGTACCGCCCACACCACTCACGGAAATCCGCGGACCCTCCCTGCGGCGGGCCCGACCACACCGACGGCCAGTCGTCGACGGCCCGCATGTTCGCGACCTCAGCCGCAAGGTCCTGCGGCGTCCGGCCGGTCGTCTCCGTCAGCATGCACATCTCCTTAGTACGTGGTGGATTCGACCGTACCTGGTGAGGACGGGTGGGCCCCCGCACGGGGAAAGCGCGAGGACAAGCGGGACACGCACGTGAGCCCCGCGCTCACCTCCGCCCCCCACCAAGCCCCGTCTTCGCCCCCGCCCCGCACAGCGGCACCACCGTCAGCCCCTCCCGCCGGGGGGACGCGCGGACCGCCGCCCAGCACGCCACACCCGTCGACTCGACGAAGAGACCGCGGCGGGCCAGGTCCAGTTGGGCGGTGTGGAGTTGGTCTTCCGTCACGGTCAGGAAGGTGCCGCCCGTCGCGCGGACCGCGTGCAGGATCTGGGCCGCTCGTGGGGGGTTCGGGATGGCGATGCCCTCGGCGAGGGTGGGGCGGGCGGGCTCCGGTTCGAGGAGGTCCTCCGCGCCCGCCTCGAAGGCGCGGGCCAGTGGGGCGACGGCGGCCGCCTGGACGGCGATCAGGGTGGGGCGGCGGTCGACGAGGCCGTGGCCGTACAGCTCCTCCACCGCCAGGGCCGCGCCCAGCAGGAGCGTGCCGTTGCCGACGGGGACGACGAGGGTGTCCGGGAGGCGGCCGCCGAGGTCCTCCCAGAGCTCGTACACGTACGTCTTCGTACCGTGCAGGAAGTGCGGGTTGTACACGTGCGAGGCGTAGAACGTGCCCGGTTCGTCGGCGGCCTCGCGGGCCGCCCGCGCCGTCGCCTCGCGGTCGCCCGGTACGAGGGTCAGCCGGGCGCCGTGTGCCCGGATCTGCTCCAGCTTCTTCGGCGACGTCGCCTGCGGTACGTACACCTCGCAGTCGAGGCCCGCCCGCGCGCAGTACGCGGCGATCGCCGTGCCCGCGTTGCCGCTGCTGTCCGCGAGGACGCGTTCCGGGGCGAGCCGGCGGGCCAGTTCGGCCAGCATGACCGCGCCCCGGTCCTTGAAGGACAACGTCGGCATGAGGAAGTCGAGTTTGGCCGAGACGTCTTCCGTGAGGGGGATGAGGGGAGTGCGGCCTTCCCCCAGTGACACGCGCGGCATTTCCGTCGCCAGCGGTAGTGCTTCTTCGTAACGCCACAGTGAATTCCCGCGTGACGCAAGGGACTCGAGTGAAACCGGGGCGCTCTTGAAATCAAGATCCCATGGGCCCTCGCACTGCGGACAGCGCCAGGTGAGGGCGTCGGCGGGGGCGTGAATACGGCATCGGGGGCACACGTAGGCCGTCATACGCGCCAGCATGGCAGCTGTGTGGCACACGTGTTACGGGGCGCTCGGGACTCTTGTGTGATTCCTATGGATCCGCCAATCTTTCGCTCGGCAGCCGGATGTGCGAAACGGCGTGGACATCTCATGTCGCTTTGTCATGCGCCTGCCATACCCCCACAGCAGCGCACCACCTATGAGGAGGATCCCTCACATGTCAGTGATGCGTGACTCGCGGCGCAGACTCGCCGCGGCCAGCGCCATAGCCGTCGCCGCCCTGGCCCTCGGCACCGCCGCCACCTTCCCGGCCACCGCGGCCGAGGCCGCTCCCGAAGGCGTGATCCAGAACGCCGGGGCCCCCGGGACGATCGCCGGCAGCTACATCGTCACCCTGAAGGACTCCGCCCCGGCGGAGACCTCGAAGGGCCGGGCGGTCGCGGCCAAGCACGGCGCGACGATCAAGAAGACGTACACCGCGGCGCTGAACGGCTACAACGTCGAGCTCTCCGAGGCGCAGGCGAAGAAGCTCGCCGGCGACCCGGCGGTCGCCTCCGTCGTGCAGAACCGTGTCTTCACGGTCGACGGTACGCAGCCCTCCCCGCCGTCCTGGGGCCTGGACCGGATCGACCAGCGGGCCCTCCCGCTGAACCAGAGCTACACCTACCCGGACAGCGCGGGCCAGGGCGTGACGGCGTACATCATCGACACCGGTGTCCGCATCTCGCACAGCGACTTCGGCGGCCGGGCGTTCAACGGCTACGACGCCATCGACAACGACAACGTGGCCCAGGACGGCCACGGCCACGGCACCCACGTCGCCGGCACCGTCGCGGGATCCTCCTACGGTGTCGCCAAGAAGGCCAAGATCGTCGGCGTCCGCGTGCTCAACAACCAGGGCTCCGGCACGACCGCCCAGGTCGTCGCCGGCATCGACTGGGTCACGCAGAACGCCGTGAAGCCGGCCGTCGCCAACATGAGCCTCGGCGGCGGCGTCGACACCGCCCTCGACACGGCGGTCCGCAACTCGATCGCCTCCGGCGTCACCTACGCCGTCGCGGCGGGCAACGACAGCTCCAACGCCTCCAACTACTCGCCGGCGCGGGTCTCCGAGGCCATCACGGTCGGCTCCACGACCAACACCGACGCCCGCTCCAGCTTCTCCAACTTCGGCACCGTGCTGGACATCTTCGCCCCGGGCTCCAGCATCACCTCGTCCTGGAACACGAACGACACCGCCACCAACACGATCTCCGGTACGTCGATGGCGACCCCGCACGTCGCGGGCGCCGCCGCCGTCTACCTCGCGGACAACCCGTCGGCCACGCCGGCCCAGGTGTCGACGGCCCTCACCAGCGCCGCCACCCCGAACGTGGTCGGCAACCCCGGCACCGGCTCGCCGAACCGGCTGCTCTTCGTCGGTGGCGGCGGCACCACCCCGCCGCCCGGCAAGAAGTTCGAGAACACCGCGGACTTCGCCATCAACGACAACTCGACCGTCGAGTCCCCGGTCACCGTCACCGGCGTCACGGGCAACGCGCCCGCCGCGCTCCAGGTGCCTGTGAACATCGTTCACACGTACATCGGTGACCTTCAGGTCCAGCTGATCGCCCCCGACGGCACCGCGTACACGCTGAAGGCGTTCGGCACCGGCGGCAGCTCCGACAACATCAACACCACGTACACCGTCAACGCCTCCTCGGAGGTCGCGAACGGCACGTGGAAGCTGCGGGTCACGGACAACGCGAACATCGACACCGGGAAGATCGACTCCTGGGCGCTGCAGTTCTGAGCGACGCGGACGCGCGTGACCGACTGACTGACTGAACGAGGGCGGTCGCCGATTTCGGCGGCCGCCCTCCGTCGTCCGTCGCGTCAGTGAGTGTCGAGGAGCCTGTCCATCGTCTCCCTGGGGAGTGCCGGGTTCGCCGCCGCCTGCTCCGACAACTCCTCGTCTTCCACGAGTTGAAGAAGCCGTTCGAGCGGAAGGGCGGGGTTCCGCGCCGCCCCCGCACGCACGCGTGCGTCCGGATCCCGGGTGAGCGTCTCGACGAGGGCCGGGTCCGCCGCCGGGTCCAGCGTGGCCAGCAGGCGTACGGCGGGGTCCTCGGCGGTCCCGAAGCGCGCGCCGAGCCCGGCGACCGGGAAGCGCGGGAGGCCGAGCAGCCGGTCGCGGTTCAGACCCGTGTACTCCAGATAGCAGCGCAGGAGCAGCTCGGCGGGCGCCTCGGGGTGGTGCTGCGCGAGGATGATCCGTACGCCCGGGTCCTCGTCGGCGGCGAGGAGCGCGACGAGTTCGGCCGGCAGCTCCGGGTTGTACGCGACGCGGCGGCGCAGCAGGGGATGCGCCGAGCGGGCGAGCGCGAGCGGCGCCAGGTACGGATCCGGGCCCACCTGGACGACCTCGTGCGGCTCGACGACGTAGTCGACGGCGGCCCGTTCGGCCTCGGTCAGTTCGGGGCGTACGGAGACGGCGGTACGGACGCCGGGGTCCGGGTCGCGCGCGAGGAGGTCCATCAGGTCCCGCGGGAGGTCCCTCCGCCGGGCGACCGCCCGCCGGGCCTCGGGGTCGCCGACGCGGGCCACGTGCGCGACGACGTCCGGCGGGGTGCTGTAGTTGTGCGCCAGGCACCACAGGTCGTCGCCCTCGCGCTCCTTGAGCAGCTCGTCCACGACCGCCCGGGAGAGGCGGCAGTTGACGAGGATGTGGTTGCGGGCGTGCGAACGGTGCCCGGGCAGGGCGCGCAGCTGCCGCTCCATCTCCGCCGCGTCGTCCTCCTCCGCCCGCCGGGCCCGCGTCCACTCGGCGGCGGCCCGCACGTCGGGGTCGGGGTCGGCGAGCAGGGCCGCGCGGCGCTCCTCGGTCAAGGACGACCACATCCGGGCCCCGTACACGCGGATCTCGGCGACCGGGTGGGTGGCGCGCGCGAGTTGAGTGCGGTACGGCACCTGGCCGGAGGAGATGAGCCCCTGGAGTTCGTCCCCGCCGTACGTCGTGAGCATCCGGTCGGTCACGTGGTCCGGCAGGTACCGCGGCCAGACCTCGTACCCCGGCCCCGAGGCCAGATGTCCGCGGACGAGCCAGTGCTCGTCGTCGACGAGCCGTCCGCGCACCTCCCCGGGGACGTGCGGATTGCGCGCGAGCGCTCCACGCGCGCGTGGAGCCGGGTGCGCGACGATCGCGTCCACGACCTCCGGGGGCAGGTCCCGGCGCCACCGGCAGAGGGCCGGCCAGACCGCCTCGTAGGGCGGTTCCAGCAGCCGCAGGAGGAGGTCGACGGGGGCGGCCGGGTTGACGGCGAGGCCCCTCAGGGCCGCGCTCCCCGGTCCCTCGGTCGTCGCCGTTGTCATGCGTGTACCGCCTCCGCCCCTGCACCACGTACGATGCGCGCGCCCGCCCGATCGCACGTTCGCACCACCCGCTACAGGAGCACCGTACTCGTGGAGCCCTCCCAGCCTCCCCAGGATTCCCCGCCGCCCCAGCCGCCCCAGGAATCCCAGCCGCCGCGCCAGAGCTGGCCCGCCCCCGCGGCTCCCGGTCCGTACACACCCGGCCCCTACGGCCCGTACGGGCCCTACGGCCCCGGTGCCGCCGGGCCCACCGCCCCCGGCCCCTACGGGATACCGCCGCAACGCACCACCAACGGCCTGGCCATCGCGTCCCTCGTCGCCGGCATCGTCTGCTGCCTCCCGCCCCTCGGCCTGATCTTCGGCCTGATCGCCCTCCCGCAGATCAAGAAGAGGAACCAGACGGGCAAGGGCCTCGCCGTCGCCGGCATCGTCCTGTCCTCCCTCAGCTGCCTCCTCATAGCCGTCGGCCTCGTCTCCGGGGCCCTCGGCGACGGGTGGCGCGACTTCAAGAAGGGCATGGACGAGGCGGCACGGGCGGATTCCACGTTCTCGCTGCGTACGGGCGAGTGCTACAACGTCGCCGGCAAGCTGGAGGCCGAGACCTCCGAGGTCGACGTGGTCGACTGCGCGAAGCCGCACGAGGGCGAGGTCACCGGCGCCTTCAAGCTCATCGGCTACACCAAGTGGCCGGGCGAGAGCACCGTCGACGACGTCGCGACGAAGCGGTGCGGCGACATCGGCAACGCGTACGCGCTCGACAGCTGGGCCTTCCCCGAGGAGGTCTACGACTTCTACTACATGCCGAGCCGCGACAGCTGGAAGTTCGGCGACCGCACCGTGACCTGTGCCTTCGTCGTCGACGGCGGCGAGCCGATGAAGGGGTCGCTGCGCGCCGACAAGACCACCCTCGACGCCGACCAGCTCCACTTCCTCACCACCATGAACCGGATCGACGACATCCTGAGCAAGGAGCCGGAGGCCGACGCGGACGAGGACCTGGCCGCCAACAAGGCCTGGGCGGGCAAGGTCCACGGCGCCATCACCACGGCGAGCCGGGGGCTGAAGAACCACTCCTGGCCGGCGGCCGCCACGACCGACGTCGACAAGCTCGTCAAGGAGCTGGAGACGTCCGCGAAGCAGTGGGACAAGCTGGCGAAGTCGGCCGACGAGGACGCCTTCTGGGAGCACTACGACCGGGCGTACGACGGCACCTTCTGGGACGCGGAGGCCCAGGCCCGCGCGACCCTGAAACTGGCGTCGACACCTTCCCCGTCGTCCACACCGGGGGCCGAGAGCGACTCCTCGGCCTGAGGGCGGTAAGGGCAGCCGTGTGCGCGTGAACGTGACGGGGCCGGGACTCCTCTCCGGGAGTCCCGGCCCCGCCCTCGTACCGAATCGCAGCGCCGTCCGCCGGACACTCCCTAGCGGCGGCCGAGGACGCGGTCGACGGTGCTGATCAGCTCGCCGTCGGGGGTGTCGCCGTCGAGCGACCAGAACATCGCGCCGCCGAGGCCCTTCGCCCGTACGTACGCCGACTTGGTGCCGAGCACCCACGGGTCGTCGTACGTCCACAGGGTGGTGCCGTCGAAGAGCCAGGCGTGGCCGGTGCGCCAGTCCCTGTGGACCTTGTACGTCCCCGAGTCCGCGAGCTTCTTCAGGGCCTTGTAGTCCTCGCTCCCGTTCGCCCAGGTGCCCGTGGCGGGGCCGGTCGCGGGCTTGCCGAGGCCGTTGCCGCCGCCCGAGACGCCGGTCCAGCCCTGGCCGTAGAACGGCATGCCCACCACGAGCTTGCGGGCGGGCGCGCCGCGCCGCAGCCAGTCGTTGACGGTCTGGTCGACGCTGAAGTCGCCGGACTTGGCGAAGAGCGCGGACTGCTGCGCGGTGGTGGACTCCCAGGAGCCGTGGAAGTCGTAGCCCTGGAGGTTCACGAAGTCGAAGTCCTTCATGATCTTGGGGACCTCGAAGCCCGCGTCGATCTTGGCGGGGGCGGTGGGGACGAAGGCGGTCAGCTCGTAGTGCTTGCGCTTGCCGCCGCGCTCCCGCTGCTGCTCCTTCTCGTACGCGTCGAGCTGGGTGCGGAACTCCCGTACGAGCGCGGTGAAGTTCTGCTTGTCCTCCGGGCGGAACACGGTGTCGACGTCGCCTGCCGAGGCCGGCCACTCCCAGTCGAGGTCGATGCCGTCGAAGAGACCCGCGGCGGCTCCCGCGCCGCCACGGGCGCCGTCGGTGGGCAGGTTGCCCTTGATGTGGAGATCGATGCAGGACGCGACGAAGGCCTTGCGGGAGGCGGGCGTGCGGGCCGCGTCGGAGAAGTGGGTGGACCAGCTCCAACCGCCCAGCGAGATCAGGACCTTGAGGCCCGGGTGCTTCGCCTTGAGCTCGCGCAGCTGGTTGAAGTTGCCGGCGAGGGGCTGGTCGGCGGTGTCGGCGACGCCGTCCACCGAGCCCGCCGCGTCGAGCGGGCGCACGTAGTCCGCCCACGCGTCGGCCTCGCCGGGCGTGTTGCCGGTGAAGCACTTGCCGTCCGGACTCACGTTGCCGAAGGCGTAGTTGATGTGGCTGAGTTTGGCCGCCGTGCCACTGGTCTCCAGGTCCTTGACCTGGAAGTTCCGTCCGTAGACGCCCCATTGGGTGAAGTAGCCGACCCGCTTGTAGGCGGTGCTCGACGCCGTGCTCGATGCCGTGCTCGACGCCGCGTTCCGCGACGTGCGGTCGTCGCCGCGCGAGGAGGCGGGATCGGCGCCCGCGGCGGGTGCGAGGCCGGCCACGAGGCCGAGGGAGAGGGCGGCGATCGTCAGCCGGGCAAGGGAAGTTCGACGCATGAGGCTCGTTTCCTGTGCGTGTGCCGGAAGGGAGCGGTGCTCAGCGGTGCGCGGCTGAAGTTATTGGTCTGGACCATTCCCGTCAAGGTCTCGCGCGGCTATACCTGCGGTAAGCGCAGGCGTAAAGGCAAATCATCACTTCGAGTGAAACTCTGGCCCATGCTTGCGGGTGGCCACCGAGGGTTGTCAGTCTGTAGCTGTCCGTCAACCTGAGGGGAGTGTCCTGTGACGTTCGGTGAGCAGCCCGCCTATTTGCGCGTGGCGAGCGATCTCCGGAAGAAGATCGCCAACGGCTCGCTTCCGCCGCATACCCGTCTCCCCTCGCAGGCACGCATCCGCGAGGAGTACGGGGTCTCGGACACCGTGGCCCTGGAGGCCCGCAAGGTGCTGATGGCCGAGGGGCTCGTCGAGGGCCGCTCGGGTTCGGGGACCTACGTGCGGGAGCGGCCGGTGCCGCGCCGGATCGCCCGCTCCGGATACCGGCCGCCGTCCGGCGCCAACCCCTTCCGTCAGGAGCAGGCCGCCGACGGGGCGCGTGGCACCTGGGAGTCCAGCAGCGAGCAGGACCTCGCGAGCGCCGCGGTGGCCGCCCGGCTCGGGATCGAGCCCGGGGAGCGCGTGATGCGCACGCGGTACGTGTACCGGGACGCGGGCGAGCCGATGATGCTCTCCACCTCCTGGGAGCCGCTCGCGGTCACGGGGCGGACGCCCGTGATGCTGCCCGAGGAGGGGCCGCTCGGCGGCTGCGGGGTCGTGGAGCGGATGGCGGCGATCGACGTGGTCGTGGACAACGTGGTGGAGGAGGTCGGCGCCCGTCCGGGGCTCGCGGAGGAGCTCCTCGCGCTCGGCGGCGTCCCGGGGCACGTGGTGATGGTCGTGGAGCGGACGTACTACGCCTCGGGGCGCGCGGTGGAGACCGCCGACGTCGTGGTCCCGGCCGACCGCTACCGCATCGCGTATCACCTGCCGGTGCGCTGACGGACCGTCCGGCGGTTCTCGACCGCCGGTTCGTGACCGCTCGTCGGACAGGGTCGTCCGGGCCGCGTTGCCGGGAGTTTACGAGCCGTCAACTCCCGTAACCGCCTGGCAACCGCGTGCTGACGCGCGCCGTCACGCCCCGCTCCTACCTTCCTCGTCCGTACCCGCACACCGGTCGGACGACAGGAACCCTCCATGACGGATACGGTCACCCCAGCCGAGACCCCGGCTGCCGCGCCGCCACCCCGCCGCAGTTACGCCAAGCTGGCCGCCGACGAGAGCCGCGAGGACTACTCGCTCCGCTACGCGCCGCACTCCTTCCGCCGCTGGTCGCCCTCGATGGTGGCCGGCACCGCGCTCGGCGGCATCGCCTATCTCGCCGACTTCGCCATCGGCGCCTCGATCGTCTTCACCTACGGCTTCACGAGCGGTCTCGCCTCGATCCTCACCGCCGCGGCGATCATCTTCCTCACCGGCATCCCGATCGCCAAGGCCTGCGCGACGTACGGCCTGGACATGGACCTGGTGACCCGGGGTGCGGGCTTCGGCTACTTCGGCTCCACCCTCACCTCCCTCATCTACGCCTCCTTCACCTTCATCTTCTTCGCGCTCGAAGGCTCGATCATGGCCCAGGCCATGCACCAGGCCGTCGGTCTTCCGGTCGAGATCGGCTATCTGGTCACGACCCTCATCGTGATCCCGATTGTCTTCCGCGGCATGGGTGCCCTCGCCAAGGTCCAGGCCTGGACGCAGCCGATCTGGATCGTCGGCATGGTGCTCCCCTTCGTCGTGCTCGCCTTCGAGGCCCCGGACGCCTGGGGCGCCTTCGCCTCTTTCGGCGGTACGGAAGGGGCGGGTTCGGGCTTCTCCTGGATCGGCTTCGGCCTCGGCACGGGCATCGCGCTCTCGCTCATCGCCCAGATCGGCGAACAGGCCGACTATCTGCGCTTCATGCCCGCGAAGACCGAGGCCAACAAGCGGCGCTGGAACCTCGCCGTGCTCGCCGCCGGACCCGGCTGGGTGATCATCGGCGCGGCCAAGCAGCTCGGCGGCGCGTTCCTCGCCTTCGTCGCCCTGGAGGCCGTCGGCAAGACCCACGCCCTGGAGCCGATCGCCCCGCAGATCGAGGCGCTCAAGCCCTGGCTCGGAACCTTCGCCCTGCCGGCCGCCGCCGTGTTCGTGATCGTCTCGCAGATCAAGATCAATGTGACCAACGCCTACAGCGGCTCGCTGTCCTGGTCGAACTTCTTCTCCCGCGTCACCCACAAGCACCCCGGCCGCGTCTGGTACATCTTCCTCAACCTCGCCATCGCGCTGACGCTGATGGAGATGAACATGTTCGCGGCGCTGGGCAAGCTGCTCGGCTTCTACTCCAACGTCGGCATCGCCTGGATCGCCGCCGTCGCCGCCGACCTCGTCATCAACAAGCGGGCCGGCTGGAGCCCGCCGTACATCGAGTTCAAGCGGGCCTACCTCTACTCCGTGAACCCGGCCGGCTTCGGGGCCATGGTGATCGCCTCGACCGTCTCGATCCTCGCCTTCTTCGGCCTCTTCGGTCCGTACGCGGAGGCCTTCTCCACCTTCATCGCCGCCGGTCTCGCGCTGGTCCTCTGCCCGCTGATCGCCTGGGCCACCAAGGGCCGCTACTACCTGGCCCGCCCGAATCCGGTCTGGGGGCACCCCCAGGCCGGAGGCTCTGGGGGAGGGCCGGACGTCGACGTCGCGGACGTGACGGCCACGCACACCTGCTCCGTCTGCGAGACCGCGTACGAGCTGCCGGACATCGCCGACTGCCCCGTGCAGTCCGGGCCGATCTGCTCGCTGTGCTGCTCACTCGACGCCGAGTGCGGCGACGTCTGCCGCAAGGACCCCGAGGCCGCGGGACCGGTCCTGATGCCGGTGCCGACCGTCCCCCAGACCGCCCCGAAGGTCTGATCTTCGGCCTCCCTCCGTCGGTTCCCGGCCGGATCCGTACCTCTTTGTGAAAACCCGTATCCGCTGTGTAAAGGTCAGGCGTAAGGTCGGGCATATGCGGATTGCCATTTCAGGGAGATCCAAAGAGACGACCGGACCGGCGGAGGGAGAAGCCCGATGACCGACAGCGGCCCTGTCCTGCCCTGGCTGGTCATACGGCAGGACGACAACGGCAACCGCTATCGGGTCGGGCGGTACGCGACGAGGGACGAGGCGCAGCAGGTGGCCGACAGCCTCGACGACCGGGGGCACAAGCAGATGTACTGGGTGGAACGCATCGGCCAGCCGGCGGTCTGACCCGCACCGGCCCGCGCTCCGACCCGCGCGGGTTACGCTCCGGCCCATGACAGAGAGCACGTCCGACCACGTGGCCGACCACGTGGTCGTGGTCGCCGGAGCCCTGTACGACCGGGGGCGTCTGCTGGCCGCGCGCCGCAGCGCCCCCGCCGAACTCGCCGGCCGTTGGGAACTGCCCGGCGGCAAGCTGGAGCCGGGGGAGCGCCCCGAGGAAGCCCTGGTCCGCGAATTGCGCGAGGAACTCGGCGTCGAGACCGAGCCCGGCGAGCGCATCCCCGGCGAGTGGCCGCTGAAGCCCGGATACGTCCTCCAGGTGTGGACGGCCCGGCTGCTCTCCGGCGAACCCCGCCCGCTGGAGGACCACGACGAGCTGCGCTGGCTGGCCCGCCACGAGCTGGACTCCGTCGACTGGCTCGACCAGGACCGCCCCGCCGTCGCCGAGGCCGGGCTGCGCTGGCCGTCCGGCGCCGCCGACGGGGCGCGCGGCTGAGGCTCTACGCCGTTCGTGCCACCGTGCGCCCACTGAGCCCTGCGCCGCGATATCCCGCCCCGAATATCGGGTATGTGCTGATTAACCCCCCGAAAAAGGACGTGGGCCTCCCTTCTGGTGATGGGCTGGGGAAGTGATCGGGCGTGATCGACACCGAAGGCGACCGCGTCGAGTGGCATTTCCCGGCGGAGGCCGATGCCGTGCGCACCGCTCGTCACGCGGTACGCGACACGCTGCGGAGCTGGCGGATCGACGCGTCGGTCGGTGATGTCACCGTTCTGCTGGTCAGCGAGCTGGTGACCAACTCCCTGCGGTACGCATCCGGCCCGATCGGCGTCCGGCTCGTCCACCTCCAGCCCGACCCGGACGGCCCCGCCCACGGTCCCGCCGACGACGCCCACCGCCCCGCCCTGCTCGTGGAGGTCTCCGATCCGCTTCCGGATCCGCCCACCGAGCGGCCCGCGGGACCCGACGACGAGGGCGGGCGCGGCCTCCAGCTCGTGGCTTGTTCCGCGCGGCGCTGGGGCACTCGAAAGGGCAGATCGGGCAAGACAGTGTGGTTCGAGCTGGCCCTGCCGGGTTAAGAGAGGGGAGGGACAACGATCACCATGGTCTCGGCCGGAAATGAACGAGACCACCCTGTGATCGTGAACGTCGTGCCGTCGGGGGCCGTAGTGCTGAATACTGCGGGCATGGCCGGTCCGGTGCGGTGAGCTGGAGGGGACGGTCGCGTGAGCGAGATACCTGAGACGGCGAGCGGCGTCGTGTGGCAGAGCAGCCCGCCCGGCTCGATCTATGACTACATCCGGGTCGCCTCCTTCTCGATAGGGCCCGACGGGCTCGTCGACCAGTGGAGCAGGCGGGCCGTGGACCTCTTCGGCGTGCCTGCCGACGAGGCCGTCGGCAAGGACCCGGTCGAGGCCTTCATGCCCGCCGACCTGCGCGACCGTGGGCGTCGGCGGGTCGCGGAGATCCTCGACGGCCGGGAGTGGACGGGCCTCGTCCCGTTCCGGATACCCGGGCAGAACCGGCGCGAGGGCGTCGCCGAGATGTACGTCATGCCGAGCCAGACCCCGACCGGCGAACGGGCCGCGCTCTGCATCGTCGTGGACGTGCGGGCGCTGCGTCACATCGAGACCGACCTCGCCGCTTCGCAGGCGATTTTCGGCCAATCCCCCTTCGGCTTTCTCCTCTTCGGCACCGACCTCACCGTGCAGCGGGCCAATCAGCGCTTCGCCACGGTCTTCGGCGGCTCGGCCGACGACCATCGGGGCCGTACCGTCCACGACTACCTCTCGCGGCCCGAGGCCGAGCGGATGACCGCCGCGCTCGAGCGGGTCCTGGAGACCGGCGAGTCCGTCACCGAACTGCAGATCGTCGGCGCCCCGCCCGGCTCCACCGAGCGGCGCCACTGGTCGATCAACCTCTACCGCGTGAACAGCGGCTCCGGCCGGGCCGTCGGCGTCGCCGGTCTCGGCATCGACGTGACCCGCCGCCACAACGCGGCCCGCGAGGCGGCCAGCGCCCGCCGCAACCTCGCCCTCCTCAACGAGGCCGGTGCCCGCATCGGCAACTCCCTCGACCTGGAGGCCACCGCCCGCGAGCTGCTCGACGTGGCCGTCCCCGGCTTCTGCGACCTCGCCTCCGTCGACCTCTACCAGGGGCTACTGACCGGCGACGAGGCCCCGCCCGGACGGTGGGGGAGCTCCCACGACGTCGGCTACGGAGCGGGCAGCGCCGAGCTGCGCCGGGTCGCCTTCGCCAGCGCCGTGTCCGACACCCCGCTCAGGAACCCGGAGGCCACGGTCGGCTCCGACGCGAGCGGCGGCTGTTGCGGCACGGGACCCGTCGAGGTCGGTTCCGTCCACCGCTACCCGTTCAACTCGCCCTGCGCCGGAGCGCTCCGCACCGGCCGCGTACGGGCCGTACCCGGCCGCGAGGGCGGACTCGTCCAGTCCACCCTCGTCGTGCCGATGGTCGCCCACGACACCGTCGTCGGCCTCGTGCAGTTCTCCCGGGCCAAGGGCAGCGAGCCCTTCGGGGAGCGGGACCGGGCGCTCGCCGTCGAACTGGCCGCCCGCGCGGCGGTCTGCATCGACAACGCCCGCCTCTACCGCCGCGAACACGAACGGGCCCTGATCCTGCAGCGCAGCCTGCTCCCGCCCGGAGACCCCGAGGCCGCCGGCCTCGACATCGCCTGCCGCTACCTCCCCGGCACCACCGCCACCGAGGTCGGCGGCGACTGGTTCGACGTCATCGAACTCCCCGGCCACCGCACCGCCCTGGTCATCGGCGACGTCATGGGCCGCGGTCTGCGCGCCGCCGTCGCCATGGGCGAACTGCGCACCGCCGTCCGCACCCTGGCCCAGCTCGACCTCGAACCCGCCGAGGTCCTCTCCCACCTCGACGAGATCGCCCGCGGACTCGGCGCCCCGGCGGGCGCACAGCAGAGCGCCCGCGCCCACAAGACCCGGGGGCCGGAACTCTCCGAGGTCTACCTCGCCACCTGCGTCTACGCCGTCTACGACCCGGTCACCCGGCGCTGCACCTTCGCCAACGCCGGCCACCTTCCGCCGGTCCTCGTCGAACCGGGCGAGAAGGCCCTCCTGCTCGACGTGCCCCCCGGGATGCCGCTCGGCGTCGGCGGTGAGCCCTTCGAGGAGGTCGAGGTCGAACTGCCCGAGGGCTCCCTGCTCGCCCTCTACACCGACGGTCTCGTCGAGTCCCGCGACCATCCCCTGGAGGAGGGGCTGACCGCCTTCCGCGGGGCGTTCACCGACACGGCCCTGCCCCTCGAAGACGTCTGCGACCGCGTCCTGACCACCCTTCACACCGGGCACGGCGAGGACGACATCGCCCTCCTGATGGCCCGTATCCAGGGACTGCAGTCCGAGGCGGTGGGGGACTGGCGGCTGCCGAGGGAACCCCGCTCGGTCGGCCGGGCCCGCGAACTGGCCCGTGCCCAGCTCACCGCCTGGGACCTCGAAGCGCTCATCGACACCGTCGAACTGCTCGTCAGCGAACTGGTCACCAACGCCCTGCGCTACGGCGAGGGCGAGATCAGACTCCGGCTGCTGCGCGACCGGACCCTGGTGTGCGAGGTCTGGGACGCCGGGCTCGTCCAGCCGAGACGCCGCCGCGCCCGCGACACCGACGAGGGCGGGCGCGGACTGCAGCTGGTCGGACTCCTCAGCGCCGCCTGGGGATCGCGCCGCACCCCGCGCGGCAAGACCGTCTGGTTCGAACTGCCCCTGCCGGACGGCGAGGGAACCGCGGAACCCACCGTGGAGCAGCTCCTGAGCATGTTCTGACCGCCGACACCGGCACCGGCGTCGCACCCACCCGCGGGCGCTGTTCCACAGGCTCCGCGCCCCCGGGCCCCGCCGGCCGCCGGCTACTTCTTCAGCGCGGCGAGCCGGGCCTCGATCTCCGCGCTGTCGCCGAGCGCGTCCAACTGCTCGAACT
The DNA here is from genome assembly GCF_040638605.1 of Streptomyces sp. NPDC026092. NCBI lineage: Bacteria > Bacillati > Actinomycetota > Actinomycetes > Kitasatosporales > Streptomycetaceae > Streptomyces > Streptomyces sp. NPDC026092. The sequence continues at coordinate 64,694 of NZ_JBEZYN010000011.1, forward strand.
GGGCGTCCAGCGAGGACGCGGCCAGCTCCTGCTTGCCCATCGCCTTCGCCTCCTCGCGCCGGACCTTGTCCTCGAAGCGGTTCAGCTCGCTCGTCGGGTCCAGCACGTCGATGTTCTTCACGGCGTCCATCATCGTGTTCTGCGCCTGCGCGGACTTGGCGCGGGCCACCAGCTCGTCCCGCTTCGACTGGAGCTCGCCCAGCTTGGCCTTCATCTGGTCGAGCCCGCTCTTGAGCTTCTCCACCACCTCGGTCTGCGCCGCGATCGTCGGCTCGGCCGTGGCGGCCTCCTTCTCCGACTGGAGCTGCCGTCCAAGCGCCACCTTCGCCAGCTGGTCGAACCGGTCCGCCTCGGCCGTCTGCCCGGCGACCCGCAGCTCGTCCGCCTTCCTGCTCGACGCCAGCGCTTTGTCGCCCCACCCCTTCGCCGCGCCCACGTCCTCCTGGTGGTCCTGCTCCATCAGCCGCAGATTGCCGATCGTCGTCGCGACCGCCTGCTCGGCCTCCGAGATGTTGTTGCTGTAGTCGCGGATCAGCTGGTCCAGCATCTTCTGCGGGTCCTCGGCCTGGTCCAGCAGGGCGTTGATGTTGGCCTTCGCCAGCTGGGTGACTCGGCCCAGGATGGTCTGCTTGCTCATGGTCCTTCTCCTTGAACACCGGGGGACTGAACAGGGAACTGAACAGGGGGCGGAAAGGGTCAGAAACGGCCGCCGCCGCCCAGTCGGCCGCGGGTCCCGCCGCCACCGAAACTGCCGGGGCCGCCACCGAACCCGCCCCCGCCGAAACCTCCACCGAATCCCCCGCCATGTCCCCCGCCTCCCCTTCCTCCGCCGAACAGTCCGCCGAGGATGATGCCGCCGAGCACCGCTCCACCGAGCCCGCCGCCACCTCCCACTCCTGATACACCGCCCAGGCCGTTCGGGTTCCCATACGTACGGACGTCCTGCTCGGCGAGCTCCTGCGCGCGCCGTGCCAGCCCGTCCGCCTGCTGGGCCTCGGCGAGCGCCGACTGCGGGTCCTCGGCGTCCGCGAGGGCCCCGGCCTTCTCCAGCCGCCGCTGGGCCTCGGCCAGGCGGGTCCTGGCCTCGCTGCCCACGGCGCCGCGGTGGGTCGTGATGTAGTCGGCGGCCGCGCCGATCGCGGAACGGGCCGTCAGCATCACCTGATCGAGGAGCGCGCGGGCGCGCCGCGTGCCCGACTCGCGCTCCCGTGCGCCGGCCAGCGCCTCGTCGAGCACCGCGTCGGCCTCCTCGACCCGGCGCAGCGCGTCGAGCGGGTCGTAGCGGCCCGCCTCGATCGTCCGGTGCACGTCGGCGACGACCGACTCCGCCCGGGCGATGCGGCCCTGGAGGTCGGCGGTGGAGACGCCCTCGGCGGTGCCCTGGAGCAGGCCGCGGGCGTCGGCGAGGTCCGCCTCGGTCTCGGAGAGCGCGGTCGGCAGCTTGCCCACGGCCTCGGCCAGTTCCTGCGCCCGCCGGTCCACGGCCTCGCTCAGCCGGGCCGCCTGGTCGACGGCCCCCTCGGCCGCCCGGATGTGGACCGCCGCCGTGCCGTTGTCGCCGGAGTCGACGGCCTGCCGGGCCTGGTTCAGATGCGTGGTCGCGAACACCAGCCGGTCCTTCGCCTGTTCCACGTCGCCGGCGACGGGCGAGGCGGCCGACTCGGCGTACCGCTCCCGCATCGCCGTGAGCGCCGCCTCCGCCGTGCCGACGTGGCCGGTCTGCTCGCGGAAGGCGGCCTCCGCATGGGCGAGCGCGTCGGGAGCGTTCTGCTCCAGGGCGCGCAGCCGGTCGAAGTCCTCGGACTCGGCGTCGAGCCGGGCGTTCGCCTCGGCGCAGCGCCGGAGGATCTCGTCCAGCATCGAGCGGCGGGTCGCGTCGTCCTCGGGGAAGGCGTCGTCGAGCTTCTGCCGCAGCCGGAACGCGGCCGTCAGCTCCTCCTTCGCGAAGGCCACCGCGTCGGTGAACGGCTGGGCGGCCTCCTCGCCGAACTGGGCGGTCGCGAAGCCGAGTTCCTCCTGGCTCGTGCGGACTGCGTCGTCGGTGTCGACGAGCGCCTGCCGTGCCTGCTTGTCCAGCTCCTCCAGCGGGAGCTCCGCGGGTTCCTTCGGAGCGCCCCAGCCCTGCCCGGCCTGTGGCTTCGCCGCCCCGCCACCGCCACGGCCGCCGGGGCCGGTTCGGCGCCGGCGCCGGGTCCAGGCGTACGCGGCGACGACGCCCGCGCCGCCGACGAGGACGACCGGGAGGACCAGGTCGGTCCCCGAGGTGCCGTCGGCGGCCGCGCCGCCGGGATCGGCCGGGCCGGGTGTGATCGTGGGCGTGGGCACGGGCTGTCCGGCGAGGACGGCGTCGTAGCCGTTCGCCGCGCCGATCGCGGCGCCCGCCCAGTCGTTCTGCCGCAGCGCGGGCTCGATCGAGGTCCGGGCGACGTCGTCGAGCTGGGTCTGGGTGAACCGGGAGCCGGGGTCGGCGGAGTAGCCGTACTGACGGTCGTGGGTGGCCACCGCGAGCAGGACGTCATCCACGCCGAGCCCGTTGCGCTGGGCCGTGGCGTCGGCCCAGCTCTGGCCCGAGCGCCCGGAGAAGTCCCGTACGTACACGACGAAGAGCTGCACCCGGCGGTCGTCGTAGAGCTGGTCGAGGGCCCGGACGACTGCGCCGCGGCGGTCGCCCAGCGCACCCACCGTGTCGGTGATCTGGCCGTCGCGGGAGAGCACGACGGGGTCGTCGGCCCGGGCGCCGTGAACGGCCGGCACGACCAGCCACCACGCCGCCACCAGCATCGCGAGAAGGGCTCGGGTGGCTGTTCGCGTCACAGGGGGAGGTTATGTCCCGATCTGTCGGCCCGCGACCGGGCCGCGACCGGGCGGAAACCATTCTCCACAGCCCTGCGTCACTGTCAGTAGCCGCCGCTACGGTGGTGCTCACGTAACGAACACGATCTTGGGGGCTCGGGTGGACGGTCGCGTACGACGCTGGTGGCGGCGGGGGCGCTGGGTCGCGCTCGGCCTGGCCCTGCTCCTGATCCTGCCGACGGCGGGCAGCGCGCTCGCGCTGCGCCTCAACTACACGGGAGACCTCCGCGAGGGGACCAAGACCCGGGGCAAGGACGCGATCTGGCTGGGCCACGCCTGGGTCGACGGCCGGAAGAAGGACGCCGACCTCGCCGCCTTCGCCGCGCGTATCAAGGGGACGGGGATACGGGACCTGTACGTCCACGCCGGCCCGCTGGAGCACGACGGCACCCTGCCCGCCGCGCGCTACCCCCGCGCCGCCTGGCTCATCGACGCCGTCCACCGGACGATGCCCGGCATACGGGTGCACGCCTGGCTCGGCGACATCCTGGCCACCGAGGGCCCCGAGGGGCTGCGCCTGGAGGACGCGGCCTCACGGGCCGCCGTCGTGGGCTCGGCCCGCCAGATCCTGGACGCCGGCTTCGACGGGGTCCACTTCGACCTGGAGCCCCTGCTCTCGGACGATGCGCACTATCTGTCCCTCCTGGACGACCTCGGCGAGCTGACCAGGGCCCGCAAGGCCCCGCTCTCCGTCGCCGCCCACCAGATCGACCCCCTGCCCGCGCTGCACTCGGTGAACGGCGCGATCAGCGGCAGCGAGAAGTGGTGGTCGCAGGAGTTCTTCGGCCAGGTCGCCCGCCGGGTCGACCAGATAGCCGTCATGTCGTACGACACCTGGATGCCGCTGGAGGGCATGTACGGCGGGTACGTGGCCCAGCAGACGAGCCTCGCCCTGGAGGTCACGCCCGAGACGACCGACCTGCTGATGGGGCTGCCGTTCTTCCACGAGGACGACCTCGGCCACCACGACTCGGCCGAGACCGTCGCGGCCGCGATCCGCGGCACCAGGCTGGGCCTGGGCCGTACGGACCACGACCGCGAGCGGTTCGGGGTCGCGCTCTACGTCGACTTCGCCGCGAAGGAGGAGGACTGGGCGTCCTACCGCCGCGACTGGCACTGACCCACCGCCGAGGGCGGGCCCGGCCTGGACCGCCCGGACCGCCCGGACCCGCCCGGCTCGGCCCGGACCCGCCCGGCTCGGCCCGGACCGCCCGGACCGCCCGGACCGCCCGGACCGCCCGGACCGCCCGGACCGCCCGGCTCGGCCCGGACCCGCCCGGCTCGGCCCGGACCCGCCCGGCTCGGGCCGACCCGCCCGCCCTACGCCCCCCGCCGCCGGATCTTGTTGCCCAGCCACACCAACGGGTCGTACGAGCGGTCCACGACCCGTTCCTTCAGGGGGATCAGGGCGTTGTCGGTGATCTTGATGCCCTCCGGGCAGACCTCCGTGCAGCACTTGGTGATGTTGCAGTAGCCGAGCCCGTGCTCCTCCTGGGCCGTCCGCTTCCGGTCGAGCCCGGACTCGGCCGCCGCGTCCAGCGGGTGCATGTCCAGCTCCGCGACCCGCATCAGGAAGCGCGGCCCGGCGAACGCCGTCTTGTTCTCCTCGTGGTCGCGCACCACATGACAGGTGTCCTGGCACAGGAAGCACTCGATGCACTTGCGGAACTCCTGCGAGCGCTCCACATCCATCTGCCGCATCCGGTACTCGCCCGGAGCCACCCCCTCGGGCGGCACGAAGGCCGGGATCTCCCGCGCCTTCGTGTAGTTGAAGGACACGTCCGTCACCAGGTCCCGCACCACGGGGAAGGCCCGCAGCGGGGTGATGGTGAGCGTCTCGGCGCGGTCGAAGGTCGACATCCGGGTCATGCACAGCAGCCGTGGCCGCCCGTTGATCTCGGCGGAGCACGAACCGCACTTGCCCGCCTTGCAGTTCCACCGCACGGCGAGGTCCGGGGCCTGGGTCGCCTGCAGCCGGTGGACGATGTCGAGGACCACCTCGCCGTCGTGCACCTCGACCGTGAAGTCCGTCAGCTCCCCGCCGTCGGTGTCGCCCCGCCACACCCTGAAGTGCGCGTCATAGGTACTCACTCGTACAGCTCCTCCTCGGCGAGGTACTTGACCAGCTCCTCCTTCTCGAACAGCGCGAGGAGGTCCGGACGGATGGGTTCCGTACGTGTCCGTTCGAGCGCGATGCCGTCGTCCCCCGTACGCGCCGGGTGGCAGAGCAGGTTCACCGGCCGCCACACCCGCTCCATCGACGGGTAGTCCTCCCGGGTGTGCCCGCCCCGGCTCTCGGTCCGCTCCAGCGCCGCGCGGGCCACGCACTCGCTCACGAGCAGCATGTTCCGCAGGTCGAGCGCCAGGTGCCAGCCCGGGTTGAACTGCCGGTGCCCCTCGACCCCGGCCCGCCGTGCCCGGACGCGCAGCTCGGCGATCCGCTCCAGGGCCTCGGCCATCTCGCCCTCCCGCCGGATGATCCCGACGAGGTCGTTCATGGTCTGCTGGAGCTCCTGGTGGAGGGTGTACGGATTCTCCGCCGAAGGCTCCTCCGCCGCGCCGAACGGCGCCAGGGCCTCGGCGGCGGCCGCCTCGATCCCCGCCTCCGTGACCGCCCCACGCTCCGCCGCGGTCGCGTACTCCGCCGCGTGCCACCCCGCCCGCCGCCCGAAGACCAGCAGGTCGGAGAGGGAGTTGCCGCCCAGCCGGTTGGATCCGTGCATCCCGCCCGCGACCTCACCCGCCGCGAAGAGCCCCGGCACGCCCACGGTCGCCGCCGTGTCCGAGTCGACCGCGACGCCGCCCATCACGTAGTGGCAGGTCGGCCCGACCTCCATCGCCTCCGCCGTGATGTCGACGTCCGCCAGCTCCTTGAACTGGTGGTACATCGAGGGCAGCCGCCGCTTGATCACCTCGGCCGGCATCCGGGTCGACACGTCCAGGAAGACCCCGCCGTGCGGCGACCCGCGCCCCGCCTTCACCTCGGAGTTGATGGCCCGGGCCACCTCGTCGCGCGGCAGCAGTTCGGGCGGGCGCCGGTTGTTGTCCGGGTCCTCGTACCAGCGGTCGCCCTCCTCCTCCGTCTGCGCGTACTTCTCCTTGAAGACGTCGGGGATGTAGTCGAACATGAACCGCTTGCCCTCGGAGTTGCGCAGCACCCCGCCGTCCCCGCGCACCGACTCGGTGACGAGGATCCCCTTCACGGACGGCGGCCAGACCATCCCGGTCGGGTGGAACTGCACGAACTCCATGTTCACCAGCGGCGCGCCCGCGAGCAGCGCGAGCGCGTGCCCGTCGCCGGTGTACTCCCAGGAGTTGGACGTCACCTTGAAGGACTTGCCGATCCCGCCGGTGGCCAGGACCACGGCCGGCGCCTCCAGGACGAAGAAGCGGCCGGTCTCCCGCTCGTAGCAGAACACCCCCGCCACACGCCCCGACTCGTCCCGCAGGATCTGGGTGACCGTGCACTCCTGGAAGACCTTGAGCCGGGACTCGTACTCCCCGGTCTCCCGGAAGTCCTCCTGCTGGAGGGCGACGGCCTTCTGCTGGAGCGTACGGATCAGTTCCAGGCCGGTCCGGTCGCCGACGTGCGCGAGGCGCGGGTACTCGTGGCCGCCGAAGTTGCGCTGGGAGATCCGGCCGTCCGGTGTGCGGTCGAAGAGGGCGCCCCAGGTCTCCAGCTCCCAGACCCGGTCGGGCGCCTCGCGCGCGTGCAGCTCCGCCATCCGCCACTGGTTGAGGAACTTGCCGCCGCGCATGGTGTCGCGGAAGTGGGTCTGCCAGTTGTCGTGCGGGTTGGCGTTGGCCATGGAGGCGGCGATTCCGCCCTCGGCCATCACTGTGTGGGCCTTGCCGAACAGCGACTTGCAGATGACGGCCGTCCGCGCGCCCCGCTCGCGCGCCTCGATCGCGGCGCGCAGTCCGGCGCCACCCGCGCCGACCACGACCACGTCCCACTGCTGCCGGTCGACTCGCGTCATGTCAGAAGATCCTCGGGTCGTCGAAGGTGCCGGTGGCGAGCAGGTACACGTACAGGTCGCAGACCGCGACCGAGACCAGGGAGGCCCAGGCGAGCACCATGTGACGGGTGTTGAGGCGCCCGACGAGGCTCCACGCGCGGTAGCGCACCGGGTGCCGGGAGAAGTGCTTGAGCCGCCCGCCGACGATGTGCCGGCAGGAATGGCAGGAGAGCGTGTACGCCCAGATCAGTACGGTGTTGATCAGGAAGATCACGGTCCCCAGGCCCGCGTGGCCCCACGCGTAGGAGGAGTCCCGGAAGGTCAGCACGGCGTCGTACGTGAGGATCGCGGCGACCGGGAGCGCGGTGTAGAAGAAGTACCGGTGGACGTTCTGCAGGATCAGCGGGAAGCGGGTCTCGCCGGTGTACGTCGTGTGCGGCTCGGCGACCGCGCAGGCCGGCGGAGAGGCCCAGAAGCCCCGGTAGTACGCCTTGCGGTAGTAGTAGCAGGTCAGCCGGAAGCCGAGCGGGAAGATGAGGATCAGCAGGGCGGGGGAGAGGCCCCACCAGCTGCCGAAGATCTCCCAGTTGGGGCCGTCCTTCATCGGGACGCAGTTCTCGGCGAGGCAGGGCGAGTAGAACGGCGAGACGTAGGGGGCCGCGTAGTAGTCGCTGTTGGCGAAGGCTCGCCAGGTGGAGTACGCGACGAAGGCGAGCAGCCCGGCGGCGGTGGCGGCGGGCGCCAGCCACCAGCGGTCGGTCCGGAGGTGGCGCGGCGCGATGGCCGCACGGGAAGGGGAGTGCACGCCGGTGGCGCGCACCCCCCTTCCGGTGGACGGCGGTTCGGTTCCTGTGGCCAAGGTCGGTCTCCTGGGTCCGGGGATCGGTCCGGGATCTCCTGGCGCCGGGATCTCCTGGGGCCGAGCGGGATCGCCTAGGTCTGAGATCGCCCAGGTCCGAGATCTCCCGGCTCGCGGATCTCCTGGCTCCGGGATCTCCTAAGGCGCGTGCCGGTCGCGCGCTCCCAGGCCCTCGTCGTCGGAGTCCGTCCACAGCCCGCTGTCGTACGGGGTGTCGGGGATCGTCACGAGGTTCTCGGGGCGGCCCTGCGGCGGTCCCGGGGTGACGCCCTTCTCCGCCGCGATGCTGCGTTCCAGTTGTCCGACCGTGCGAACCAGGTCTTCGAGGCAGCCCTTGACGGCCGCCAAATCGTCCTGAAGGGACATGGATTGCCCTCACTTCCGCGAGTGCGGGTGGCGAACACGCGATGGGGGGAGAGTGTCGCGCGTCACATCCCGCTTGTGAAGCCATGTGTACGGGATTCCACTCGTCCGGAGAGCGGCGCCGCCCGGCGGTTGGGCCGCACGGGTGGGTTTGCCCCGTCCTGTCGCCGTGTCGCCGTGGCCGGATCCGGTCCGTCCTTTTCAGTGTATGAGCAATAGGTGTGATCATCGCCAAATGGCATAAAACTGGACGAAGGGGTACAAGTCATGTCCCAGGTCGGCGCCCCTCGCGGGAGGACATGCTCCAGGAGCCCCCGCTCCCGCACGCTCCGTTCCGTCGCCACGCTCACCAGTGCCGTGCTCGCCATCTCCGTCCTGGCCGGATGCAGCTCCGGCGACGGAGCGGAAGAGGCGACCGCCGCCGCCCCCGACCACGCGCCGGCCGCGCGGGACCAGGTGAAGGACGGCTCCACGCTGAACTGGGCCGTGGACGCGATGCCCACCACCCTCAACACCTTCCAGGCCGATGCCGACGGCGCCACCTCCCGCATCGCCGGGGCCGTACTCCCCGCGCTCTACACCCTCGACGGGCGCGGCCGGCCGCAGCGCAACCCGGACTACCTGGAGTCCGCGCAGGTCGTCGAGACGGAGCCGAAGCAGGTCGTCCTCTACAAGCTCAACCAGCAGGCGGTGTGGAGCGACGGCCGCGAGATCGGCGCCCCCGACTTCGTCGCGCAGTGGCGGGCCCTGAACGGCCGGGACACCGCGTACTGGACCGCCCGCAACTCCGGCTACGAGCGGATCGAGAAGATCGAGCGCGGCAAGAACGACCTGGAGGTACGGGTCACCTTCGGCAAGCCGTACGCCGACTGGCAGTCCCTCTTCACCCCCCTCTACCCGAAGGAGGTGATGGGCTCCCCGAACTCCTTCAACGACGGCGCGCGGACCACTCTGAAGGCGACCGCAGGACCGTTCCTGCTCAAGGCCTCCGACCCCAAGGCCAGTACGGTCACCCTCACCCGGAACCCGCGCTGGTGGGGCCAGCCCGCCAAGCTCGACCAGATCGTCCTGAAGGCCGTGGCCCGTAAGGACCGGATCGCCGCGCTCGCCGCCGGCACCCTCGATCTGGCCGAGATCGATCGGTCGGCCGCCGACCGCATCGCGCTCGCGGTACGGGACGCCCGCGCCGGCCAGAGCGGCGCGCAGGCCCTCTCCCACGGGCCGGGCGCCGGGATCACCCCGTCGGCGGCCCTGAAGTCCTGGGCCCTCGCCAACGGCTCCGACGAGGAGAAGGCGGAGACGGTCCGGGTCGCGCGCGAGAAGAACCAGCAGGCCATCGACCGGTACGCGGAGGAGCAGCGGGCGCTCGGGAAGCTGGTGGTCCGCAAGTCGCTGGAGCCCGCGTACACCCAACTCTCGCTGAACGGCGAGAACGGTCCGCTCGCCGACGAGCGGGTACGGCGGGCGGTGGCCCGCGCGCTCGACCGCCAGGAACTGGCCGAATCCGTACTGAAGCCGCTGGGTCTTCCGGCCAACCCTCCGGGCAGCCACCTGGCCCTGGCGGGACAGGCGGCGTACGCGGACAGCAGCGACGCGCTCGGCGCCCAGGACGCCAACGAGGCACGGGCCCTGCTCGCGGACGCCGGGTGGGTGCCGGGCGGCGCGGCGAAGAAGCCCGCGGGGACGAAGGCGGGCAGCGAGGCGGTGGAGAAGGGCGCCGGCGCCGACAAGAAGACGGACGCGGAGAAGAAGGCGGACGCCGGGAAGACCGAGGCGGACAAGAAGGCCGACGCCGAGAAGAAGACGTCCGACAAGGCCCAGAAGCCCGGCGCCGATACCGCCTCCGACGAGGGCCTCTACATCGTCGGCGACGACAAGCCGGGCGGCACCGCCGTCCGCGCCGACGGCAAGGCGCCCGAGCCCGTGATCGGCGCCGGCGGACCGGAGAACGGCACGAACATCCTCGCCCCCGCCCCGGGCGCGGCCCTCCAGAACATGGCCGTGCTCCGCCAGGCCACCCTCCTCGACACCGCCGCGGGACGGGACACGGACACCGAGGCCAAGGCCCAGAACCCGGCCGTGGGCCCCGACAAGGGCGTCGCCGGGGCCTACGCCCCGCGCGGCACCGCCGCCCCCGCCGTGCCGGCCGCCGCCACCGGGGCCCTCGGCAAGGACGGCAAGCCGCTCAACCTGCGGTTCGTCCTGCCGTCGGGCCCCGGCTCGGAGTCGCTCCGCGCGGTCGGCGACAAGATCGTGCGGATGCTCGACGCGATCGGCATCCGTACCGAGATCACCAAGGTCGCCGACGAGAGCTTCTTCAAGGACCACATCGCCGCCGGCGACTACGACCTCGCCCTCTACTCCTGGCCCGCGTCCGCCTTCCCGGCGACCGACGCGCGGCCGATCTTCGCCAAGCCCGAGCCGGCCTCGGACGGCTCCCTCCTGGTCGAGCAGAACTACGCCCGCGTCGGGACGGACCGTATCGACCAGCTGTTCGACCAGGCGGTGGCCACCCTCGACGAGGAGGAGGCCCGCGATCTGGTCCGCCAGGCCGACGCCCGGATCTGGGCGGCTGCCGGATCGATTCCCCTCTACCAGCGCCCCCAGCTGGTGGCGGCCAAGCCCGGCATCGTGAACGCGGGCGCCTGGGGCTTCGCGACCCCGCGCTACCAGGACATCGGCTTCAAGAAGCCGGAGTCGGCCAAGGGCGCGGAGCGCAACATCAAGAAGTAGCCAGAAAGTCGCCGATAAGCAGGCGAAACCGCGTACCGACCCAAGAAACCGCAGGTCGCAACCTCAGAAGCCGCTCAAGTTCCTTGCCCGCCGGTCTCCCCGGCGGGCAGGATCGCGTCCGGCCCCTTGACCCGGCCGGTTCCGCACCCTCGGTGGCCCCCACACACTCCACCGAGGCCCCAAACCTCCCAGTAGACCCTCTCGAATCCGGGCGGGGAAGCCCCTTGCACGGCGGCCCCGTACCATAGGACATAGCCGTGGCGCGTCCGCCCGGCGGGCGTAAGAGGAACCGACGCCGCATCCCACGATCCGAGAGAAGCGCAAGCACCCATGCCCACGCGCCACGACATCCGTAACGTCGCCATCGTCGCCCACGTCGACCACGGCAAGACGACCATCGTCGACGCCATGCTCAAGCAGGCCGGTGCCTTCGCCGCCCACCAGCAGCTCGACGACCGCATGATGGACTCGAACGACCTGGAGCGTGAGAAGGGCATCACGATCCTCGCCAAGAACACGGCGGTGAAGTATCACCCCAAGGACGGCGGGGCCCCGATCACGATCAACATCATCGACACCCCCGGCCACGCCGACTTCGGTGGCGAGGTCGAGCGCGGTCTCTCGATGGTCGACGCGGTCGTCCTCCTCGTGGACGCCTCCGAGGGTCCGCTCCCGCAGACCCGCTTCGTGCTGCGCAAGGCCCTCCAGCAGCGCAAGCCCGTCATCCTCTGCATCAACAAGACGGACCGCCCGGACTCCCGGATCGACGAGGTCGTCAACGAGACCTACGACCTCTTCCTCGACCTGGACGCGGACGAGGACCAGATCGAGTTCCCGATCGTCTACGCCTGCGGCCGCGACGGCGTCGCCTCGCTGACCAAGCCGGAGAACGGCACCGTCCCCGCGGACAGCGACAACCTGGAGCCGTTCTTCTCCGCCATCCTGGAGCACGTCCCGGCCCCGGTGTACGACGAGGAGGCCCCGCTCCAGGCCCACGTCACCAACCTGGACGCCGACAACTTCCTCGGCCGTATCGCGCTCCTCCGCGTCGAGCAGGGCGAGCTGCGCAAGGGCCAGACGGTCGCGTGGATCAAGCGGGACGGCACGATCTCCAACGTCCGCATCACCGAGCTGATGATGACCGAGGCGCTCACCCGCAAGCCCGCCGAGGTCGCCGGCCCCGGTGACATCTGCGCCGTCGCCGGTATCCCGGACATCATGATCGGCGAGACGCTGGCCGACCCGGAGAACCCGATCGCGCTTCCGCTGATCACGGTCGACCAGCCGGCCATCTCCATGACCATCGGCACCAACACCTCGCCGCTCGTCGGCCGCGGTGGCACGGGCAAGGGCGCGGACGCCAAGTCCGCGGTCAAGCAGCGCAAGGTCACCGCCCGCCAGGTCAAGGACCGTCTGGACCGCGAGCTGATCGGTAACGTCTCGCTCCGCGTCCTCGACACCGAGCGTCCCGACGCCTGGGAGGTCCAGGGCCGCGGCGAGCTCGCGCTCGCCATCCTGGTCGAGCAGATGCGCCGCGAGGGCTTCGAGCTGACCATCGGCAAGCCGCAGGTCGTCACCAAGGAGGTCGACGGCAAGATCCACGAGCCCGTCGAGCGCCTCACGGTCGACGTGCCCGAGGAGCACATGGGCGCGGTCACGCAGCTCATGGGTGTCCGCAAGGGCCGCATGGACAACATGTCCAACCACGGCTCCGGCTGGGTCCGCATGGAGTTCGTCGTTCCGTCCCGTGGCCTCATCGGCTTCCGTACGGAGTTCCTGACCAACACCCGCGGTACGGGCATCGCGCACTCGATCCACGAGGGCCACGAGCCGTGGTTCGGCACCCTGACGACCCGTAACAACGGTTCGCTGGTCGCCGACCGCGCGGGTGCGGTCACCGCCTTCGCGATGACCAACCTGCAGGAGCGCGGTGTCCTGTTCACCGACCCCGGCACCGAGGTGTACGAGGGCATGATCGTCGGCGAGAACTCGCGCTCCGACGACATGGACGTGAACATCACCAAGGAGAAGAAGCTCACCAACATGCGCTCCGCCTCCGCCGACTCCTTCGAGGCGATCGTCCCGCCGCGCAAGCTCTCCCTGGAGCAGTCCCTGGAGTTCTGCCGCGACGACGAGTGCGTCGAGGTCACCCCGGAGGCCGTGCGCATCCGCAAGGTCGTCCTGGACCAGAACCAGCGCGGTCGCACCGCGTCGCGCGCCAAGAACGGCTGACGCGCACACAGGTGTGATCTCGGCCGCTGACGTCGGCTGACACCACCTCAGGCACGAGGCCCGGACCCCCGCAGTCACTGTGGGGGTCCGGGCCTTTCGTCAAATCCATTTCATGGGCAGGGTGTCCGGATATCGGCCGTCGCTCTCCGGAACGTGTGTTAACGGTCCGTTTCGCGGGTGTCTGTCTGTGATCGCTTTGTCCGGATTTCGGTCTCATGACCCCTGGCGATGTTGTCAAAACGAGACCACTTAAGTGTGGTTTACAGCCCGGACGTACTTAATAGTTGGCTGCATTGAGCTCGGGTCAATGGGTCACGCACTGTGGGGAGTGCCGACTCACGAGCACACTCGGGGCACATGGAGTGCAATGCCGTCAGGGGTGTCGGCGCACTCGGAGTGCCCTTCTTGTAGTGACAAGTGGACTCATGAGGAGGAACCCATGCGCGGTGCCAAGAGCGCCAAGTGGGTAGTGGGCGCGACCATCGTGGCCCTGGCAGCGACCGCCTGTGGCGGCGGCAGTGGCAAGGACGACAGCGCCTCGAAGGAGAAGGGCAAGCCCGCGGGCTATGTCTCGATCGACGTCGGTGAGCCCCAGAAGCCGCTGATCCCGGCCGACACCAATGAGTCGCTCGGTAGCTACGTCATCCAGTCGCTCTTCACGCAGCTGCTGGACTTCGACGCCTCGGGCAAGATCGTCTACACGAACGCCGAGTCGATCAAGACGACCGACTCCAAGACGTGGACGGTCAAGCTCAAGCCGGGCTGGAAGTTCCACGACGGCACCCCGGTCACGTCGGCGTCGTACGTCAAGGCGTGGAACTGGTACGCCAACATCGAGAACAAGCAGCAGAACGCCTTCTGGTTCGAGGACATCGCCGGCTACGGCGACGTCCACCCGGACAAGGGCGCCCCTGCCAAGAAGGAGATGTCGGGCCTCAAGGTCGTCGACGACACCACCTTCACCATCGAGCTGGCCAAGCCGGTCCCGTACTTCGAGTACAAGCTCGGCTACACCACCTGGGCCCCGCTGCCCGAGTCCTTCTACAAGGACCCGGCCGCGTTCGGTCAGAAGCCGGTCGGCAACGGTCCCTACATCTTCGAGAAGTGGGACCACAAGAAGCTCATCCAGGTCAAGGCCAACCCTGACTACCAGGGCCCGAACAAGGCCAAGAACAAGGGTGTCCTCTTCAAGAACTACGCGACCGTCGAGGCCGCGTACCAGGACCTCCTCTCCGGCAACCTGGACATGATCCGCCAGGTCGGCCCGAAGGACCTGCCGAAGTACAAGCAGGACCTCGGCGACCGCGCGATCGAGCAGCCGTACGCGGCCATCCAGAGCCTCGTCCCGACCTTCTACTCGAAGACCTTCAAGGGCATCAACCCGAAGGTCCTCCAGGGTCTGTCGATGGCGATCGACCGGGACACGATCACGAAGACCGTGCTCAACGGCACCCGCCAGCCGGCCACCAGCTTCATCCCGCAGGGTGTCGCCGGTAAGCAGGACCTCGGCAGCGACGTCTTCAAGTTCAACCCGGCCAAGGCCAAGCAGCTCGTCACCGAGGGCGGCGGCGTTCCGGACAACAAGATCTGGATCCAGTACAACGCCGACGGCGGCCACAAGGAGTGGATCACCGCGGTCTGCGAGTCGATCCGCAACTCCACCGGTGTGGACTGCATCCCGGACGCCAAGCCGGACTTCCAGACCGACCTGGAAGCGCGCGACAACAACCAGGTCAAGGCGATGTACCGCGGTGGCTGGGTCGCCGACTACCCGGTGAACGTCAACTTCATGCGTGAGCTGTACGGCACCACGGCCGAGGCGAACAACGGTCGCTTCTCGGACCCCGAGGTCGACGCCGCGTTCAAGAAGGGCGACAACGCCAAGTCCCTGGAAGAGTCGATCAAGCTCTACCAGGAGGCCGAGAAGCTCGTCCTCACGAAGATGCCGGCCATCCCGCTGTGGGAGTACAAGATCAACGGTGGCCACTCCGCGGCTGTCGACAACGTGACCGTCGACTTCCACGGCGACTTCAACATCACCGAAGTCACCACCAAGTAACGAGCCCTACGGGCCCACCCCACATGGCCGTCACCCCGCCACCGCAACGGCGGTAGGCCCCCGGGGCCGGTTCCCACATCCTGGGACCGGCCCCGGGGGCTGCAGGTATTCATATCGGAGGCAAACATGGGGCGTTATGTCGCGCGGCGACTGCTCCAGATGATCCCGGTCTTCATCGGGTCAACCTTGCTGGTCTTCTCCATGATGTACGCGCTGCCCGGCGATCCCGTGCGCGCGCTCGCCGGAGAGCAGACCGTCGACCCGGCGCAGATCGCTGCGATGAAGAAGGACCTCGGGCTCGACCAGCCGCTCCTCGTGCAGTACGGGACCTACCTCGTCAACCTGCTCCAGGGCGACTTCGGCACGCAGATCGCCAGTGGACAACCGGTCGCGGACATCATCGCGGACGCGTTCCCCATCACGATCAGACTCACCCTGTTCGCCTTCACCTTCACCGCGCTCGTCGGTATCTCCCTCGGTGTCTTCGCCGGACTGAAGGCCGACACGCTCCGGGACCGCGGCCTGCTGGTCCTGACTCTGCTCCTCATCTCCGTTCCCTCGTTCGTCCTCGGCTTCCTGGCGCAGTACTTCTTCGCCCACCAGCTCGGCTGGGTCGACCCGAACGTGAGCGCCGTGGCGGACTGGAACGAACTGGTCCTGCCGGCCGTCGTGCTCGGTTCGCTGTCGCTGGCGTACGTCGCCCGCCTCACGCGTACCTCGATCGCCGAGAACCTGCGCTCCGACTACATGCGCACCGCGGTGGCCAAGGGCCTGCCGCGCCGCCGCATCATCGGCGTCCACCTGATGCGCAACTCGATGATCCCCGTCGTCACCTTCCTCGGCACCGACATCGGCGCCCTGATGGGCGGCGCGGTCGTCACCGAGGGCATCTTCAACGTCCAGGGCGTCGGCTACAACGTCTTCTCCGCGCTGAAGCACCGTGAAGGCGCCACCGTCGTGGGCATCGTGACCCTGATCGTGGTCGTCTATCTCGTCGCCAGCCTGCTCGTCGA
This sequence comes from Streptomyces sp. NPDC026092, assembly GCF_040638605.1. Taxonomy (NCBI): domain Bacteria; kingdom Bacillati; phylum Actinomycetota; class Actinomycetes; order Kitasatosporales; family Streptomycetaceae; genus Streptomyces; species Streptomyces sp. NPDC026092. The sequence continues at coordinate 80,765 of NZ_JBEZYN010000011.1, forward strand.
CCTGCTCTACGCGGTCCTGGACCCGAGGATCCGTTATGCCTGAGGCACTCAAGGAAGCTGTCGCCGGAGAGACTTCGGCGGACGTGTCCGCCGCGCAGCCGGTCGAGAAGCAGGAGAAGCCGCGCAGTCTCTGGTCGGACGCCTGGCACGACCTGCGCCGCAACCCGATCTTCCTGGTCTCCGCCGTGCTGATCGCGGTCCTGCTGACGATGGCCGTCTTCCCCGGCCTGTTCACCAGCGCCGACCCGCGCCACGCGGACCTCGCCAAGCACTACCTGCAGAAGCCCAATTGGGGCAGCTTCTTCGGCGAGGACTGGTTCGGTTACGACATCCAGGGCCGTTCGATCTACGCGCGTGTCATCTACGGTGCCCGCGCCTCGATCGCCGTCGCCGTCGTCGTCACCGTGCTCGTCACCGTCCTCGGCACGATCGTGGGCATGCTCGCCGGCTACTTCGGCGGCTGGGCGGACACGATCCTGTCCCGCATCACGGACATCTTCTTCGGTGTCCCCTTCATCCTCGGCGCGATGGTCGTCCTGACCTCCTTCGAGGAGCGCAAGCTCTGGGTCGTCATCCTCGCCCTGGCCTTCCTGGGCTGGACCCAGATCGCCCGAGTCGCCCGCGGCTCGGTGATCACCATCAAGCAGGCGGACTACGTGATGGCGGCCAAGGCGCTCGGCGCCTCCACCACGCGGATCCTGCTCCGGCACATCCTGCCGAACGCCATCGCCCCGGTCATCGTGGTCGCCACCATCGCGCTCGGCGGCTACATCTCGGCGGAGGCGACGCTCTCCTTCCTCGGTATCGGCCTCGCCGAGCCGACGGTCTCGTGGGGCGTCGACATCTCCTCGGGCCAGGAGCAGCTGCGCAACGCGGCGTTCGTCCTGATCATCCCGTCGGTCATGGTGTCGATCACCGTTCTGGCGTTCATCATGCTCGGCGATGCGGTTCGCAGCGCCCTCGACCCCAAGCTGCGCTAGGAGGGCGTACACGTGAGCCTCATCGACAAGACCGCGAACGTCCCCGCCCCGCGCGGCGGCGACGAGCACACCGGCCCGCTGCTCGAAGTCCGCGACCTGCACGTGGAGTTCCACACCCGCGACGGTGTGGCCAAGGCGGTCAACGGCGTCAACTACAGCGTCAACGCGGGCGAGACGCTCGCCGTGCTCGGCGAGTCCGGGTCCGGCAAGTCCGTCACCGCGCAGGCCGTCATGGGCATCCTCGACATGCCGCCCGGCAAGATCCCCAAGGGTGAGATCTTCTTCCGCGGCGAGGACATGCTGAAGATGTCCGGCGAGGAGCGCCGGAAGATCCGTGGCCAGAAGATTGCGATGATCTTCCAGGACGCGCTCTCCTCCCTCAACCCGGTCCTCTCCGTCGGCTACCAGCTCGGCGAGATGTTCCGGGTGCACCACGGCCTCTCCAAGAAGGAGGCCAAGGCCAAGGCCATCGAGCTGATGGACAAGGTCAAGATCCCGGCCGCCGCGGCCCGGGTGAACGACTACCCCCACCAGTTCTCCGGCGGTATGCGCCAGCGCATCATGATCGCGATGGCGCTCGCCCTCGAGCCGGACCTGATCATCGCGGACGAGCCCACCACGGCGCTCGACGTGACCGTCCAGGCCCAGGTCATGGACCTGCTCGCGGAGCTCCAGCGCGAGTACAACATGGGCCTGATCCTGATCACCCACGACCTCGGCGTCGTCGCCGACGTCGCGGACAAGATCGCGGTCATGTACGCGGGCCGGATCGTCGAGACCGCGCCGGTCCACGAGCTGTACAAGCGCCCGGCCCACCCGTACACCCGGGGTCTGCTCGACTCGATCCCGCGCCTGGACCAGAAGGGCCAGGAGCTGTACGCGATCAAGGGCCTGCCGCCCAACCTGCTCCGCGTGCCCACCGGCTGCGCCTTCAACCCGCGCTGCCCCAAGGCCGACGACATCTGCCGCACGGAGATCCCGGCGCTCGCGCCGGTCACCGAGCAGGACGGCACGGAGCTGCCCGGCCGCGGCAGCGCCTGCCACTTCTGGAAGGAGACGATCCATGGCTGAGCTCAGCAAGAAGGACGAGGCCGCGGACGCGACTCCGAACGTCACCGAGGTCGAGACGGTCGACGCCGCCACCGAGGCGGAGGCCGTGGCCGCCATCGAGGCGCCCGTCGAGCGCGGTGAGCCGATCCTGCAGGTGCGCAACCTGGTCAAGCACTTCCCGCTGACCCAGGGCATCCTGTTCAAGAAGCAGGTCGGCGCGGTCAAGGCCGTGGACGGGGTCTCCTTCGACCTCTACCAGGGCGAGACCCTCGGCATCGTCGGCGAGTCCGGCTGTGGCAAGTCCACGGTCGCCAAGCTGCTGATGACCCTGGAGCGGGCCACCGCCGGCGAGGTCTTCTACAAGGGCCAGGACATCACCAAGCTGTCCGGCCGCGCGCTGAAGGCCGTCCGCCGCAACATCCAGATGGTCTTCCAGGACCCGTACACCTCGCTGAACCCGCGTATGACGGTCGGCGACATCATCGGTGAGCCCTTCGACATCCACCCCGAGGTGGCCCCGAAGGGCGACCGTCGCCGCCGGGTGCAGGAGCTGCTCGATGTGGTCGGTCTGAACCCCGAGTACATCAACCGCTACCCGCACCAGTTCTCCGGCGGTCAGCGCCAGCGCATCGGCATCGCCCGAGGCCTCGCGCTCAACCCGGAGATCATCATCTGCGACGAGCCGGTCTCGGCCCTGGACGTCTCCGTCCAGGCGCAGGTCATCAACCTGATGGAGAAGCTGCAGGACGAGTTCAACCTCTCCTACGTCTTCATCGCCCACGACCTGTCGATCGTCCGGCACATCTCGGACCGGGTCGGCGTGATGTACCTCGGCAAGATGGCCGAGATCGGTACGGACACGCAGATCTACGACCACCCGACGCACCCCTACACCCAGGCGCTGCTCTCGGCGGTCCCGGTCCCGGACCCGGACGCGCGTGAGGGCCGCGAGCGGATCATCCTCACCGGAGACGTCCCCTCGCCGGCCAACCCGCCGTCGGGCTGCCGCTTCCGCACCCGGTGCTGGAAGGTGCAGGACAAGTGCTCCACCGAGGTGCCGCTGCTCGCCATCCCCGAGCGCTTCCAGGGTCAGGACACCCCGGCCGCGCACGAGTCGGCGTGCCACTTCGCCGAGGAGAAGGACGTCGTCCACGCGTCGTAGTTCTCCCGCTGTGCATCGAGGGCGCCCCGGCCGTGACGGCCGGGGCGCCCTCGCGCTTCTCTCCTTACGGGTGTCGCTAAGGTGCATACCGCCCGCACTCGGGTGATATTGGGGCTCTCGGTACATACCAGGACCTCGGGAGGCACCTCATGCGCGGAGCCACGCACGCCAAGTGGGCCGCAGTGGCCGTAGCCGTCGCCCTCACGGCCACGGCCTGCGGCGGCGGAGACGATGGCGGAGGTGGTGGCGCGGACGGTGTCGTGAGCTCCTCGTGGGGCGACCCGCAGAACCCGCTGGAGCCCGCGAACACCAACGAGGTGCAGGGCGGCAAGGTCCTCTCGATGATCTTCCGGGGGCTCAAGCAGTACGACCCGAAGACCGGCGCGGCCACGGACATGCTCGCCGAGAAGATCGAGACCACGGACTCCACGAACTTCACCATCACCGTCAAGGACGGCTGGACCTTCTCCAACGGCGAGGCGGTCACCGCGAACTCCTTCGTGGACGCCTGGAACTACGGCGCCAGCCTGAAGAACAACCAGAAGAACGCCAGCTTCTTCGGCCAGATCGAGGGCTACGACCAGGTCCACCCCGAGAAGGGCGAGCCGACCGCCGACACGATGTCAGGACTCAAGGTCACGGGCCCCCAGACCTTCACGGTCAAGCTCACCCAGAAGTTCTCCACCTGGCCCGACACCCTCGGCTACGCCGCCTTCTCCCCGCTCCCGAAGTCCTTCTTCGACGACCACGCGGCCTGGCTGAACCAGCCCGTCGGCAACGGCCCGTACACGATCTCCTCGTACGCCAAGGGCTCCCAGATGGAGCTGAAGCGCTGGGACCAGTACCCCGGCGACGACAAGGCGCAGAACGGCGGTGTGACCCTCAAGGTCTACACCGACAACAACACCGCCTACACCGACCTGACGGCCGGCAACCTCGACCTCGTCGACGACGTGCCCGCCTCGCAGCTCAAGAACGTCCAGGCGGACCTCGGCGACCGGTACATCAACGTCCCGGCCGGCATCATCCAGACCCTCGGCTTCCCCTTCTACGACCCGGCGTGGAACAAGCCCGGTCAGGAGAAGCTCCGCCAGGGCCTCTCCATGGCGATCAACCGCGAGCAGATCACCGACACCATCTTCCAGAAGACCCGCACCCCCGCCGTCGACTGGACCTCCCCGGTCCTCGGCGAGGACGGCGGCTTCAAGGACGTCTGCGGCGACTTCTGCAAGTACGACGCGGCGGAGGCGAAGAAGCTGGTCGCCGAGGGCGGCGGCATCCCCGGCGGCACGATGAAGATCTCGTACAACGCCGACACCGGCTCCCACAAGGAGTGGGTGGACGCCGTCTGCAACTCCATCAACAACGCCCTCGGCAACAACCGGGCCTGTGTCGGCAACCCGATCGGCACCTTCGCGGACTTCCGCAGCCAGGTCTCCACGCAGAAGATGCCCGGCCCGTTCCGGGCCGGCTGGCAGATGGACTACCCCCTCATCCAGAACTTCCTGCAGCCGCTGTACTACACGAACGCCTCGTCCAACGACGGCAAGTACACCGACCCGGAGTTCGACAAGCTCGTCGACCAGGCCAACGCCGAGTCCGACATCGGCAAGGCCGTCGAGACCTTCCAGCAGGCCGAGGAGGTCCTCCGCGACGACATGGGCGCGATCCCGCTCTGGTACCAGAACGGCAGCGCCGGCTACTCCGACCGGGTCTCCAACGTGACCCTCAACCCCTTCAGCGTTCCGGTCTACGACCAGATCAAGGTCAACTGACGCAGCGCGTCGGCGGGCGGCCCGGCGCGGTATCTCCCCGCGCGCCGGGCCGTACGCCTACCCCACACCCCCGGAGCCCCCCATGGGTCGTTATGTGATCCGGCGTCTGCTGCAGATGATCCCGGTCTTCATCGGCGCCACCCTGCTGATCTTCCTGATGGTGACCGTGATGGGCGACCCCATCGCGGGCCTCTGCGGCGACCGCGCCTGCGATCCCGCGACCGCCGCCCAGCTGGAGAAGGAGTTCGGCCTCGACAAGCCCGTCTGGCAGCAATACCTGACCTACATGGGCAACATCTTCACCGGCGACTTCGGTACGGCCTTCAACGGCCAGCCGGTGACCGAGCTGATGGCCAGCGCCTTCCCGGTCACCATCCGGCTGACCATCGTGGCGATCCTCTTCGAGATCGTCATCGGCATCAGCCTCGGCGTCCTCACGGGCCTCAAGCGCGGCCGCCCCGTCGACACCACCGTGCTGCTGCTGACCCTGGTCGTCATCTCGATCCCGACCTTCGTCACCGGTCTGCTGCTCCAACTGCTCCTCGGTGTGAAGTGGGGCTGGATCAAGCCCGCGGTCTCCTCCGAGGCCACCTTCGACGAGCTGATCGTCCCCGGCCTCGTCCTCGCCTCCGTCTCCCTCGCGTACGTCACCCGGCTCACCCGGACCTCGATCGCGGAGAACAAGCGCGCCGACTACGTCCGTACCGCCGTCGCCAAGGGCCTGCCGCGCCACCGGGTCATCACCCGCCACCTGCTGCGCAACAGCCTCATCCCCGTGGTCACCTTCATCGGCGCCGACATCGGCGCGCTGATGGGCGGCGCGATCGTGACGGAGCGGATCTTCAACATCCACGGTGTCGGCTACCAGCTCTACCAGGGCATCGTCCGGCAGAACACCCAGACCGTCGTCGGCTTCGTGACCGTCCTCGTCATCGTCTTCCTGCTGGCCAACCTTCTGGTCGACCTCCTGTACGCCGTCCTTGACCCGAGGATCCGCTATGCCTGAGCCGCTTAAGCCGCATGAGCCGTTCGACGACGGGCGCGCCATCGACCACACGGGCGCGGGCGCCGGCACGGACCTCGCCATGGAGGAGGGTGAGTCCCTCGAGAAGACCCCGGGCGGCCCCCTCGGTACGGGACCGGCCGGCAAGCCGCGCTCGCTCTGGTCCGACGCCTGGCACGACCTGCGCCGCAACCCGGTCTTCATCATCTCGGGCCTGATCATCCTCTTCCTCGTGATCATCTCCATCTGGCCGTCCCTGATCGCCAGCGGAGACCCCCTCCAGTGCGACCTTTCCAAGGCCCAGGAGGGCTCCCAGCCCGGCCACCCGTTCGGCTTCAACGGCCAGGGCTGCGACGTGTACACCCGTACGGTCTACGGCGCCCGGACCTCCGTCGCCGTCGGCGTCCTCGCCACCCTCGGCGTCGCGATCCTCGGCTCCCTCCTCGGCGGCCTCGCGGGCTTCTTCGGCGGCGGCTGGGACGCGGTCCTCTCCCGGATCACCGACGTCTTCTTCGCCATCCCCGTCGTCCTCGGCGGACTGGTGCTGCTGTCGGTCGTCACCAGCGCCACCATCTGGCCCGTCATCGGCTTCATGATCCTGCTCGGCTGGCCGCAGATCTCCCGCATCGCCCGCGGGTCGGTCATCACCGCCAAGCAGAACGACTACGTGCAGGCGGCCCGCGCGCTCGGCGCCTCCAACTCCCGCATGCTGCTCCGCCACATCACGCCCAACGCCGTCGCCCCGGTCATCGTCGTGGCGACCATCGCCCTCGGTACGTACATCTCGCTCGAAGCGACCCTGTCGTACCTCGGCGTCGGCCTGAAGCCGCCGACCGTCTCCTGGGGCATCGACATCTCCTCGGCCTCGCAGTACATCCGCAACGCCCCGCACATGCTGCTCTGGCCGGCGGGTGCGCTCGCCATCACCGTGCTCGCGTTCATCATGCTCGGCGACGCGGTGCGCGACGCCCTCGACCCGAAGCTGAGGTAGGCACCCATGCTGCTCGAAGTGCGCGATCTGCACGTGGAGTTCCACACCCGGGACGGCGTGGCCAAGGCGGTCAACGGGGTCAGCTACTCGGTCGACGCGGGCGAGACCCTGGCCGTCCTCGGCGAGTCGGGCTCCGGGAAGTCCGTCACCGCCCAGGCGATCATGGGCATCCTCGACATCCCGCCCGGCAAGATCACCGACGGCGAGATCCTCTTCCAGGGCAGCGACCTGCTGAAGCTCAAGGAGGACGAGCGGCGCAAGGTCCGTGGCGCGAAGATGGCGATGATCTTCCAGGACGCGCTGTCCTCCCTCAACCCCGTGATCAGCGTCGGCGACCAGCTCGGCGAGATGTTCCAGGTCCACCAGGGCCTGTCCCGCAAGGACTCCCGCGCCAAGGCCGTCGAGCTGATGGACCGGGTACGCATCCCCGCCGCCAAGGAGCGGGTCGGGCAGTACCCGCACCAGTTCTCCGGCGGCATGCGCCAGCGCATCATGATCGCGATGGCGCTCTCCCTCGAACCCGACCTGATCATCGCGGACGAGCCGACCACCGCCCTCGACGTCACCGTCCAGGCCCAGGTCATGGACCTCCTCGCCGAGCTCCAGCGCGAGCTCAACATGGGCCTCATCCTCATCACCCACGACCTCGGCGTCGTCGCCGACGTCGCCGACAAGATCGCCGTGATGTACGCGGGCCGGATCGTCGAGACCGCCCCCGTCCACGAGATCTACAAGGCCCCCGCCCACCCCTACACCCGGGGCCTGCTCGACTCGATCCCGCGCCTGGACCAGAAGGGCCAGGAGCTGTACGCGATCAAGGGCCTGCCCCCGAACCTGCTCGCCATCCCGCCAGGCTGCGCCTTCAACCCGCGCTGCCCGCTGGCCAGGGACGTCTGCCGCACCGACGAACCGCCCCTGTACGACGTGTCGGAGGAACGCCGCAGCGCGTGCCACTTCTGGCAGGAGGCCCTCCGTGGCTGAGCCGATTCTCCAGGTCCGCGACCTGCACAAGCACTACCCGCTCACCCGGGGCATCGTCATCAAGAAGCAGGTCGGCGCGGTCAAGGCCGTCGACGGCGTCGACTTCGACCTGACGGCGGGGGAGACCCTCGGCATCGTCGGCGAGTCCGGCTGCGGCAAGTCGACCGTCGCGAAGATGCTCGTCAACCTGGAGCGCCCGACCTCCGGTTCGATCCGCTACAAGGGCGACGACATCACCACGCTGTCGCCGAAGGCGCTCCGCGCGGTCCGCCGCAACATCCAGATGGTCTTCCAGGACCCGTACACCTCGCTCAACCCGCGCATGACGGTCGGCGACATCATCGGGGAGCCGTACGAGATCCACCCCGAGGTCGCCCCCAAGGGGGACCGGCGGCGGAAGGTCCAGGACCTGCTCGACGTCGTCGGGCTCAACCCCGAGTACATCAACCGCTATCCGCACCAGTTCTCCGGCGGCCAGCGGCAGCGCATCGGCATCGCCCGCGGCCTCGCGCTCCAGCCGGAGATCATCGTCGCCGACGAGCCGGTCTCGGCCCTCGACGTCTCCGTCCAGGCCCAGGTCGTGAACCTCCTGGAGAAGCTCCAGAACGAGTTCAGCCTGTCGTACGTCTTCATCGCCCACGACCTCTCGATCGTGCGGCACATCTCCGACCGGGTCGGCGTCATGTACCTCGGCCGGATCGTCGAGATCGGCACCGACAGCCAGATCTACGAGCACCCCACGCACCCCTACACCCAGGCCCTGCTGTCGGCGGTCCCGGTGCCCGACCCGGACGCGCGGGAGCACCGCGAGCGCATCATCCTCAGCGGTGACGTGCCCTCGCCGGCCAACGTCCCCTCCGGGTGCCGCTTCCGCACCCGCTGCTGGAAGGCGCAGGAGCGCTGCACGCTCGAAGTCCCGGAGCTGGCGGTCCCGGCGGTCTTCCGGCTCACCGACTCCCCGGCCAAGCACGACTCGGCGTGCCACTTCGCGGAGGAGAAGCACGTGGTGCCGACGGAGGAGGAGTTGGGGAAGCCGGGGGTGGAGCTGGGGAAGCCGGAGGAGGGGCTGAGGAAGCCGCAGGAGCCTGGGGAGCCGGGCGGGCAGCAGGAGGGCAATTCCGGATGAAGGGGCGTCAAATTCGTTAACGAGCAGGCAACTCGGCCGACCCGGATCCGATATACGAACGCGCCAAGCTCCACAGCGTACGGCCGTGCGGGTGCCGTAGGCCGGCCGGAGCGCGCCATGTCGCCCCGGCCGGCCGACACCGCCCCTCCACTTGCCGGTCGAATATGCGGAACCGCTTGTTTCGACGCGTGGTAGCCGTGAGTATCGGCTCCGTGACAGTGACACGACCGGCACGTCTCACCGGCGCCGCACTGTGCGGCGCGCTCGCGCTCGTCATCGTCGTCTGGCTCCTGCGGGACCTCGCGGCCTTCGGCTCGCTCGCCGATCTCGGCCGGTACTGGGCCGGCGACCACGCCTTCCTGCTCCGGAGCAGGTCCGCCACGTCGCTGCTCGACCCCCTCCTGCTCCTCGCCTACGCCGCCACCGCGCTCACCGCGCTCCGGTCCTCCCTCGCCGGACCCGCGCTCGCCGCCGCCGGAGCCCTCACGCTCGCGCTGCGGCTCCCCGGCCTGTGGGCCACCGGCGTCGACGCGCTCGTGACGACCCTCCTCACGCTCGCCCTCGCCTCCGGACTCGTCGTCACCGCCGCCCTGGGCCGCCAACCCGCCTCAGAGCCCCATGCCCGCCCCCGTACGGGCCCCGCCGTCGCCGCCGGGGTGTTATGCGCGGTCGCCGCGGTCGTGGGGGTGGCCTGGGAGGTGCACTGGGCGCGGGCCCTGCCGGTCGAGGCGACCGTCGACCGGTTCACCGGCGGCCGCTCGCTCCTCCTGCCCGCGCTCGCGGTCCCGCCGGCCTGGCTCAGCGTGATGCTCGCCGCCCTCTTCCTGGCCGCCGCGGGCAGCGCCTTCGCCCGCGCCCCGCACGCCCGGCCCCTCGGCCTGCTCGCGGGGCTGCTCCTGGCGGGCAGCGGGCTCGCCGGGGTCGCCACGGCGTTACGGACCGGGTGGGCCGCCCACCTCGCAGGCCTGGACGACACCGGCCGGCTCGCCCTCGCCACCTCCGCGTACGGGCTGCTCGCCGGGGCCGCTGTCCTCGTCCTGCTCTCCGTGCGCGGCGCGCCCCACCCCGCACCCCGGCGCCCGGTCGCCGCCCTGCCACCGGCCCCGCCGCACCCCCGCCCACCGGGCTGGTGAGCCCCGGGCCGAACTACCGCTCCATCCCCAGCGAGCGCTTCAGGAACTCCACCTGAAGCAGCAGCAGGTTCTCCGCCACCTGCTCCTGTGGGGTCATGTGCGTCACGCCCGTGAGCGGCAGCACCTCATGGGGGCGGCCCGCCGCGAGCAGCGCCGAGGAGAGCCGGAGGGTATGGGCGACCACCACATTGTCGTCGGCCAGGCCGTGGATGATCATCATCGGCCGCGCCGGCTCCTCGGGCTCCACCAGGCCCTCGTCGGTGACCAGCGAGTTCGCCGCGTACACCTCCGGGTTGTCCTGAGGCGTGCCGAGGTACCGCTCGGTGTAGTGGGTGTCGTAGAGCCGGAAGTCCGTCACCGGGGCGCCCACCACGGCCGCGTGGAAGACGTCGGGCCTGCGCAGCGCACCGAGCGCGGCGAGATAGCCGCCGTACGACCAGCCCCGGATCGCCACCCGCTCCAGGTCGAGCGGGAAGTCCTTCGCCAGCGCGTGCAGCGCCTCGATCTGGTCGTCCAGGGTCGGCATCAGGTCGTTCTTGATCGCCTTCTCCCAGCCGGGCGACCGGCCCGGCGCGCCCCGGCCGTCCGCGACGATCACCGCGAAGCCCTGGTCGGCGAACCACTGCGAGGTCAGGTGCGGGTTGTGCGCGGCGACCACCCGCTGGCCGTGCGGACCGCCGTACGGATCCATCAGGACGGGAAGCGGCCCGTCCCCTGCCGCGTACCCGGAGGGGAGCAGCACGGCGCACGGAATCCGCCGTGCGCCCCCCTCGACGAGTCGCACCCCCGCCGAGAGCACCGGCGTCTCCGCGTACGAGGCGATCACCGCGACCTGCTCGCCGTCCCGCAGCACCCGCGCCACGCTCCCGGGCGCGTCGGGCCGCGCCGAGACCAGCACCGTCACCCCGCCGCCGCGGACCGCCGAGTGGACCCCCACGCCCTCCGAGACCCGCTCCACGCCCCGCTCGTCGACCCGGTACACATGGATCTCCCCGGTCTCCGGCTCCGCCCGCTCCTCGCCCGCGGAGGCCGACACCAGGACGCCGTCCTCCCCGATGTCCAGGACCGCGCGGACGTGGAGCGCCGCACTTGTCAGCGCCCGGTCCCCGACCGCGAGCACCCGCGCCCCGCCCTCGTCGGCGATCCGCACGAGCCGCCCGTCCGGGGCCCACGCCGGCGCCCCCGGCAGCAGCTCCAGCCACACCGGGTCCTCGTCCGCGTGCACCGTCCGCGTCGCCCCGGTCGCCGGGTCCACCGCCAGATGCAGCTGCGTCCGCTGGTCCCGCGCCTGGACGAGCAGCAGCGGAGCCCCGTCCGCCGACCAGTGCACGCGCGCCAGATACGGGTACCGCTCCCGGTCCCACTCGACCTCGGTACGCTCCCCGGCCAGATCCACCACGTACAGCCGCACCTCCGCGTTCGGCGTCCCCGCCGCCGGGTACGGCACCACCTGCGGCTCCCGCTCCGGGTGCGCGGGGTCGGCGATCCACCAGCGCCGTACGGACCGGTCATGGGCCCGCGCCACCAGGAGCCGGTCCGAGTCGGGCGACCACCAGAACCCGCGCGAGCGGCCCATCTCCTCCGCCGCGACGAACTCCGCGAGCCCGTACGTGGTGTGCGCGTCCTCCGGCTCCGCGAGCGCCCGGTCGCCCGCCCCGTCCGCGCCCGTCACCCGCAGCGCGCCGCCCACCACATAGGCCACGTGGCGCCCGTCCGGCGACGGCCTGGGGTCGATCACCGGGCCGGGCACCGGGAGTTCCCGCGAGGTCCCCGCCCGCAGCTCCGTCGCGAACAGTCGCCCCGAGAGTGCGAAAGCGGCCAACTCCACGGCCGCGTCCACCGCGTACCCCACGATCCCGCCCGACCCCTCGCGGCTCCGCTCCCGCCGGGCCCGCTCCTCCGCCGACAACTCCTCGGCGGCGCCCGCGAGGAGGGCCTCCGGGTCCGCCGCGAGCCGCTCCCGCGGCTCGTCCGTCAGGTCGAGGACCCAGAGCGCGTGGGACCGGTCCGTCCCCGACGACGACCGTACGAACACCACGCGTTCACCGTCCGGGGAGACCGTGAACGTGCGCGGAACGCCCAGCGTGAAGCGCTGCGTCCGGGCGTACTGGCGGGGGAACGAGAGCGGATGCGACGGCAGTTGCGTGGAGGTCATGCGACCGAAACTAGCGCTGTGCGCCCCCTCTGTGCCTCCGTACACCATCAATGCGGTGCCACACATAGTTATGATCCGTAGCGCTAGGTGGGTAGGGGTCACCTGACATCTGGCACATGCTCGCCGACCTGACCGTCCGAATATCCGACCGATGAAGTGTGGAGGTGAACCGCCGTGGCACTCTCGATTTCGGCGGTGGTGCTGCTGGCGATCGTCGTCTTCCTGCTGATCCGGAAATCCGGGCTGAAGGCTGGACATGCGGCGGTCTGCGCGCTCCTGGGGTTCTACCTGGCGAGCTCGTCCATCGCCCCGTCCATCAGCACGCTCACCACGAACGTGGCGGGCATGATCGGCGGCCTCAAGTTCTGAGCCTCGCGCTCGGGGGTGCCCGGCGGTCCCCGGCCCCGCCTCGTAGGGTGGGGCCATGACGGTTCTCCCAGCCCGTCGTCTGCTCCTGGTGCACGCGCACCCCGACGACGAGTCGATCAACAACGGCGCCACCATGGCCAGGTACGCGGCCGAGGGCGCCCAGGTCACGCTCGTGACCTGCACACTCGGCGAGGAGGGCGAGGTCATCCCGCCCGGGCTCGCCCATCTCGCGCCCGACCGGGAGGACCGGCTCGGGCCCCATCGCGTCGGCGAACTCGCCGACGCGATGAAGGAGCTGGGCGTCACCGACCACCGCTTCCTCGGCGGCCCCGGCCGCTTCCGCGACTCCGGGATGATGGGCGTCGAGCAGAACCGTCGCGCGAACGCCTTCTGGAACACGGACGTCGACACCGCCGCCGCGTACCTGGTCGAGATCGTCCGCGAGACCCGTCCGCAGGTCCTGGTCACCTACGACCCCGACGGCGGCTACGGCCACCCCGACCACATCCAGGCCCACCGCGTCGCCATGCGCGCCGCCGAGCTGGCCGAGGACCCCGCGTACCGCCCCGACCTCGGCCCGGCCCACACGATCGCGAAGATCTACTGGAACCGCGTCCCGCGCCCGCTCGCCGAGGCCGCCTTCGCCCGGCTGCGCGCCGAGGGCACCGGCTTCCCCGGGATCGCCGACATCGACGACGTGCCGGGAGTCGTCGACGAGGCCCTGATCAGCGCCGAGATCGACGGCGACACGGCCTGGGCGGCCCGCAAGACCGCCGCGATGCGCGCCCACGCCACCCAAATCGCCGTCGAAGGACCGTTCTTCGCGCTCTCGAACAATCTGGGGCAGCCCATCCTCACCACGGAGCACTACCAGTTGGTCAGGGGTACGCCGGGCGCGCCGGAGGGCGTGCGCGAGACGGACCTGTTCGCGGGTGTGGACACGGGCTCCGAGCCGGACGGGGGCGCGTGAGTATGCGGATCGTCTGGTACGTCGTCCTGGTCGTCCTCGGCGCCCTCGTGGCCGTCGCGGGCTCGTTCGTCCAAAACGCCTGGTTCCCCGGCGGGTTGATCCTCGCCCTCCTCGCCACCGCCGCCGTCTTCTACGGCGGGCTGCGGGCCACCGACACCCAGCTCGGCGTCGTGGCCCCCGGGGCGGGCTGGCTCGTCACCATCGTGCTGCTCAGCCTCGGACGCCCGGAAGGCGACGGGGTCTTCGGTGGCGGGGTCGCCGAGATGATCTTCCTGCTCGGTGGCATGGCGATGGCTGTGATCTGCGCCACGATGTCGCGGCTCGTCCGACCGGCCCCGTGAACAGCGTGACTTGAGCGAAGCTTCGGTGAAGGGGTGCCCGGCTTCGGCCGGATTGCCCCCACCTGGGTCCCCGGTCGTAGGGTGCCTGTCCGCCCCGCCCAGTATGGTGGTGCGCGCCGCCGAGCCGCCCGGGTACACGAGCACCAGCAAGAGAGCGGGCGGTGGAGCCAACCGGGAGATCCTGCTTTGAGTCGTGAAACTGGTCGAGACACCGATAGTTCGTCCTCCGGCGCCCAGGGGCGTGGTGGAGCCGCGTACCCGTCGGGTACACCGCCGTACGGATCCCGCCAGTATCCGTCGCTCCACCCCACGCAGGACGGGCCCGACGAGACGGCCGGTGCCGCAGCCGCGCCGCCCGCTCCTCCGCAGCCGGAAGAGCCCAGGACCGAGACCACGCTGACCACGCGCATCCGGATCAACATCCCGGGTTCGCGGCCGATCCCGCCCGTGGTCGTCCGCAAGCCGGTCGGCGACAGCGCCTCGGACTCCACGCCCGCCCCGGCCGCCGACGCCTCGGCACCGGCCCCCGCGCCGGAGGCCCCGGCCGCCCCGGCGCCGGCTCCCGTGGAGCCGCCCAAGGCCGAGGACAAGCCGACCAGCGACTGGTTCGCCCCGCGCAAGTCGGCCGCCCCCGAGGCGCCTTCCGCCCCGGCTCCGTCGGCCCCGGCCGGTCCGGGAGCTCCGGGCGCGAAGTCCGGCCTGGCGGGTCTGTCTCAGCCCTCCGCGCCCGCCTCCGGCCCCGGTGCGCCGCGTCCGGGCGCTTCCGGGCCGCGCCCCGGAGGCCCGGCCGGTGCGCCTCCGGCGGGCGTACGGCCCCCGGTCACGGGCGGCCCGACGCGCGGTTCCGGCTTTGCCGGTCCCGCGACGGGCGGCATCCCGAAGGTAGGCGGCGCGTCGATCTCGGCCACGCCCGCGTCCGGTACGCCGATGTTCCTCTCGACCCCGCCGCAGGACGAGGCCGCGTACGGCCCCGACGGCGCCCCCTACGCGCAGGGCGGGCCGCAGGGCCCCGCCGGCCCGGCCGCCCCCACCGGCCCGACCACGGGCCCGGCGACGGGCAACGCCGCACTCGGCACCGGCCCTATGGGCGGTGGCCCCATGGGTGGTGCGCCTATGGGTGGCGGCCCCATGGCCGGCGGCCCCGTCGTGGGCAACCCGCTGGCAGGCCTCGGTCCCAGCCCCAGCCAGAACCCCATGGCCGGCAACCCGCTGGCGGTCGGTGACCCCTTCGGGGGAGCGCCGCGCATGTCCGACGACACGGCCGTCCTGACGCCCCAGAACGCCGGACCGATGACCCCGGGCGCCCCCGGCCAGACGCAGCCGCCCGGCGGCCACGTCTCCGGGGACACGCTCACCAGCGGCATCCCGGTCGTCCCGTCGGGCCCCGACATGACGCCCCGCGCCCCGGAGCGCGGCTTCTCGACCCCCGAGTACGTCGGCGGTGCCCCGGCCGAACCGCGCCCCGCGCCCTCGTCCCCGGCCCCCGCCGCCTCCCCGGCCCGCTCCTCCGCCCCGCCGAAGAAGGGCCGCTCCAAGCTGGTCCTCGTCGGCGCCGGCGTCTTCGGTCTGGTCGGTGTCGCCTACGGCGCCGGGCTGCTCCTCAACCACTCCGACGTCCCCAAGGGCACGACCGTCCTCGGTGTCGACATCGGCGGCGGTACGAAGGAGGAGGGGGTCAACAAGCTCGAGGCAGCCCTCGGCAAGCGGGCCCACGCCCCGCTCCAGCTCAACGTCGGCGGCAAGACCGTCACGCTCGCCCCGGACAAGGCCGGTCTCTCCCTGGACAGCCAGGAGACCGTCCGCGCGGCGGCGGGCAGCGACTACAACCCGGTCTCCGTGATCGGCTCCCTCTTCGGCGGCGAGCGCGTCGCCCAGCCGAAGCTCCCGGTCGACGAGGAGAAGCTGGCCGTCGCCCTGCGCGACGTGGCCGGCGTCTCCGGCTCGGCGACCGAGGGGACGATCACCTTCGCCCCCAACAAGGTCACCGCCGTCGAGGGCAAGCCGGGCAAGGGCCTGGACGTCGCCCGTTCGATGCTCTTCGTCAAGGACGCCTTCCGCGCCCAGGTCGAGACCGGCAAGGCCAAGACCGTCGAGCTGCCGGTCGTCACCCGCCAGCCGTCGGTCACCAAGGCGGAGCTGGACCGGGCGATGAAGGAGTTCGCCCAGCCCGCGATGTCCGACGCGATCGTGATCAAGGCGGGCGCGAAGGAGATCAAGTTCGGCCCGGCGCGTTCGCTCCCGCAGATCCTCTCCATGAAGGCCGTCGAGGGCCGTCTGGTGGAGGTCTACGACAAGAAGGCGATCGACCGGCTCCTGGACGGCGTCTTCGACGGCATCATGATCACCAAGGCCGACGGCAAGAAGCACCAGGTCTCCGCCGACGACGTCGCGTTCGTCATGCGGGACGCGCTGATGGGCAAGACCACGGCCGAGCGGACGAAGACGATCGACCTCACCGGCCAGGGCTGAGCACGGCAGACGGAAGGGCCCGTCCCACCCGGTTCATGACCGGCGGGACGGGCCCCTCGTCGTCGATGCCGCCGTGTCAGTCGCGGCGGTACTGCGCCGGCGAGTTCTTCGTCGCCGGGTCCTCGTACGAGCCCGCCTTCCCGCGGTCCACGTGGAAGGTGGTCAGCGTGGAGACGGGGGAGTTCGGGTCGCGGCGGTCGTCGATGACCCGCATGTGGGCGCTGAAGCGCTCCGGGGTGACCTCGTAGACGTCGTAGCCGTAGCGGTTGCCCTCGAAGTACTTCAGGTGCGGGTTGCCCGCGCCCATGACGGGCCCGTTCGTGGCGTTCCAACTCGCCGAGTACGCGCCCGAGGTGACCGAGTGCGCCGTGAACTCCGTACCGATGACGGGCGACGAGACGTCGTCGAAGTCGGGCCGGATGTCGTCGACGAACGCCGAGTGCCAGTCGCCGGTGATGACGACCAGGTCCTCCATGCCGGTGTTGTGCACATGGCCGAGGACCTCCTTGCGCTCGGTGCGGAAGCCGTCCCACTGGTCGGTGAACATGTACGAGCCGCCCGGCCGGCTCCGCAGCTGGCTGAGCATGATCGAGTTGGCCCACACGTGCCAGGTGTCGGGGGCGCTGTCGATGTTCTTCTTCAGCCACCCCTTCTGTCCGGCACCGAGGATGGTTCCGTCGGCGAGGTTCTGCGCGGAGCGGTACGAGCGCAGATCGAGGACGGTCAGCTCCAGCAGGTCGCCCCAGCGGCGCACGCGGTGGATCTCGGGGTCGGGCAGTGCGGCCGTGGTCCCGGCGCCGCCGTCGCGGTGCGGCATGTTCTCGTACCAGGCCTGGTACGCGGCCGCCCGGCGCTGCATGAACGGCGCGCCGCCGCCCGTACCGGAGTAGTCGTTGACGACCTCGTGGTCGTCCCAGGTCAGGAACCACGGGTGGGCCGCGTGCGCCTCGCGCAGGGAGGCGTCGCCCTTGTAGAGCGCGTGCCGGCGGCGGTAGTCGGCGACCGTGAAGATCCCGGGGCCCTCGTGGTCGCGGACGTGGTCCGCGGGGACACCGCCGACCTGGCCGTGCTCGTAGATGTAGTCGCCGAGGTGGACGACGAAGTCGACCTTCTCGCGGGCGATGCCCCGGTGGGCCGCGTAGAAGCCGTCGTGGAACGCCTGGCAGTTGGCTGCGGCGAAGCGGACCGAACGGACGTCGCCGACGGGCGCGGTCTTCGTACGGCCGATGCGGCTCCGCTTGCCGAGCGCCGTGAACGCGTACCAGTAGTGGACGCCCGGACGGAGCCCGGAGACCGGCACGTGGACGCTGTGGCCGAGCGTCGCGGAGGCGGGCACGCAGCCGCGCGCGACGACGCGCCGCAGCTGGGGGTCGGCGGCGACGACCCACTCGACCTCGACGATCTCGCTCAGCTTCTGCTCGGCGGCCAGCGGCTCGGGGGCGAGCCGGGTCCACAGTACGACGCTGTGCGGCTGCGGGTCGCCCGAGGCGACACCGAGCGTGAACGGCGCCGGGTCGTACTCGGCACCGAGCGCCTGAGCCGCCTCCAGGGCCTGGGCGGGGGAGAGCCCGGCGGAGAGCGGCCAGACGAGGTTCAGGGCCCCGGCGGCTCCGGCGGCCTTGAGCAGATCGCGTCGGTTGAGCCTGGTCACTTGCTTCCCCCCGTGGCGTGCAGCGTGAGCGATATGGCGTCGGCGTAACCGTCGTTGGACGTCCCGCCGCCGCTGCGGGTGAAGACGAGCAGCACGCGCGCGGTGCGCGCCGTACGCGGCACGCGCGCGGTGGCGGTGCGCTCCAGGAGCGCGGTACGGGAGAGCCGCTCGCCGGCCGTCACAGGCCCGAGCACGGACAGGGCGACCGGGGTGCCCTGGGCGTTCCTGAACTCGACGGAGAGTCGCGCCCCGTCCTCCTGCGTCGCGTACCCGCCCAGCCACCCGGCGAGCGTGTAACCGACCCGCCCGGCGTCGATGTGCCGCCACCCCGTGGCACCGTTCCGGGGCAGGGCGATGTCCTGGACGAGCGCGGTACGGGGGCTGTTGCCCCCGGAGAAGAACCGCGTCCCGCGCTCGGCGGGACCCGGGTCGCCGGCCCCCGGGTAACCGTTCCCCAGGGCGTACGAGATGAGAGCGGGCGCCCCTTCGGGCACCACCCACCCGGTCACCTCGGCAACGGGATCCGCGGACCCGCCGGGTCCGCTCTCCGCGTCGCCGTTGACTACGAGATTCACTCGAGCCTCCTCGATCAAGCGCTGTTCGTCGTGCAAAGGGCGCGTGTATCGCAGCAGTCGGGAGTGAACTCTTGAAGGCCGATCGGCGAACGGCGACCGGGAGTTGTACAGACAACTCCCGGGTAGGGGAGGGGTGATGCTCGTGTCGACGGCGGCTGCGGAGAGAATGTCTGTATGACCGACGATCAGATTCCCGCATCGGATGCGCAGACGACTCCGGACACGGCTGCGGAGCCCGCGCCTCGCTGCAACGAGCCCGGACCGGACAGCTGGACGATTGATCCGCAGGGGAACTTCTTCTGCGACCTGCCGCGTGGCCACGACGGACTGCACTTCGAGACGGGTGCACCCCGTAAGTGGTGGGCCGGCGAGTAGGCCCCTCAGGAGGCGTGGCGGGTGACGTCCGCGATTCGGCACACCTCGATACGCGCCCTACCGCCAGTGGAAGACGCGTATGGGCATCGAGTAGGTCGGGTGAGTGATCACGGCGAAGCGGTCGTCGGCGACGCAGAGCGTTCCGTAGCCGTAGCCGCGCAGTCGGCGACGGGCGACTACCCGTCCGTCGCGGGCGTCGAGCACCGTCACCCTGGTGCCGAACTTGTCGAGCACCAACAGCAGCCCGCGGTACGGGACGAGGCATTGGCCGCGCAGCCGGTGGAAGGAGCGCTTCCAGAGGATCTTGCCCGTGGACAGGTCGATGCCGCCGATCCAGTCCGGCTTCTCGGTCTGCCATTCCTCGTCATGGGCGGAGGGGCTGTGGTCCGGGTCCACCGTGGCGACGAGGACGTCGTTGACGACGGTGGACGGCTGCTCGACCCGCTCGTACCGGCTGGGGAGGGCGGGGGACGCCGTGACCTTGCCCTGCTCGTCGAGGACGAGGAGCCTTCGCCGGCCTCGGGCGCCGCGTTCCGTGCTGACGACGGTCAGCGGGTCGGCGTTGGCGATCCAGGCGTCCTCGGTATTCACCTCGACCCTCAAGGAAGTGCGCCAAGCCTTGCTGCGGTCGCGCACGTCGACCGACTTGACGTGCGCGTCGGTGACCGAGACGACGTGCCGCCCGCTCAGGACGGTGGTCGGAGCGGAGCCGTAGAGCGCACGGTGCACCGCGTCGGACGGGGAATCGCCGCGGTAGGCGTGCGACGAGACCCGCGTGCCCTCGGCGAGGTCGACGGCCGCGATCCTGGGCTCGCCTCCACCGGACTGCGAGTCGTCGTGGTGGAGGACGTACGCGAGCCCCGCGTCGACGTCCCAGGAGACCTCCGCCACGACGTTGCGGCCGGGGGTGGTCCAGGTCCAGCGGGGGTCGACGGCCTCACCACCGCCGTCACGGATTTCGTAGGCCCGCAACCCGTCGAGATCGGCGCGTATGACGGCGTCCCGGAGGAGCAGACCGCCGACCGGCTCGACCAAGGTCGTGGACGAGGCGCCGTCGTTCGGGCGGTCCTCCTCGGCCGTCTTCCACACCGGTCGCAGCGCCTTGAGCCGCCACTTCGGTCCCCAGGCATCTGCCGGCGCGGTGTCCTCGTACATCCCTGCCCCCCCAAGAAGAGATCCCGCCGACATCGTGCCGCACCGATGAGTCACGGCCACGCCCCGGGGTCCCTCGCCTAGATGCGCCCCCGGAGGGCCGCGCGGGCGAGAGCGGGGCCGATCCGTGCGGGCGTGGGCGAAGCGGGAGCGGTGGGGAAGGCCGGGTGGTGGCAGTCCACGCAGTGGTCCTCGTCCGCCAACGGGCGGAACAGGTACGGCTGGACGTGAAGCCCGCTCTCGCACTCGCGGAGCGTGGCGACCCGGGGCTGCGCGGGCGGCGGCGGTACGGGTGGCACCTCGCGGAGGATGTACCGCAGCAACCCACCGGGCCGGTGGATCGGACTGCCCCGGCCTGGCAGGCAACGGGCGATGGAGTCCCGTACGGCGTCGGCCAGGTGCCCGGCCTCCAGCCAGCGGGCCGCGAGGCCCGCCAACTCGGGGAGCATGGCGCGCGGTACGCGCAGCCGGGGATCGAGAGCGGGCAGCTCGTCGACGATCCGCCGAGCCTCCTCGGGGGCGGCCTCCGGGGCCTCAGGGGCCTCCGGGACCTCGGGCGGCGGAGGGTTGGAGGTGTTCCCTACGGGTGTCGGATCTGGATGACGGCCGACGGCCCGACGGGTCGGCTCACCGGCGGCCGGACGGGTGTCCGTCGGTGGGGCGGGGGCCGGGCGGCCGGACCGCAGGGCCTCCACCTCGGTGGGACTGAGAGGCACGTTGGAGAGCAGCTGCCGGGTGGCCCACCGCCCGCCCGTGCCCTGCTCGCGCCACTCGTGGAGGAACCCGGCGAGCTTCAACTGCCCCTTGGCGCGCAGGAAGGCGACCTTGCGGATGCCCGCCCGTTCGGCGGTTTTGGAGAGCGGCTCGTTGACGCCGTCGGGGAGGGAGAGCTGCCAGCAGAGCAGCCGTACGGCATCGGAATTCAGGTCGCGGTGCCGGAGGATCTCGTGGGAGATCTGGCTGAAGCGACAAGACGGGGGGATAGCATGACGAAGCATTTTGGGTGCTCCTAGGGATAGCGCACTCGAAGTGAAGGCCCTCGGCGCTGGCTGCAACCAGCTCGGGGGCCGCTTTTGTGCTCACCGTACAGCAGGATGAGTGACCGTACGGTTGCTTGCTGTGACGAAGCAGCGGGGGCAGCGGCAGGGCGGATAGCGCAGAATCGGTTCGACCGGCACTTCTCCCCGCCGGGGCGTGTAGGTCCTGACCTCGGACCAGGTCCGTCCGCCGTCCCGCGAGACGCGGAGCCGCATCACCACTCGCCGCCGTACCGCTGCTGCTTGGCGCGCAGCCACGCCTGGATCTCCCGCGTCTCGCGGGGTGAGGCGGCGCGGAGGTCGTCGGCGCGGATCGTCGCCACGAAGTGCACGAACCGCACGCGTCGGTGCACTCCGTCCACCGCGATGACCTTGCCGGGGCCGTAGACGTCGGTTCCGGTGTGGGCGACGAAGGCGCCGGGACCGTGGGGGGTTTGCATTGCTCGTGAGCCCTTTCGCTCTGTGTGTTGTTCCGGTCACACAGTGGCGTGGATCACGTTACGCTCGACAGGGGTTTGCACGTGACAACGCGACCAGCACGTCGGGGGGTTGGCGATGGCGATCGAGGACAATCCTGAGACCCGTCGAAAATACGGTGAAGAGCTGAAACGCCGAAGAGAAGCGGCGGGGTTGACCCAGGAGCAGTTGAGCGAGGTCGCGATCATCTCGCGCACGCACCTCGCCCACATGGAAGCGGGCCGCCGCCGCCCGAGCGCGGAGGACGCCCGCCGCCTGGACCGCGCGCTGAACCCGGGCGACGACTTCTTCGAACGGTTCCTGCCGACGCTGGACGGCAAGAAGGTAGCCGAGCACTTCGCGGAGGCCTTGGAGTTCGAGGGCCAGGCGACGACGATCCGGGTGTATGGGCAGACGCTGGTCCCGGGCGTGCTCCAGACCAGGGCGTATGCCGAAGAGGTCCTCACCTCGGGGCCCGAGCCTCAGAGCGACGACGAACGTGACAGGCTGCTGGTCACACGACTGGAACGGGCGCGTGTCCTGGAGAAGTTCGACTCTCCGATGTTCTGGGTCATCCTCGACGAGGCCGTCCTGCGGCGGAACATAGGCGGCCCGGCGGTGATGTGCGAGCAGCTCCGTCACATCGTGCGATTGGCTGAGAGCCGCCGCATTCGTGTGCACGTACTGCCATTCAGCGTGGGCGCTCACACTCTCCTTAAGGGACTCGTCTCCCTGATGTGGTTCGAGGATCAGCCCCCGATCGCATACGTCGAGGGGCTCAACAGCGGCCGTGTCTGGGAGGCTCCGGACATGGTCCGCGCATGTCAGCTCGACTACGATCACGCCCTGGGTGACGCGCTGTCTCATCGCGAGTCGCTGGCTCTGATCAGGTCCGTTGCGAAGGAATACGAGCATGCATCACAGCAGCACGACCAGCATCCCTGACGCCTCGGTCGTTCCCGGCTGGCGCAAGTCCTCGTACAGCGGTGGCGAGAGCGGCAACTGCCTCGAAGTCAGCGACGCCTGGCGCAAGTCCTCCTACAGCGGTGGCGACAGCGGTGCGTGCCTCGAAGTCAACGACGGCGCATGCCCCGCCCACGTCCCCGTCCGGGACAGCAAGAACCCCACCGGCCCCGCTCTCCTCTTCCCCGCCCCCGCGTGGGCGGCCTTCGTGGACGGGGTGAAGGGGTCACTTGGGGACCGTTGACACCGCCGCCTGCGCGATCGCCCTGGCCTCCGACTCGCACGAGCCGTCGGGGTGGCTGTCGCCGCTGAGCGCGACCCACACCACGGCGTTGCCGTCGCGGACGTTCAGTGAGCAGTTCAGGTTCTCGTTGGGCGGGTCCCAGGAGGCCTCGTCCGCGTAGTCGACCGTCGTGTCCCGGAGGGTGGGCGGCTTCGAGATACCGTCGAACTCCTGGTCTTGGAGGGTAGTCCCGTTCGCACCCCCGTCCACGGTGCGCCTGACGGTCCACTGGACGATGGCGTGCGGGCGTGCGGCCCAGTTCATGGCAGGGGTCTCGCCGTCGTACCACTCGCAGCGGGTTACATCGAAGGGGCCTGACGTCCCGTTGGTGTCCCGGCTGGACTCGCGTGCGGGAAGGGGTAGCGAGGGGGCGGCGTCCGCGCAGAGCGGAGTCTTCGCGTACTTGTCCGGCTCGCCTCCGTCCGTATTGCGCAGCAGCAGGTACGTACCGACTCCGGCACCTGCCAGGGCGACCGTGCCGGCGGTGACCAGGGCCACCAGCTTGCCGCGCTTGCGCGGGGAGGGCGTCGGTGGTGCCGGCTGCGTGGCGGCCGTGACGGTCCGGGCGTCCCGATCGACCTCGGCCTCGGGTTCGACGTCGACTTCGGGCTCGACGCCCTCGTCCTCCACGTCAACGTCGGGCGGCTCCGGCGATGTGCGTTCCGCGCTGTCACCTTCGCCCAGCAGCTCGACCAGGCGGTCCTTCTGGTCGGCGATCAGGCCATGGACGGCGGACGGCCACGGCCGGGTCGCGGGCCGGACCGGCCCGAGGAGGTCCCGGAGTTCGGCCGGAGTCGGGCGATCCGAAGGCTCTTTCGCGAGGCACCGGGCCACGATCGGGCGCAGGTCGTCCGGCACTTCACCCAGCTCGGGCTCGGTGTGGACGACGTTGTGGAGCGTCAGGAACATCGACGCGGCGGCGAAGGGCGCGCGGCTCGTCAGCGCGAAGGCGAGGACCGAGCCGAGCGAGAACACGTCGCTCGCCGGGGTGAGTTCCTTGCTCTCGGCCTGTTCGGGCGACATGAACGGCGGCGAGCCGATCACCCACCCCGTCTGCGTCAGCGCCGTCGACCCCACCGGCTCCACCGCCCGTGCGATGCCGAAGTCGATGACGCGGACGCCGTCCTCGGCGAGCAGGACGTTCTCCGGCTTCAGGTCGCGGTGGATCAGACCCACCCGGTGGATCTCCTCCAGCGCCGTCACCAGGCCCAGGGCGAGACGGCGTACGGTCTCGGCGGGCAGCGGCCCCGTGGCCGTCACGGCGGCGCCGAGCGACGGTCCGGCGACGAACACCGAGGCCAGCCACGGCAGCTCGGCGTCCGCGTCGGCGTCCATCACGGCGGCCGTATAGGCGCCCGAGACCTTGCGGGAGGCGGTGACCTCGCGGCGGAACCGGCTCCGGAAGCCGTCCTCGGCGGCGAACCGGTGGTGCACCTGCTTCACCGCCGCCAGGCGGCCGTCAGGGGCCGCGCCGAGGAAGACACGGCCCATGCCGCCGCTGCCCAGCTCGGTGAGGAGCCGGTACGGCCCGGCCTCCGCCGGCACGGATGCGTCGAGCGGCCTCATACCGGTTCCCCCACGGCTCCCCCTCGGATCTCCCGCGAACGCGCGGTGATCCTATGGCCCTTGGCCGCGCTGCGGGTGGTCAACGCGTGGTCAACGCGTGGCGCGGAGGACGTCGATCTCGCGCTGCACTCCGTACGACAGCCCCACGTACGCGTTGACCAGCACGGGTGCGTAGCCGGGATCGGTGGCCTTGTCGGCTCCGGTCGCCCCGTCCAGGACGATCGCCGCGCCCGTACCGCCGTTGAACGTCGCGTAGACGACCCCGTGGAACGCGGACGTAAGGATCATTTCCTTCCGCCCCGAGTCGTCCGAGGGCCCGCCCACGCGCCAGAGGCGTTTTCCGCCCCGGTCGTACGCGGAGATCTCCCCGCCCCTGACCGTGCGGGAGAAGCAGAAGGTGGTCTTGAGCTGGTCGTCCACGCAGTCCTCGATGGAGTGCAACTTCTCACCGAAGCCTTCGTACTCCAAGTCCTTGCCGGTCGCGCTGTCGACCACCGCCCGGCCCTCCGGGTCCCCCACCCAGGCCCGGTCCGGCGCGAAGGCCTTGACCGGCCAATCCCTGCCGACCCCCATCCCGGACCAGAGATACCGCCCGTTCGCGCCGTCGACGGCCCCCAGCGAGAGGGCGGTGTCGGCCCCGCGCTTCTGGCCGAGGACGCGCGTTCCCTGGACCAGCTGCGCCTTGAAGTCGTCCTTGCGCCAGGTCTCCTTGCGGGTGACGAGGTCGATTCCGTACGTCACGGGGTCCCGGTACTCGCCGTGGGACACGACGACCGCCGTGCTACCGACGACACCGGCGACGTACGTGACCAGGTACGACTCGTCGGACCTTGGCAGGTCCCACTTCGTGCGCCACGCCTCCTGGCCGCTCTCGGCGTCCATCGCGACCACCTCGACGCCGATGCTGTCGGGGCTGCTGCCGGACCCCTTCGTGCTGGTGGGGAAGGCGGCGACCGCGTACCGCTTGCCGTCGACCGTGCCGAGGCCGGGGGAGTACGGGATCGTCTTGTAGGTGCCGTCGTGTTCGGGGTGATGGGTCCAGGAGGACGCCTCGGCCTTGAGCGTTCCGATCTCCTCGTCGCCCGCGAGGTCCCACGCGACCAGCTCGCCGGGGGCGACGTAGTACGCCTTCTGCTCGTCGAGCGCGACGGCCCCCACTCCGGGGGCGCGGAGGCCGGCGCCGTGCTGCTCGAACCGGGTCGGCGGGTCGTACGCGGTGAGCGGGTCCGCGGTGGGGGTGGGTGTCGCCTCGGCGGGCGCCGAGGAGGACGGCCGGGCGGACGGCCTGTCGCCGGCGCCGCCGTCCCCGTCACCGCCGCCGCAGGCGGCGAGCAGAGCGAGCAGTGTGGCGGCGCCGACGGCGCGTAAGGGTGTGGTGCTTCGCATCCTGTCTCCCCCAACTCTCAGTCCATCAGACGTAACTGATGGTACGTCTGATGAGTGGGACGGGCTGGGGGTTCAGGCTCAGCAGTGGGGAACCATGCGCTGGTTGGAGACGCGCCCGGGAGCGGGCCGACGGCCCCTGGATGAGCGGCGGTTCACCACTCGGCGACGAGGGGTGGTGTGTCCGGTCGGTCGCGACGCCAGGCGTCGGTGACGCGGGCGAGACGGTCGGAGGCGGCGATGCCGCGTACCGTCGCGATCCTGCCGTCGACGAGGTCGAAGGTCACCGAGCCGACGACCCGGCCGCCGTCCTCGTCGGGGAGCACGGCGAGGAGGGCGGGGGCGCCGTTGACCAGGGCGTAGTGCAGGGCCGGTGTGCCGCCGACGAGGCGGCGCTTCGCGGGCGTGGGCGTGAAGCCGGCCCGGGCGAGGGCGGCGATGCGCTCGGGAGTGTCGTACCGCAGCAGCTTCTTGGCGAGGCCGCCGGCGCCGTCGGAGATCGCGGTCGCGTCGCCGGTGAGCAGGGCCACCAGTTGTTCGGTACGGCCCGAGGTGGCGGCGGCGAGGAACTCCTCGACGATCCGGCGGGCGGCCGCCGGGTCGACCTCGCCGTCGCCGACACCGGGGCGACGGCGCGTGGTGGTGGTGACCCGGTTCCGGGCCCGGTGGAGGTGCTGCTGGCTCGCGGACTCGGTGATGTCGAGGATCTCGGCGATCTCGGCGTGGCTGTACGAGAACGCCTCGCGCAGGACGTAGACGGCCCGCTCGACGGGGGACAGCCGCTCCATGAGGGTCAGTACGGCCAGGGAGACGGATTCGCGCTGCTCGAAGGTGTCGGCGGGGCCGAGCATCGGGTCGCCCTGCAGGAGCGGTTCGGGCAGCCAGTCGCCGGCGGCGCGTTCGCGGCGGGCCTGGGCCGAGCGGAGCCGGTCGAGGCACAGGTTGGTGACCACCTTGGTCAGCCAGGCCTCCGGCACCTCGATCCGCTGCCGGTCGGCGGCCTGCCAGTGCAGGAAGGCGTCCTGCACGGCGTCCTCGGCGTCGGCGGCGGAGCCGAGCAACCGGTAGGCCAGCGAGGCCAGCCGGTTCCGGCCGGCCTCGAAGCGGCTGGTGTCGAAGGGGTCGGAGGCGGTGGAGTCCACGGAAGTCACCCTAGTGATCGGGCGACTACGCGACCGCCGCCCGGGCGGACACGTCCGTCGACGCGTCGGCCAGGCGGTGCCTGCGCGTGGGCAGACCGAAGGTCGGGTGGGAGGTGGCCCAGAGCGACGTCGCGAGGACCGCGGCCTTGAACCGCGCGGCCTTCCGGCCCCGCACGCACGTCGGCTTCGCCCGTGCCTCGCCGTCGACCAGCTGCAGGATGCCGTCGCTCCGTCCGAGGCTGATGTGGTTGGCCACGTACTCCAGCTTGACGTTCCCGACCTTGCGGCCGGTCAGGCCGCCCACGATCGCCAGCATGGCCTGGCGGCCGGTGTAGCCGGCCGAGGCGCAGGACATCGGCAGGGGGCGGCCGTTGTCGCCGATGACGTGGACGCTGTCCCCGGCGGCGTAGACGTTCGGGTGCGAGACCGACCGCATGGTGCGGTCGACGACGATCCGACCGTCGTCCGTGACGTCGAGGCCGCTCGCGGCGGCGAGGGGGTGGACCGCGAACCCGGCGGTCCACACGGTGGCGTCCGACGCCACGGCGGTGCCGTCGGCGCACAGCACGCGCGTCGCTTCGACGGCGGCGACGGTGGTGTGCTCCAGGACGGTGATGCCCAGTCGGCCGCAGGCCCGGCGCAGGTGGTCCCGGGCTCCGGTGGAGAGCGGGGCGCCCAGCTCGCCGCGGGCGATCAGGGTCACGGACAGGTTGGGGCGGCACTCGGCGATCTCGGTGGCGGTCTCGATGCCGGTCAGGCCGTCGCCGACGACGACCACGGTCCTGCCGTGGGGGCGGTCCGTGCGATCGGGGCCGTCCATCCGGTCCAGGCGGTCGCGCAGGCGCAGCGCCGAGGGACGGCCGGCGACGTCGAAGGCGTGCTCGGCGAGGCCGGGGACGCCGTGGTCGGCGGCGTGGCTGCCGAGGGCGTAGAGGAGGGTGTCGTAGCCGAGTTCGCCCCCGCTCTCGCCGTCGCCGCTCTCGCCGTCGGTGACGGAGACGACCTGGCGTACGGGGTCGACGGCGGTCACACGGGCCAGGCGCAGCCGGATGCCCGTGCCCGCGAAGACCTCGGTGAGCCGTGGGGCCTCGATCTCCTGGCCGGCCGCGAGCTGGTGCAGCCGCAGCCGCTGGACGAAGTCCGGCTCGGCGTTGACCACGGTGATCTCGGTGTCCGCCGGGGACAGTCGCCGGGCCAGGTTCCCGGCGACGTAGGCCCCGGCGTAGCCGGCGCCGAGGACGACGATGCGGTGCTTCATGAGCTGCTCCCGTCAGTTCGCTCGCTCGCTGTGTGCGTGCTCTCTGCGGGTTGAGCGGGACAGCGGCCCGATTCCTGACAGGAAGGGATGGTGAACTGGGTCACACGGTTGTCACGTGGTGACGGGACCGTCGAGGAAGCGCAACAGCACCTCGGCCTCGGCGCGCAGCCGCTCGGCCCGGTCGGCGTGGGCGGGCGCGGTCAGCTGCTCGGCGGCTTCCAGACGCTCGGCCGCCTCGGCGCGTACGACCTCCACCACCGTCTGCTCGCTGAGCTCCTGCCGTACGGCCTCCGTGGCGCCGGCACCGGCGGGCGACGCCTCCAGGGCCGTGCCGCGGAGCTGCTCCTCGCCCAGGGGCACCGCCTCGGCGTTGTCCAGGGCGGCGAGGGTCGTGCGCAGGGCGCTGACGGCGGCCTTGTCGCGGGCGCGCATCGCGTCGGGCAGGGCTTGCTGCATGCGGAGACGTAGAGACATACCGCGACCCTATGGGCGCACCTTGGGCCCCACAACGCGATATGCGGGCAGGGGGAGTCGTCAGCTCAAGCTCCGCTCCTGCGTCTCGATCAGCTCGTCCCAGTGCTCTCGCGTCCACGCGCAGGCCGCGGCCCAGGGGAGTCGGGGCGTACTCGACGTGGCCGCCACCCACGACAGCCCCACCCCCTGGAGCGCCGACCACATCCGCCGCAGTACCGCACCGCCACGACCCGGGAGATGCCCTGATACTGGTGACTCCGGTGGGGTGAGGCAGCCGAAGCGACACGGTCTGTCGCCGGGTTCAAGGAGGGGGATTCCTGTGTCTTCGCACGTGAGTGGTGGGCGGCGCGGCCGCAGAGCGCTCGTCGTCACCCTGGTCGCGGTACCGGTTCTGGCCGTGCTGACCGCCGCCGGGATCTGGGTGTACGGCGTCTACGCGATGTCCGATCCGCTCAACCCCGGTCTCGTAGGGATCCGGATCGACGGGTCCCGGGTGTCGATCAAGGCCGCGACCTGCCCGACGGAGGCCGTGGACAAGGTCCAGGTGTTCGACGGGGAGTCGGAGAAACCCGTCTGGCAAGCGCGCGCCCCGAAGACCCCTGAGGGCAAGCGAGGCGCGCTCACCCTCTGGGCGGCGGACGCGTACGAACACCCAGGCCCGGTACGGCAGTCGACGCCACTCCCCAAGCTCCTCGACGTCGCCCTCACCATGGCGGACGGTGAAGGCGGGGGCGGGGACATGTTCGACACGGCCGTCGTGAAGGCTGCGAAGGTCCCCGAGGGTCAGTACTGGACCGTCAACGGCCCGAAGACGGCCGAGGCCATCGACGGCCTGCTGATGTGCGGATCGCCCAACCGGTCTTCCTCGTAGGAGATCCCCGTGATCACACAAGGAGTGCGGGTCACAGGCTCGTGCAGTGCCTGCGGGTCCACGACGACGTGCGATGTCGGTCAGTTCTTCGACTGCGGCGTGCTCCGTTGGGGCACCGAGGGGCGATGCGTGGACTGCCCGAACGCGTGGTGCGAGGAGGACAGCGGGCCCGTCACGCCCGAGCACATTCGGCGGGCTCTGCTGCAGGCGCACGGGCCCGCTCGGCTTCCCCTGGCCGGGGACCTGCCGAGCCTTGTTCCCGTGGTGCTGGCCCTCCGCAGTGCACGGGAACTGTCGCTCGGCGAAGCGCGAGCGCAGGCGACGGAGCTCGCCGAGGCCGGGCTCGTCGGCACGCTCGTCGAGATGGAGGTCCTGGCGGTTCACCTTCGAGGACGAGCCATCGCGGTGAGCGTCGAGCCGGCGGCGTGATCAGGTCAGCGCGGCCTCGATCCTGGCCGCCAGAGTGAGGACCGCCTCCGCGCAGAGGGACCAGCCTCCGGTGGTCTGCCGGTGCAGTGTGCGGGCCAGGAGCAGGCCGCCCTCCGGGCGTGGCTGGACGGTCAGGAGCCGGTCCACGGTCCACTGGTGGTTGAAGTCCGGGCCGGCGACGGTGGTGGACACCTGGTCGGCCAGGGCGAGGAGTTCGGGGTCGGAGTTGAGCCGTCGCACCGCCACCGGGTCGCCTTCGAAGGCCGACGGGCGGCCACGCCGGCGTTCGCCGAGGGCGGCGGGGCCCAGGACCGGCGTGGTGAGCGGTACGGCGTACTGGAGCAGGCCCAGGCCGAAGCTGCGCCGGATCGCCCGGCCGGTCAGGACGGAGGCGCGCAGCTCGAACGGTCTCGGCGCCTGGGCGTCCACGTACACGAAGCAGTGCGTCAGGGCCGGCATCCCGCTGAACCGCTCACGGGGCGGCAGCAGGCTCCCGGCCGGGACGCCCTCGCTGTCGCCCGCGAGGACGTGGGTGGGCGGTGGGCCGGGGAGACCGAGCTCGGCGGTGAGGGCGCGGGAGATGTCGGCGGACACGACGGCGGAGTCCCGGCTCCGGCCGGTCCAGGTGGCGATGGCCATGGCAGGCCCCTCCCTGCTCAGACCGAGCCCGCGCGGCTGCGGAGTTCCTCCTGGCGGCGCAGCGCCGCCTGCCGCTCGCCCTGGAACCGGCCGACGCGGGCCTGGGTGAGCGCGGTCCAGTGGTCGACGGCCTCGCCGGCGTGGAAGAGCGCGTCGGCGAGGCGGCCCTGGGCGGCCAGTTCGTCCCGCTCCCGGTCGGCCTCCTCGGCGTGCCGCAGCAGCGTCTGCGTCGGGTCCTCGGTCGAGGTCTGGTTCGCCTCGGCGCGCGCGACCTGCCGTCGGCGGCGCGCCACGCTCGCGTAGCCGACGATGGCGACGAGGCCACCCGTGATGGCGCCGGAGACGAGCTTCATCATCAGATCATCATCCATGCCCGCAGTATGGATCGGCGGGACCTGGTTTTGGAGATTGTTTCTAGAAAAAGATTCGAGTTTTTCACGCCTGCCTATACTCCCTCCATGGCAAAGCAGTCCCGTGGCGAGGCCACCGTCGAACGCCTCCTGGCCGCGGCACTGGAAGTGTTCGCCACGTCGGGGCAGGCCGGGTTCACCGTCAACGCGGTGACGCGGACGAGCGGGGTCAGCCTCGGCAGCCTGTACCACCACTTCGGCAGCTTCGACGGCCTGGCGGCGGCCCTGTACGGCTCCTGCCTGCAGCAGACGTACACGGCGGCCCTCGGCGCCGTCGACCGAGCCCGTACCGCCCACACCGGCATCCGGGCGTTCGTGACGACGTACCTGCGCTTCATCCGCGAGAACCCGGCCGTGGCCCGCTACCTGCACGGTTCGGCGTACTCCAGCTACCTCGCCGTCGACGCCGACCGGGACCGAGGCGTCGAACCGGACCACTTCCCCCGGGTCGCCGACCACCTGACGCGCTGGATCGACTCCGGCGAGATCGCCCCCCTCCCGGCCCCGCTCCTGGAGGTCCTGATCATCGGCCCGGTCGCGGTGGCCGCCCACCGCTGGCTGGCCACCCCGGAGGACATCGACCTCAACCAGGCGACCCGGGTCCTCTCGGACCGCATCTGGGCGTCCGTACGGGCTGACTAGGGCCCTACGTCAGTTCAGCAGTGCCCGTGCCGCCTGCGCCCGGTTGCGGATCGAGGCCGCCGCGCTCGGTTCGACCGCGTCCACGACCGAGGCGTACGCCTCCATCTCCGCGGCGCCCGCCTGGAACTCGCCGCGTTGCACCAGCAGCTCCGCGTGTTCGTAGCGGAGTCGGGCCGGGTGGGAGGGGAGGAGCAGGGACAGTTCCACCGCCCACAGCGCCACGCTGGAACGCTCCGGGCGGGGGGCCGCCCAGGCGCGGATGTTGTTGAGGATGCGCAGGACGATGTCCAGGGAGTCCGTCGGGCGCAGCATCGACGGTTCGAGGGGCTCGCCCGTCGCGCCCGCGACCAGCAGCTCCGCGTCCACGCCGGTCATCGGCCGGCCGCCCGCGAAGGGGTCCGCGAAGACCTGGGCCGACGGGTCGCCGAAGCCGATCACGAAGTGGCCCGGCAGGCCGAGGCCGTACACCGGGGCCCCCGCGCGGCGCGCGACCTCCATCCAGACGACGGAGAGGAGGATCGGCAGACCCCGCCGCCGCTTCAGGACCTCGTGCAGCAGCGAGGACTCCAGGCGCTGGTAGTCGGCCGGGACGCCCTGGAACCCGTACCGCCCGCCGAGCACCCGCTCCAGCGCGGCCACCCAGTCGGCGGGGTCGTGCATCCCGTACGGCAGCTCACCGGCCAGCCGGTCCAGCTCGATCTCCGCCGCGTCCAGGTCCGCCTCGCGCAGGCCGTCGTCCGCCACCGCCCCGATCAGCAGACAGAGCCGTGCGAGGTCCGGGCGCCGCGTACGGGCCTCCTCCGCGAACTCCCGCCGCCAGTCGGTCTCGCCCGTCACGCCGTCCACCTCGCTCACGCCTCCGTCGGACCGAGGTCCGGCCGGTAGTGGTGGTAGTGGTGATGGACCGCGAAGCCCATCCCCTCGTACATCGCCCGCGCCCCGTCGTTCTCCCGCTCCACCTGGAGCCAGGCCGCCGACGCGCCCTCGTCGAGGGCCTGCCGGGCGAGCGCCGTCATCACGGCCGTGGCCAGGCCCTGACGCCGCTGTTCGGGGTCGACCTCCACCACCATGAACCCGGCCCAGCGGCCGTCGACCACACACCGTCCGATCGCCGCCGGTATGTCTCCCGTGCCCGGTACGGACGCGAACCACACACTCGGGCCGCCGGACAGGACGCTCAGCACATGGGGCCCGACCACACCGGACCGGTTGTAGCGGCGCAGCCACGCCTCGTCGACGCTCCGCGCGAGCCGGACCCGCGAGACGTCCGCGTCCAGGTCGCCGACCGGCGCGAGGCCCCCGATCCGTACCTCCGCCGTGACCTCCGACCGCCAGCCGTGCCGCTCGAGCTCCGCGCAGAGCAGCTCCTGCGTGCCCTCGGCGCCCGTCGCCGTCTGGACGTACGGAGGCAGGTCCCGCTTCTCGTACCAGTCGCGCACGCGCGCGAGGGCGGCGTCCATCGGAAGGCCGGGGTCACCGAGCGGCAGCACCGAGTTCGCGCGCCGCGTGAAGCCGCCCGAGGCCCTCAGCGTCCACTCGCCGAGCGCCTCGCTCTCCACCGGCGGCCAGCCGCGCGCCATCGCCCGCGCCAGCTCCTCGAAGGAGGCCGCGGGACCGCGCCTGCGGGCCGGGGCGGCGGGGACGACCTTGCCCGCGACCAGGGCGGAATCCAGGATTCGGACGGTCTCACCCGTCCTCCGTGTGATCAAGAGCACACCGCTGTCCCAGGATGTGAGAACTCCGACCGCGTCGGTGAATTTCCCCCCAAGGTCACCCGCCTCCGTCACATACCGAACTGAGACACGTTTTCCCACGTCAGCGTGGGTAATACGCACCTCAAGGCGCCCTCCAGCGGTGAATTCCACAGGTTCTCCGCCCCTCCTGTTCGGATCGTCCCCAAGAACGGAGATACTAGGGGCGGGCATCGACGACGCCGCGCTCCCGCGCAGACCAGCCCTACCGAGGAGGAACGACAGCGTGACCTACGTCATCGCGCAGCCTTGTGTCGACGTCAAGGACAAGGCATGCATCGAGGAGTGCCCCGTCGACTGCATCTACGAGGGCTCCCGGTCCTTGTACATCCACCCGGACGAATGCGTCGACTGTGGTGCTTGTGAGCCGGTGTGCCCGGTCGAGGCCATCTTCTACGAGGACGACACCCCCGAGGAGTGGAAGGACTACTACAAGGCGAACGTCGAGTTCTTCGACGAGCTCGGTTCGCCCGGTGGTGCCTCCAAGCTCGGCCTGATCGAGCGCGACCACCCCTTCATCGCCGCCCTGCCGCCGCAGAACGGCTGATCGAACCGTCCTCGGTCCCGTGCAGCCTCGCCCGCCGGCGCGCTGTACGGGACCGACGCGTTTTCCGTACGTACGAAGTACTACGAAGTACGAGGAAGTGAGCCAACTCGTGAGCGCAGTCTCCGGCGCCGTCTCTTCGCGCCTCCCCGTCTTCCCCTGGGACAAGCTGGAGCCGTACAAGAAGACGGCGGTCGCCCACCCGGACGGCATCGTGGACCTGTCCGTGGGCACCCCGGTCGACCCCGTCCCCGAGCTGATCCGGCGGGCGCTCGTGGCGGCGGCCGACTCGCCCGGCTATCCCACGGTCTGGGGCACCACCGAGCTGCGGGACGCGCTCACCGGCTGGTGCGGGCGGCGCCTCGGCGCGGTCGCCTTCACCCACCACAACGTGCTGCCGGTCGTCGGCTCCAAGGAGCTGGTCGCCTGGCTGCCGACGCAGCTCGGCCTCGGGGCCGGTGACCAGGTCGCGTACCCGCGCCTCGCCTACCCGACGTACGAGGTCGGCGCCCGGCTCTGCGGCGCGGAGCCCGTCGTCTACGACGACCCGACCGCCGACCTGGACCCGGCGCGGGTCAAGCTCCTGTGGCTCAACTCGCCCTCCAACCCGACCGGCAAGGTCCTCGGCAAGGACGAGCTGACCCGGATCGTGGCCTGGGCGCGCGAGCACGGCGTCCTCGTCTTCTCCGACGAGTGCTACCTGGAGCTGGGCTGGGAGGCCGACCCGGTCTCGGTCCTGCACCCGGACGTCTGCGGCGGTACGTACGAGGGCATCGTCGCCGTCCACTCGCTCTCCAAGCGCTCGAACCTGGCCGGCTACCGGGCCGCGTTCATCGCGGGCGACGCGGCCGTCCTCGGCGAGCTGCTCCTGATCCGCAAGCACGGCGGCATGATGACGGCCGCGCCCGTGCAGGCGGCGACGGTCGCCGCGCTCGGCGACGACGCGCACGTGGCCGAGCAGCGCGAGCGGTACGCGGCCCGGCGCGCGGCGCTGCGGACGGCGCTGGAGGCGCACGGCTTCCGCATCGAGCACAGCGAGGCGAGTCTCTACCTGTGGGCGACCCGCGACGAGCCGTGCTGGGAGACGGTGGCGTACCTGGCCGACAAGGGCATCCTGGTCGCGCCCGGCGACTTCTACGGGACGGCGGGGGAGCGGTTCGTCCGGGTCGCCTTCACGGCGACGGACGAGCGGGTCGAGGCGGCGGTCAAGCGGCTGGCGTCCTGACGGACGGCGTGACGCGGAAGGGCCCGGGGAGCACACGCTCCCCGGGCCCTTCCCGTACGTCCGGGGGTCAGCCGCCGAGCGGCAGGCCGCCCAGGGACGGGACGCCGCCGCCGAGGCCGCCGGCGGACGGGGCGGTCTCGCCGACGACCGTGCCCGCGTTGCCCGCGGTGTCGCCCGCGATCTGCTGCGCGGCCGGGGTGGCGGTCTTGGTGGCCGAGCCCACGGTCTTGCCGGCCGCCGGGACGGCCTTGCCCACGGCCTTGCTGCCGGTGTCGCCGACGACACCGGTGGCGGTCTGCGAGGCACCGTCGACCGTGCTGCCGGCCCCGGCGGCGTCGAGCGAGCTGATGCCGGAGAGGGCGCCCGTGGGGGCGATGTTGTGGTCCATGGCGCTCGCGGAGCCGGCCGCACCGACCACGGGGGCTGCTCCGGCCGCGACGAGGAGGGCGGCGCGGGCGATCCGACGGGTCAGGGGGAGGGACATGGTGCTCCTTCGACGGGAGAGGACGTTCTGACGCCGTGCTCAACCGAGGCGGGGGAGGGGGAGGTTTCGGCGTTCGAAGGTAAAGCCCGCGCGATGGATCGCATTATCGGGTGGGGAGGAAAGCGGACGAACGCCCAGAAGATCCAAGTGCTGCGGAACCGTCACTCCCCTTGCGGCACAAGGGGAGTACGGGGTCGGGAGTGACGAGCCCCCGGGCGAGGCCGCCGCATACCCGCCGAATACACGGTCGGGTGACACCCCGCACGGCTGCCCGAGGGGCGAACGGCTACGGCGGCGGCTACGGCGGAGGCTAGGGCGACCGGCTAGGGCGACCGGCTCTGGCTACGGCTCGAGCCGGATGCGGACCTCTTCCGCGGCCGTGCCCTCCGGGGCCCTCGACTTGGCCCACTTCCCCGACGCGTCGCTCGCGCGCCAGACCATGCCGCCGTACGAGACCTCCGCGATCCGGAGGTCGTCCGCGCGGGCCACCGCCCAGTGGGCCAGCTCCCAGCCGTGCCGGGCGCCCGTGTCCGGGGTGCGAACGACGGGGACGGAGAGCACGGCCGTGCCGGGCTTCGCGTCCGTGCCGCCGCCCGCGTTCCGGCCGGCGCCCGTGCCCGTGCTGCCGGCCGCCGTCGTCCTCGGGGCGGCCTTCTTGCCGAAGGCCCGTACCAGTTCCGCCCGTACCTGCGCCGGGTCGCCCGGCAGCCTGGCCTCCGGCGCGCTCGTCGTACAGGTGAGGGCGGCCGCCGAGCGGCCCGTCAGCGCGGCCGCGAGCAGCGCCGCGTCCGGCTCGTGCTTCGCGTACGCCTGCGGGAAGCCGCTCTTCTGGACCTTCTGCGCCGCCACCGTCAGCGGCAGCCGCGAGTACCCCGGAACCTTCGCGAGGCCGTCGTAGAACTTCCCCGAGGAGTACACCGGGTCCATGATCTGCTTCGCCGTCCCCCAGCCCATCGACGGCCGCTGCTGGAACAGGCCGAGGGAGTCCCGGTCGCCGTGCTCGATGTTCCGCAGCGCGGACTCCTGGAGGGCCGTCGCGAGCGCGATCGTGACCGCCCGCTCCGGCATCCGGCGCGTCGTGCCGACCGCCGAGATGGTCGCCGCGTTCGCCGCCTGGTCCGGGGTGAACTCGTATGTGTTCTCGCCACTGCCCACGGTGCACATGGGCGCACCCTTGGAGCCGGTGACATGGTGCACGCCCACATAGCCGATCAGTCCGCACAGCACGGCGAGGCCCGCCGTGTACCTGGCAAGACGGCCGGTTCGGGCGGGTCGGGCAGTGCGGGGGTTACGGCTGCGCTCGGACACGGGGCCCACCGTACTGGAGGCCGGGTTAGGGTCGGCACATGGCTGACAACGCTCCCCTCGACCTCACGCTGGACGGCCCCGCGCTCACCGCCGCGCTCGTCGACTTCCCCTCGGTCAGCGGGACCGAGAAGCCGCTCGCCGACGCGATCGAGCTGGCCCTGCGGACCCTGCCGCACCTCACCGTCGACCGGTACGGCAACAACGTCGTCGCCCGGACCCACCTCGGGCACGAGGAGCGGGTGATCCTCGCCGGCCACATCGACACCGTGCCGATCGCCGACAACGTGCCGTCGCGGCTCGACGAGAACGGCATCCTGTGGGGCTGCGGCACCTCCGACATGAAGTCGGGCGTCGCCGTCCAGCTCAAGATCGCCGCCACCGTCCCCGCGCCCAACCGCGACCTCACCTTCGTCTTCTACGACCAGGAGGAGGTCGCCGCGCACCTCAACGGCCTCGGGAAGGTCGCGGAGGCCCACCCGGACTGGCTGGAGGGCGACTTCGCGGTCCTCCTCGAAGGCTCCAACGCCGAGGTCGAGGGCGGCTGCCAGGGCACCCTGCGCGTCCTCCTGCGCACGGAGGGCGAGCGCGCCCACTCCGCGCGCTCCTGGATGGGCTCCAACGCCATCCACACCGCGGCCCCGATCCTCGCCCGCCTCGCCGCCTACGAGCCGCGCAAGCCGGTCATCGACGGCCTGGAGTACCACGAGGGCCTCAACGCCGTCCGGATCGAGGGCGGCGTCGCCAACAACGTCATCCCCGACGCCTGCACGGTCACCGTCAACTACCGCTACGCCCCCGACCTCACCCCCGCCGAGGCAGAGGCGCACGTGCGCGAGGTCTTCGCCGACTGCGGAGTCGCCGAGTTCGTCGTCGACGACCACAGCGGAGGCGCCCTGCCCGGCCTCTCCCACCCGGCGGCCGAGGCGTTCATGAAGGCGGTCGGCGGCACGGCCCACCCCAAGTTCGGCTGGACCGACGTGGCCCGCTTCAGCTCCCTCGGCGTCCCCGCGGTCAACTACGGCCCCGGCGACCCGATCTACGCGCACAAGGTGGACGAGCACGTCGTAGTGGAACGGATCGTTCACTGCGAGGCACGGCTCCGCGACTGGCTCACTGCCTGACAGCCGAAATTCTGCTTTTTGTCACGTCTGTGGACCTACCCTGACCGAATCAGAAGATCAGTGGATCGGTGGAGGGAGCAGGCCATGGGTATCCCCGAGGGAGCGTCGAAGCCGGAGGAGCAGCGGCTGGGACCGGTGTTGAGGCGCCGGGACCAGGTCCAGCCGGGCACCACGGATCAGCGTCTGCTGGACACCGAGGGCGACTCGGAGTGGGTGCACACCGACCCGTGGCGGGTCATGCGCATCCAGTCCGAGTTCGTCGAGGGCTTCGGCGCCCTCGCCGAACTGCCGAGCGCGATCAGCGTCTTCGGCTCGGCGCGTACGAAGCCGGACTCGCCGGAGTACGAAGCGGGCGTGCGGCTCGGCCGCGCGCTGGTGGACGCCGGCTTCGCCGTCATCACGGGCGGCGGCCCGGGCGCGATGGAGGCGGCGAACAAGGGGGCGCGGGAGGCCAAGGGCATCTCGGTCGGCCTCGGCATCGAGCTCCCCTTCGAGCAGGGGCTCAACCCGCACGTCGACATCGGCGTGAACTTCCGCTACTTCTTCGTCCGCAAGACGATGTTCGTGAAGTACGCCCAGGGCTTCGTCGTCCTCCCTGGCGGCCTCGGCACCCTGGACGAGCTCTTCGAGGCGCTCACCCTGGTCCAGACCCGCAAGGTGACCCGCTTCCCGATCGTCCTCTTCGGTACGGAGTACTGGAAGGGCCTCGTCGACTGGCTCCGCGACTCGGTCGTCGCGGGCGGCAAGGCCTCGGAGCGGGACCTCCTCCTCTTCCACGTGACGGACGACGTGGACGAGGCGGTCGCCTTGGTGACGAAGGAGACGGGCAGGTAGGGCACATCTAGCCCCGCCGGCGTTTGAGGCGCGGGGGTCCGGGGGCAGAGCCCCCGGTTATGGGAAGGGGCGGGGTGGGGAATGAGCCCGCCGCAGGCGCCCGCCCCTCCCGCCCCCGCCCCTTCCGCTTCCGCGCTACGCCAGCCCGCGCCGAGCCACGGCAGGCTCACGATGCCCGGCGATCGTCGCCACCATGTCCAAGACCTGCCGCGTCTCCGCCACCTCATGCACCCGATACACGCGCGCCCCCAACCACGCGGAAACCGCCGTCGTCGCCAGCGTCCCCAGCACCCGCTCCTTGACCGGCCGGTCGAGCGTCTCTCCGACGAAGTCCTTGTTGGACAGGGACACGAGCACGGGCCAGCCCGTCTCCGTCATCTCGCCGAGCCGCCGGGTCGCCTCCAGGCTGTGGCGGGTGTTCTTCCCGAAGTCGTGGCCCGGGTCGATCATGATCCCGTCCCGCCGCACGCCCAGCTCGACGGCCCGCTCGGCCAGTCCCACGGTGACCCGCAGGATGTCGGCCATGACGTCCTCGTACGCGATCCGGTGCGGCCGGGTCCTCGGCTCCGCGCCGCCCGCGTGGGTGCAGACGAGACCGGCGCCGAAGCGGGCGGCGACCTCGGCGAGCCGGGGGTCGACCCCGCCCCACGCGTCGTTGAGGACGTCCGCGCCGGCCTCGCAGACCGCCTCGCCGACGTCCGCGCGCCAGGTGTCGACGCTGATGACGACGTCCGGGTGCCGGCGCCGTACCTCCGCGACGAAACCGACCGTGCGGCGCGCCTCCTCCTCGGCCGTGACCTCCTCGCCGGGGCCCGCCTTGACCCCGCCGATGTCGATGATGGCGGCTCCCTCGGCGACGGCCTGCTCGACGCGGGCGAGGGCGGGCTCGTCGCGGAAGGTGGCGCCCTGGTCGTAGAAGGAATCCGGGGTCCGGTTCACGATCGCCATGATCACCGGCTCGTGCGGCCCGAATTCACGCCGTCCCAAGCGCAGCATCCCTTTTGTCCTCCCTCGCGTCCG
Source organism: Streptomyces sp. NPDC026092 (assembly GCF_040638605.1). Taxonomy (NCBI): domain Bacteria; kingdom Bacillati; phylum Actinomycetota; class Actinomycetes; order Kitasatosporales; family Streptomycetaceae; genus Streptomyces; species Streptomyces sp. NPDC026092. The sequence continues at coordinate 120,863 of NZ_JBEZYN010000011.1, forward strand.
TTCGCCTGCGACCCTAACTGTCAGTGGCGCATGGCACGATCGGCACGGGACGATTTCCACTCCGGGGAGAGGCGCGCTGGTGTTCTGGTTTTTGCTGATCGCGATGGTCGTGGTTGTCGCCGCAGTCACCCTCGCGGTGATCGGCGGGGGCGACAGCGAGGTGCTGCCCGAGGTCGCGCCCGAGCAGCTGGTGGACCCGCTGCCGCGGACCCGCCCGGTGCACCGCGAGGACATCGAGGCGCTCCGGCTGCCGGTGACGGCGCGGGGCTACCGCATGGCGGACGTGGACGACGTCCTCGGGCGCCTGGGCGCCGAGCTCGCGGAGCGGGACGCCCGGATCGCGGAGCTGGAGGCGGCGCTCGCGGGCGGGCACGGCGGCCCGGGCCCGTCGGCCGGCCCGAACCTCCGCAAGGACGAGGGGCCGCAGCGGTGACCGGTGAGGCCGTCCCGGGTCCGGACGGGCGGCTCCGCTGCCCCTGGGGCCTGTCGACCGAGGACTACGTGACGTACCACGACGAGGAGTGGGGCCGTCCGGTCCACGGGGACGACGCGCTGTTCGAGCGGCTCTGCCTGGAGGCCTTCCAGTCCGGCCTGTCGTGGATCACGATCCTGCGCCGCCGCGAGGGCTTCCGCCGAGCCTTCGCCGACTTCGAGATCGCCTCGGTCGCCCGCTTCGGCGAGACCGACCGGGAGCGGCTCCTCGTGGACGAGGGCATCATCCGCAACCGCGCGAAGATCGACGCGACCATGGCCAACGCCAAGGTGCTCGCGGAGTGGGCCCCCGGTGAGCTGGACGCCCTGATCTGGTCCCACGCCCCGGACCCGAAGATCCGCCCGGCCCCCCTGACGACGGCCGACGTCCCGGCCGTGACGGACGAGTCGACGGCCCTCTCCAAGGCGCTGAAGAAGCGCGGCCTCCGCTTCATCGGCCCGACGACGGCCTACGCCCTGATGCAGGCCTGCGGCCTGGTCGACGACCACCTCAAGACCTGCGTGGTCCGGGGCGCCCACTAGGGCCTGTCCGGCGGATCATGGCCGGGGCCGTGGCGCCTGGCACGGCACTCCCCCAAGCTCTTCGAGCAGGGGGGACCCCCACGCCGCGTTGCCGAAACGCCCCGATAGCTCCGCTATCGAGACGCTCCGGCGCCTTGCGATGCACCGCACCAGACGCCGCGGCCTATCCGACCCTGATCCGCCGGACAGGCCCTAGGGGCGCCCCGGACCCGCCGGGCAAAGGACGGTCAGCGGCCGACGTACTTCGGCTTCTCCTTGGCCAGGAAGGCCTGGACCGCGATCGTGTGGTCCTCCGAGGCGCCCGCCGCCGTCTGGAGTTCGTCCTCCTTCTCCAGGGCCTCCGTGAGGGAGTGGTCGGCGCCGTACGCCAGGGACTCCTTCAGGGCCGCGTACGCCACCGTCGGGCCCTGGGCCAGGGTGCGGGCGAGCTTCAGGGCCTCCTCGGCCAGGTCGGCGGCCGGGACCAGCTTGTTCGCGATGCCCAGTTCGTACGCCTCCTGCGCGGTGATCGAGCGCGGGAAGAGCAGCAGGTCGGAGGCGCGGCTCGCGCCGATCAGGCGGGGCAGCGTCCAGGACATCCCGGAGTCGGCGGTGAGCGCCACGCCCGCGAAGGAGGTGTTGAAGGAGGCGGTCTCGGCCACCACCCGGTAGTCCGCCGCGAGGGCGAAGCCGAAGCCGGCCCCGGCCGCGACGCCGTTCACGCCCGCCACCACCGGCTTCTTCATGCCGGTCAGCGCCCTGACGATGGGGTTGTAGTGGTCCCGGACCGTGTTCATCGTCGCCTGCGAACCGGTCTCCTTGTCCTGGAGCAGCAGGCCCACGTGCTCCTTCAGGTCCTGGCCCACACAGAACGCCCGCTCGCCCGCCGCCGTCAGCAGGACCGCCCGTACGGCCGTGTCCGCGCCCGCCGCCTCGACGGCGTCCCGCAGGGCGAGCTTCGCCTCGACGTTCATCGCGTTCATGGCCTCGGGCCGATTGAGCGTGATCGTGGCGAGTCCGTCGGTCACTTCGTACAGCACGGTGTCGGCCATCGCGGCTTCCCTTCGCGTCCTTGCGGGTCCCTGACTGGCCCAGCATGGCGGAGATCACCCCCCTCGCACATGTGACCTGCGTCAAAGAGCTACGGGGTGGCGGCGGGGCGATGGCGGCGAAGTATCGCAGGCCGATCGCCGAAATGGACGGTTTTGCGGAAGCGCGTTGCGCAAGCGATGCACTCCGATGTTGGTCATCGGGTCCTGTGATGCGGGATAATGACCTGGAAGCAATGTGTTCGATGCCGGTGACGTGTGCTCCCGATCAGGGGCCGTCGGCTGACGAAGAGCTGGTTTCAGGAAGGGGAACGAGCATGGCGGCCATGAAGCCGCGGACGGGCGACGGCCCGCTCGAGGTGACAAAGGAGGGGCGGGGCATCGTCATGCGCGTTCCGCTCGAAGGCGGCGGTCGGCTTGTCGTCGAGCTGACCCCGGACGAGGCCGAAGCCCTCGGCGACGCCCTGAAGCAGGTAGTCGGCTGACGCGACAAGCACAGGATTGTCCACCCCTGCCCCGGCACGGTACCCACCGCGCCGGGGCAGGGGTGTTTCGGGGGTCGGGTGTGGTCGGTACGGTGCGAACGTGCGGTCCTGGGCCCGCACGTACGGCCCTGAGGGCCTTGGAGGGCCTTGGGGAGGGCGTCGTCAGCCCCGGCGCACCGCGCACAGCAGGCCGTCGCCGACCGGCAGCAGCGAGGGCAGCAGCTCCTGGCTCTCCCGGACCGCCCGCAGCAGCTCCCGTATCCGCAGCACCTCGGGCGGCTGGGCCCCCGAGTCGACCGTACGGCCGTCCGCGAAGACGCCCTCGAAGCAGACCAGACCCCCCGGTCGCAGCAGGCGCAACGATTCAGCGAGGTAGTCCAGGCACTCGAGCCGGTCGCCGTCGCAGAACACGAGGTCGTACCCGCCGTCCGCGAGCCGGGGCAGGACGTCCAGGGCGCGGCCCGGGATGAACCGCGCCCGGTTCCCCGCGAAGCCCGCCGCCCGGAAGGCCGTCTTGGCGAACTGCTGGCGCTCCGGCTCCAGGTCCACGGTCGTCAGGACCCCGTCCGGCCGCATCCCCTGCAACAGATAGATCCCGGACACGCCCGTGCCCGTACCGATTTCGGCCACCGCTTTCGCGTCCGTGGACGCGGCCAGCAGACGCAGGGCGGCGCCGGTGCCCGGTGACACCGAGGGCAGCGCTGCCTCCCGGGCCCGGTCACGGGCCCAGCGCAGCGCTTCGTCCTCGGCGACAAAGGCGTCGGCGAACGCCCAGCTCGTCGGCCGGTTGGCGGTAATGGCCCTCTCCTGTCCCCGTAGTTGGCGCAACGGTGACTGTATCCGCTGGACCCGGGAACCCGCAGATGGGACCGCGCGTTCACAGGGGGAAGAACGCGCACGAGGGGTGGCCGGTCGAAGCGGACGGCCCGGTCCCCAAATTCGCGTAAAGATTCTTATCCGGAGCTAACGGGCGAGGTGGCTATGGTAGGGGCTCCACTGGACACCACCAGAGCCGACAGGGGAGGTGCGGCTGCGCCTGTGGACCGGGGAGGAGTGCTTCGGCGTCTTCTCAGGTCGGCGGGTGAGCCGAAATCCGTGACCGACACCGCTGACCGAATCCACACCGCCGACTCCGCTCCCACCACCGCGACCTTCGCATCGGATGCGGAATCGCAGGCGTGGACTCCGCCCACCTGGGAGGAGATCGTCAGCACGCACAGTGGCCGGGTCTACCGCCTCGCCTACCGGCTGACCGGCAACCAGCACGACGCCGAGGACCTCACGCAGGAGGTCTTCGTCCGCGTCTTCCGCTCGCTGTCGACGTACACGCCGGGCACCTTCGAGGGCTGGCTGCACCGCATCACCACCAACCTCTTCCTCGACATGGTCCGCCGCAAGCAGCGGATCCGGTTCGACGCGCTCGGCGACGACGCGGCCGAGCGGCTGCCCAGCCGCGAGCCCTCCCCGCAGCAGGCGTTCAACGACACGCACTTCGACGCGGACGTGCAGCAGGCCCTCGACACCCTCGCGCCCGAGTTCCGGGCCGCGGTCGTCCTCTGTGACATCGAGGGACTGTCGTACGAGGAGATCGCCGCCACGCTCGGCGTCAAGCTCGGCACGGTCCGCAGCCGCATCCACCGCGGCCGCTCGCACCTGCGCAAGGCCCTCAAGCACCGTTCCCCCGAAGCCCGGGCGGAGCGCGCGCTTGCCACCGTCGGCTGGGAGGGCGGAACGGCGTGAGCATCAGTCCTGCCGGCCCGACCCCCGCGGAGCAGCACCTCGGGGACCGACTCGCCGCGCTGGTCGACGGGGAGCTCGGCCACGACGCCCGCGAGCGGGTCCTCGCGCACCTCGCGACCTGTGCCAAATGCAAGGCGGAGGCCGACGCCCAGCGCCGGCTGAAGAGCGTCTTCGCGTCCACCGCGCCACCACCGCCCTCCGAAGGGCTCCTCGCACGCCTTCAGGGGTTGCCCGGGGGCCCTGGCGGACCGGGGGGTGACGACCGAGGGGGACCCTTCGACGAACTCCTCTCCCTCGGTGGGGGCGGCGGCGCCCTCGGAGGCGGCGGCGTCGGAGGAGGCCTCGGCGGATTGAGGTCGGACGGCTTCGCGACGGCCGCGCCGGTCTCCCCGCACCACTCCGGTTTCCGTATCCACGCGGTCGGCACCCGGCCCGAGAACGACCGCTCGTCCTGGCGCACCCGGCGCTTCGGCATCGCGGCCGCCAGCGCGGTCTCCTTCGCCGCGATCGCGCTCGGCGGCGCCCTGCCGCTGGAGTCGACGGTCAACGTCGGCGCGCGCGGCGAGGGCACGGGCACGAACGTCACCCCGCTCCGGTCCGCCGGCCCGGGCAGCGGCACGGGCTCGGTCACCGGCACGGGCACCGGTTCCGGTACGGGCACGGCGGCGAGCGCGGGCGCGACCTTCGGACGCGGCGGGCGCACGGAGGAGCGGACGTCCATCGGCTCCACGGCGAGCCCGATCGGCGTCGGCTCGACCACCGGCACAGTGGCCGCCGGACCCCTGGTCCCGGGCGAGCCGGCCCACGCCGTCTCCCTGCGGCTCCAGGGCACAACCGCCCAGTCGGTCTTCGAGCTGTCCCCGTTCATACGCCCCACGGGCCCGGCCCTGCGCCTGGCGTTCACGAGCGGGTACAACCCGTTGAGCGCCCCGGCGGCGACCCCGTCCCCGAGCCTGCTCGCGGACGCCAACCCGACGACGACCCCGCTCACCTCCCACCGCTGAGCCCGGACCTGGTTGAATCCTCGGCACGGGCGCCCGCCGTGAGGCGGGCGCGGACAGGTCAGCTGTTGCGGGGAGAGCATGAACGACGGGAAGCCGACCGGCCAGAAGCCGAAGTGGTGGAGTCGGCCGACGAGTACGCCGCCGGCGGCCGAGATACCGGCGCCGCCGGCAGCGGAGGCGCCGGTCGCGGACGAGGGTGACTTCACCCTCGCCGCCCCCGCGACCCCGGACGCGCCACCGGCGCCGGTAGCGCAGCAGGTGCCGGCGGAGGCACCGATCGAGGCTCCGGCGGCGGTGCCGGTAACGGCGTCCGCGGAGCCCGAGGTCCTGCCCGAGCCGCAGGACCAGGTGCCCCCGCAGCCGGAGCCCCGGCCGGAACCTCGGCCCGAGCCGTCGGCGCAGGCCCAGCCGCTGCACGAGCCCGACGAGTACCGGACCCCGCCCTACGGGGAGCCCGGGCCCTGGGCGCCCGCGCCGCCCGTCCAGAGACCGGTCGCGACCCCGGCCCATGGCGTACCCGTACCGCAGCAGTCCGCCCCACCCCAGGCTGTGCAGCCGCAGGCCGCCCCACCACAGGCCGTACCGCAGCAGCCCGTCCCCGTCCCGCAGCCGGTCGCGCCGCAGCCCACGCCGTGGGTGCAGTACGACCCCTGGGGCGCGCCCGGGGCCCCCGGCGCGCCCGCCGCGCCGCTGAGCGTCGGGACGGAGCCGCTCGGCAGGCCCCGCCGCTCCCGCCGCGGCCTCGCGCTCGTCGGGGCGCTGGTCTTCGCCCTGATCACCGGCGTCGTCGGCGGCGCCATCGGCGCGTACGTCGAGCGCAACGGCGGCATCACCACCGTCGAGCTGCCCCAGGCGGACGTCGAGGGCGGCGACCGTGCCCCGGACTCCGTCGCCGGGATCGCCGCCAGCGCCCTGCCGAGCGTGGTCACCCTGCACGTCAGCGGCGCCGGTTCCTCCGGCACCGGTACGGGCTTCGTCCTGGACACCCAGGGCCACATCCTGACCAACAACCACGTGGTCGACGCGGCCGCCTCCTCCGGCGAGATCAGCGTCACCTTCAGCAGCGGCGAGACCGCGAGCGCCAAGCTCGTCGGCAAGGACAGCGGCTACGACCTCGCCGTCGTCAAGGTCACCGGCGTCTCGGGCCTCAAGCCCCTCCCGCTCGGCAACTCGGACAACGTCCGCGTCGGCGACCCGGTCGTCGCCATCGGCGCCCCCTTCGACCTCCAGAACACGGTCACCTCCGGCATCATCAGCGCCAAGGAGCGCCCCATCACGGCCGGCGGCGAGAAGGGCGACGGCAGCGACGTCAGCTATGTCGACGCCCTCCAGACCGACGCCCCGATAAACCCCGGCAATTCGGGCGGCCCGCTGGTCGACTCCAAGGCCCGGGTCATCGGCATCAACAGCGCGATCCGCGCGGCCGGTGACGGTTCGAGCGGGGAGGGCGGCGGCCAGTCCGGCTCCATCGGCCTCGGCTTCGCCATCCCGATCAACCAGGGCAAGCGGGTCGCCGAGGAGCTGATCAACACCGGCAAGGCCACCCACCCCGTCATCGGTGTGAGCCTCGACATGCAGTACAACGGCGACGGCGCCCGGGTCGGCGACAAGGGCAAGGACGGCACCGCCTCGGTCACCCCGGACGGCCCGGCGGCCAAGGCCGGCATCCGGCCCGGCGACGTGATCACCAAGGTCGACGGCCAGCGCGTGCACAGCGGCGAGGAGTTGATCGTGAAGATCCGCGCCCACCGCCCCGGCGATCAGCTGGAGCTGACCCTCAAGCGCGGCGGCAAGGAACAGACCAAGACGTTGACGCTCGGTTCCTCGCAGGGCGACTGAGCGCCATGTGAGCGACACCGGAAGGTACCCGCCCGGCTGTTTCGGCGGGTACCGTGGACCGGGCCCGGACCCGTGTAAGGAGCAGCCAAGGTGTTCAACGACATCGGCATACTCGAGCTCGTGACGCTCGTGGTCCTCGCCGTGCTCATCTTCGGCCCGGACAAGCTGCCGAAGGTCATCCAGGACGCCTCGCGTTTCATCCGCAAGGTGCGCGAGTTCTCCGAGAGTGCCAAGCAGGACATCCGTACCGAGCTGGGCCCGGAGTTCAAGGACTTCGAGTTCGAGGACCTCAACCCCAAGACCTTCCTGCGCAAGCAGCTGGACGGGAACGAGGACCTCAAGGAGCTGAAGGAGCTGCGCAGCAGCTTCGACCTCAAGAAGGAGATGAACGAGGTCGCGGACGCGGTCAACGGCCGCGAGCCGGAGCCGGCCACCGAGCCCGCTTCCGTCCCGGCGACCGTCAACGGCTCCCCCGACCTGCTGAAGAAGCAGGACAAGCCGGACGCCGGCGAGCGACCGCCGTACGACTCCGACGCGACCTGACCGCGCACGAGCCGCGCCTGGCCACACCCGGCCACCTGGGCTGACGCACCGTGGCGTCAGCCGGTGGCTATCCTCCATCTGTTGTCCGCCGCCGCGGACACGACGGATCGAGGAGGCGGCCGAGATGGAGACGACGAGTCGGGTGGAGGGAGTGCCCGCAGCCCGGCGCACGGCCGAAGGCTATCTGCGCGCACCCTTCACCTGGTACGGACTTGACGACGCGTTCACCGGAGCGCGCTGGCTGATGCAGGTCGGGACGGCCGCGGACGGGACCGTCCAGCACGGGTCGATGGGCCACGGGGACGAGCCGTCGATAAAGTCCGACGCGAGCGCGGTCGAGAAGGAGCGCTTCGCCGTCGTCGTGACGGTCGCGGCGACCCCGGAGCGCAGGTCGGGTGACGGTACGGGCGTCCTGGACGCCACCACGGTCTCCTCCGCGGCCTGGCTGGCCGGCTCCGGGCTCCTGGCGTACACCTGGCCCGCCCAGCTGGACCACGTGCTGCGGGACGACTGGCTGGACCAGCAGACGGAGACCGCGTTCGAGCTCGCGGACGACCTGACGGGCCCGGAGTGGTCCACGCTGTCGCTCCCCGTGGACGGGGTGCCGATGCCGTTCCACTACCGCGAGTCCGAGTTCGGCTGGGTCCTGGCCGGGTCCGCGGGGGCGGTGCACATCGGGGCGTACGGGCGGGGCATGAGCGCGTACGGCTTGGGGTTCGCGGGGGTCGAGGACCTCGGCGTGTACGCGTAGCAACGACGGACGCGTACGCCTGGCAACGACGAAGGGGCACCCCGCTCGGGGTGCCCCTTCGTCATGCCGTCCTAGAACTTGTTCCTCGGCGTGATGCCCAGGCTCATGCCCGAGAGGCCCCTCGCGCGGCCGCCGAGCTTGGAGGCGATGGCGCGGAGGGCGGAGCCCGCCGGGGAGTCCGGGTCGGTGATGACGACCGGCTTGCCCTCGTCGCCGCCCTCGCGCAGGCGCACGTCGATCGGGATGGAGCCGAGGACCGGGACCGTCGCGCCCGTGGTCTTCGTCAGCCCCTCCGCGACCCGCTGGCCGCCGCCCGTGCCGAACACGTCGACCATCTCGTCGCAGTGCGGGCACGGCAGACCGGCCATGTTCTCGACGACGCCGACGATCTTCTGGTGCGTCTGGACGGCGATCGAGCCGGCCCGCTCGGCGACCTCGGCCGCCGCCTGCTGCGGGGTCGTGACGACGAGGATCTCGGCGTTCGGCACGAGCTGCGCGACCGAGATCGCGATGTCGCCCGTGCCCGGGGGCAGGTCGAGCAGGAGGACGTCCAGGTCGCCCCAGTACACGTCCGCGAGGAACTGCTGCAGCGCGCGGTGGAGCATCGGGCCGCGCCACACCACCGGCGCGTTGCCCGGGGTGAACATGCCGATGGAGATGACCTTCACGCCGTTCGCCGACGGCGGCATGATCATGTTCTCGACCTGGGTCGGACGGCCGTCCGCGCCCAGCATGCGGGGCACCGAGTGACCGTAGATGTCGGCGTCGACGACACCGACCTTCAGACCGTCGGCGGCCATCGCCGCCGCCAGGTTGACGGTCACGGAGGACTTGCCGACGCCACCCTTGCCGGAGGCGACCGCGTACACCCGGGTCAGCGAGCCGGGCTTGGCGAACGGCACCTCGCGCTCCGCCGTCGTGCCCCGCAGGGCCGAGGCCAGCTCCTTGCGCTGCTCGTCGCTCATCACGTCGAGCGTGACGTCGACGCCGGTGACGCCCTCCACCCCCGCGACCGCGTCCGTGACGCGCTGGGTGATCGTCTCCCGCATCGGGCAGCCGGAGACGGTGAGGTAGACCGTGACGGCGACCCTGCCGTCGGATCCGATCTCCACCGACTTCACCATGCCGAGCTCGGTGATCGGTTTGTTGATCTCGGGGTCGTTCACCGTCGCCAGTGCTTCGCGCACCGCGTCTTCCGTAGCCATATGGAGATGGTACGGCGCCGACCACGGGCACCGGAAAGACCTGTCAGCGGTCGGTTACGTCACGTCCCTGTCCGCCGCCCCGAGGGAATAGATCGCGGCGCTCGTCCATCTCCTTGATCAGGTCCTGGAGCTCCGAGCGGATCCAGTCGCGGGTGGCCACCTCGCCCAGGCCCATCCGCAGCGCCGCGATCTCCCGCGTCAGGTACTCGGTGTCGGCGATGGACCGCTCGTTCTGCTTGCGGTCCTGCTCCAGATTGACCCGGTCGCGGTCGTCCTGCCGGTTCTGCGCGAGGAGGATCAGCGGGGCCGCGTACGAGGCCTGGAGGGACAGGGCGAGCGTCAGGAAGATGAAGGGGTACTCGTCGAACTTCAGCGACGACGGCGCGAAGATGTTCCACAGCACCCAGAGGACGATGGTGATCGTCATCCAGACGATGAACCGCCCGGTGCCGAGGAAGCGCGCGATCCGCTCCGAGAACCGGCCGAAGGCCTCCGGGTCGTACTCCGGCAGCAGCCGCGCCCGCCGCTCGCGCGGCAGGTCGAGCCGGATCCGGGACATGGACCGCTCCCGCTCCCGCTCCCGTTCGTGCTCCCGCTCCCGCTCCCGCTCCCGATCCCTCTCCCGCGCGCGCTCAGACGTCATGCGTCACCCCCTCCCCGTGGAACTCGGTCTCGCGCCAGTCCTCCGGCAGCAGATGGTCGAGCACGTCGTCCACGGTGACCGCGCCGAGCAGCGACCCGCTCTCGTCCACCACCGGCGCCGCGACCATGTTGTACGCGGCGAGGTAGCTGGTGACCGCGGGCAGCGGGGTGTCCGGGGCGAGCGGCGGCAGGTCGCTGTCGGCCAGCGAACTCACCAGCGTGAACGGCGGATCCCGCAGCAGCCGCTGGAAGTGCACCGTGCCCAGGTACTTGCCCGTCGGCGTCTCGTCCGGCGGCCGGCACACGTACACCTGCGCGGCGAGCGCGGGGGAGAGGTCCTGCTGCCGTACGCGGGCCAGCGCGTCCGCGACCGTGGCGTCCGGCCGCAGCACGATCGGCTCGGTCGTCATCAGACCGCCCGCGGTCCGCTCCTCGTAGGCGAGGAGCCGGCGGACGTCGGCGGCGTCGTCGGGCCGCATCAGGGTGAGCAGCCGCTCCTTGTCCTCCTCCGGCAGCTCGGAGAGCAGGTCGGCCGCGTCGTCCGGGTCCATCGCCTCCAGGACGTCCGCCGCCCGCTCCTCCTTCAGCTTGCCGAGGATCTCGACCTGGTCGTCGTCCGGCAGCTCCTCCAGGACGTCGGCGAGCCGGTCGTCGTCAAGGGCGGCGGCGACCTCGGCGCGCCGCTTGGGGGAGAGGTGGTGCAGCACGTTGGCCAGGTCGGCGGGGCGCAGCCGCTCGAAGGTGGCGACCAGGCTCTCCGCTCCCTGGCCCTCCTCCTCAAGGGAGAAGCCGGTGACGGCCGACCACTCGACGGTCAGCGTCTCGCCCTTGCGGCGCAGCGCGCCGGGCTTGCCGCGCCGGACGAAGACCCGGTCGATCTCCCACTCGCGGCGGGCGGGGAGCTGCGTGATCGCGATGTCGAGGACGGTGACCTCCTCGTCGGTCCCGGCCAGCTGGACGCGGCGGTCGAGGAGTTCGCCGAGGACGAGCCGCTCGGTGGGGCGCGACTCGAAGCGCCGCATGTTGACCACGCCGGTCGTGATGACCTGGCCGGACTCGACGCCCGTGATCCGGGTCATCGGCACGAAGATCCGGCGGCGGCTGAGCACCTCCACGACCATGCCGAGCAGCCGGGGCGGGCGCCGGCCCACCCGCAGCATGGCGACGAGGTCGCTGACCCGGCCGACCTGGTCGCCGTTGGGGTCGAAGACGGGGACACCGGCGAGGTGCGAGACGAAGATCCGGGGGGCGCCTGCCACCATGCCACGCGCCTCCTCGGTGCCGCACGATTCGGGTCGATGCTGGTCAATGCTGGGGTATGCCGGATTCAGGCTAGCCCGTGCCCATCCGTGGCGCCCTGGCGAAAGCACCCGTACGGCTGCCTGCGGCGACGCCACCCGGCCCGGGTACGCTGCGTGCTGCCGTCCCCCCACCATCGACGCCACCATCGACGACGTCGACGACAGACGAGAGGCCGCGCCGGTGACCGCACTCCTCACTGCATCGCGCATCCGCAGGGTCGTCCTGCCGCTGGCGCTGTGCGCCGGTCTCGCGGCGGGACTCAGCGCCTGCGCGGACGACCCGGACGAGGGGACCAACGGGGTCGGGAAGCTGGCCCCGGACGCCATCGAGGAGAAGGCGCAGGCGGCGGCCGACAGCGCGAAGGCGGTCCGGCTCGCCGGGACGCTCGTCAGCAAGGGCGGCACGTTCAAGCTGAACATGCGGCTCAAGGACGACGGCGCGACCGGTTCGGTCGCGACGAAGAACAGCACCTTCGAGCTGCTGCGGATCGGTGACGCGCTCTACATGAAGGCCGACGCCGCGTTCTGGACGCACGGCGAGGGCGGCAGCCAGAGCTCCGCCAAGCCTTCCTCGACCTCCGGCTCGTCCGACTCCTCCGACGCCTCGGAGGCCGACAGCGAGGCCGCCGACAAGCTCGACGACAAGTACGTGAAGGTCCCGCAGGACGACCCCTCGTACAAGCAGCTGCGCGGCTTCACCGACATGGACCTGCTCCTGGACGGGCTCATCGGTCTGCACGGCGATGTCGTGAAGGGCGACCGCGACAAGATCGGCGGCATCCGTACGGTCAAGGTCAAGGGCGGCGAGGACGGCGAGGGCGGCACGCTCGACGTCGCCCTCGAAGGCACCCCGTTCCCGCTCCAGTTCGCGCGCGGCGGCGGGGCGGGCGTGGTCGTGCTCTCCGAGTGGGACAAGGACTTCGCGCTGGAGGCCCCGGCGCCGGGGGAGACGCTCGACTACGGCAAGCAGCTCCCGCGCACCTGACCGCCGCTCAGCGCGTGGCGCGGGTCAGCCCCTGGTCCCCCGCGCCCCGGGACATCACGGCCTCGGTGACGCGGGCGTCGACCGCCGGGTAGCGGGTGTCGCACGAGGCGCACACCACCCGGAACGGCGGGCCCATGTCGGAGTACTGCGTGAGGTACTCGGCCTTCGTCACCGTCCACCTCCCCGGGTGCTCCGCGGAGGGCCCGAAGGTGAAGCGCGGGATCGAGGACATGTTGCCGCGCGCCTTGTCGGCGGTGTAGAAGCTGGCGACCTGGTCGCCCATGCCGTAGACCACCCAGACGCCGTTGACCTTCTCGTACGGCTGCGGCACGTGGTTGTGCGTCCCGAGGACGAGGTCGATGTCGGGGAGGCCGTCCGTGGTGGAGGCCGTCAGTGCCCGCGCGAGCTCCTGCTGCGCCTCGTCGGGGGCCTCCTGCCACTCGGTGCCCCAGTGGATGCTCAGGAGGACGACCTGGGCGCCCGCTCGCCGGGCGGCCCGCGCGTCGTCGACGATCCGCTGCCGGTCGGTCAGGTTGACCGCCCAGGGCTTGTCTTCGGGAAGCGGTATGCCGTTCGTCCCGTACGTGTACGAGAGCTGGGCCACCTTCGCTCCGCCGGCCGTGTACCAGGCGGGGGCCTTGGCCTCCTCGGCGTCGCGCGCCGAGCCGACGTGCTTCAGGCCCACCCGGTCGAGCCCGTCGAGGGTCCGCTTCAGGCCCTCGAAGCCGGCGTCGAGGGTGTGGTTCGAGGCGGTCGAGCAGCCTTCGTAACCGGTCTCCTTCAGGGCGTCCGCGAGCTGGTGGGGCGCCTTGAAGGTGGGGTAGCCGGTGTAGGGGCCGCCGGGCTGCCCGTAGGGGATCTCGTGGTGGCACAGCGCGAGGTCGGCGCCGGAGACTATGGGCTCGACGCCCGCGAGTATCTTCCGGAAGTCGTGCCCGCCGCCCTCCGCGTCGGCGGCGGCCCGCTGGATGATCGAGGGGTACGGGATGATGTCGCCGGTCGCGACCAGGGTGAACGGGCGGGCGTCCTGACCGGGGGCGGGCTTCGCCGGCGTGCCGGATGCGTCGGGCTGGAGCGGGGCGACGGGCGCGGTGGGGGCAGGGGCGCCGGTGTCGCGCGAGGAGCTGCGCGGGTCGTCGCCGCTGGCCGACCAGACGGTGGCCGCGCCGACGACGGCCAGACAGACGGCCGCCGCCACGATCGCGGCGGACTTCCCTCGCCTGCGCGGTTCCTCGTGGTCGCTCGTCATGTGGTGCCCCGACTCCTGGAGTTCGCCGCCACCTGAAGAGATGCGGCTGTTCCTCGTCAGGTTCCACGAGGATCAGGGATCGCGCACGACGAGATCGCGCCGGGCCGGCGCCGCGCTCAGCGCCCCCGGCGCCCCAGCAGCAGGCGCGGGAGGGCCGCCGGGATCGGGCGGCGGGTGATCGCGTCGGAGGCCTGCGGCGCTGCCGCGAGGGACCCGGTCGGCAGGTCGGTCGTGGAGTCGAGCGGGGTCAGCCGGAGCACCCGGCACTCGCGCGCCCACCGGTCCGGCATGGCCTCGCCGTCCGTCGCGTTGAGGCGCTTGCCCTTCAGCTCGGCGACCGCCGCGTCCCACTCCTCCGTGCCGGGAGCGAGTTCGGAGACCGCCGCCGTCCAGGCGACGATCCGGCCGCCCTTGTCCTTGCTGCGGACCGTGACCTCGGCCGTCGCGCCCACGACGAGCCCCGGGAGGGGCTGCTCGCCCGGACCGTCGCCGACGACGTGCGCCGCGCCCTCGTGCCAGACGTGCCACAGCGCCCGGGCCGCCGGGGCGTCGCCCCGGACCCAGATGAGGCCGGACTTCTTCGTGGCCTCCTCGACGAGGGCGGGCCCGAGCAGCGTGTCTGTCATGCCCGCAGCCTATCGAGAGCCGGCCGCGCTTCCAGAGCCTCTACAGCCAGCCGTTGCGCTTCAGGGTGCGGTGGATGGCGAAACAGATCGCCGCGATGCCGACGAGCACCATCGGGTACCCGTACTTCCACTCCAGCTCCGGCATGTGCTCGAAGTTCATGCCGTACACACCGCAGACCGCCGTCGGGACGGCGATGATGGCCGCCCAGGAGGTGATCTTGCGCATGTCCTCGTTCTGCGTGACCGTCGCCTGCGCCAGGTTGGCCTGGAGGATCGAGTTGAGGAGCTCGTCGAAGCCGACGACCTGCTCCTGCACGCGCGCGAGGTGGTCGGCGACATCACGGAAGTACTTCTGGATGTCCGGGTCCACGAGCCGCATCGGGCGCTCGCTCAGCAGCTGCATCGGGCGCAGGAGCGGGCTGACCGCCCGCTTGAACTCCAGTACCTCGCGCTTGAGCTGGTAGATCCGCCCGGTGTCCGTGCCGCGCGTGGAGCCCTTCGCCGGCGGCGAGAAGACGTCGATCTCGATCTGGTCGATGTCGAGCTCGACGGCGTCGGCGACCGCGATGTAGCCGTCGACGACGTGGTCGGCGATGGCGTGCAGGACGGCCGAGGGTCCCTTGCTCAGGAGCTCGGGCTCGCCCTGGAGTCGGTGGCGCAGGTTGCGCAGGGAGCCCTGCCCGCCGTGCCGGACGGTGATGACGAAGTCGGGGCCGGTGAAGCACATCACCTCGCCGGTTTCGACGACCTCGCTGGTCGCGGTGAGCTCGGCGTGCTCGACGTAGTGGATCGTCTTGAAGACGGTGAAGAGGGTGTCGTCGTACCGCTCCAGCTTCGGCCGCTGGTGGGCGTGGACGGCGTCCTCGACGGCGAGCGGGTGGAGCCCGAACTCGGCCGCGATACCCGCGAATTCGGCCTCGGTCGGCTCGTGCAGGCCGATCCAGACGAAGCCGCCGCTCTCCCGTACCTGGCGCATCGCGCCGCGCGGCGTCAGGCACGCGCGGTCGTCCACGCGGCGGCCGTCCCGGTAGACGGCGCAGTCGACGACCGCGCTGGAGGCGGAGGGGTCACGGGTCGCGTCGTAGTTGGCGTACTGCGAGGCGCCGGCGACGGTGGGCTTGCGCAGGGAGGTGCGCAGCGAGGGACGGACCGCGGCACGCAGGTCACGGATCATCGACATGGGCATGCTCCTTCACGGAGAAGCCGTCGGCGGGGCGTGGCACAGCCCGGAATGAGGACGTGGAGCTACGTCGTCCACAAAGCGGGCGGCACCGCGGCGTCGCGGTGACGGCGTTCGCTACAGACAGGCAAAGGCGAAGTGCTCTTCCGTCGTGCGAGATGCCGGATGAAGGTGGGCGGACCGGGTGCGGAAAGCCTCAGATCACCGGGAGAAACGCACCGGGCTCAGGTGCGGGGCGGAAGAGCGGTTGGTACTGCCCGATCGACTTCGATTCACAGCAGCCCCACCTCCTCCGGCCGGTCCCCCATGGGGGATGACGAGTGGTCGGGAGTACCGACCACCGGCCAAGACTATCAGCCGACTGAGGGCCAATCCCTTTGCTTGCCCGTTTCATACGCGATCTATGCTCCCCGCATGGGAGAAGTTCTTGCTCTGGTCGAGGCCCGGTTGCGTTCGGCGCTCGGTGAACCGGACGCGCGCGCCGCGGTGACGTTTCTCGGTACGGACCGGATCGAGGTGCTCCGCTTCCTCGACGGCGACATCGTCCGGTACGCGACCCTCGGTATGGCCGCGCACCCGATGACCGATCCGACCGCCGCGCTCGCCGACCCGGTGAAGGGCCCGCGCGCGGAGCTGGTCCTCTCGGTACGGGCCGGGCTCGCCGACACCGACAAGGTGCTGCGCCCGCTCGCGGTCCTCGCCTCGACCCCGCAGGTCGAGGGCGTGGTCGTGGCGGCCGGCGCCTCGCTCGACGTCGGCGAACCCCTCTGGCCCGGGGCCCCGTTCAGCTCGGTCCTCGTGGCGGAGCCGGGCGGCCTGGTGGAGGACCTGGAGCTCGACGACCCGATGGACCCGGTCCGCTTCCTGCCGCTGCTGCCGATGACGTCCAACGAGGCGGCCTGGAAGCGGGTCCACGGGGCGCAGGCGCTGGAGGAGCGCTGGCTCGCCAACGGCACGGACCTGCGCGATCCGCTCCGCCGTTCGGTCACGCTGGATTGACGCCGCTCCGGCGTGTCGCGCCCGTTGTTGATGGTTGTACCTGCCACTCGGGGTGAACTGGTCGGTCCGGACGGGTGATCGTCCTTGACGCGGGCGCGGAGGGGTAGGACCGTTGGGCTCTATGAGGGGCGAACCCAGTTGCCCGAGGTGCGGTGGCCGGGTCCGGGCGCCCGGTCTTTTTGCCGACTCCTGGCAGTGTGCGGTGCACGGCACGGTGCACCCGCTGCAGCCCGTGATCCCGCCCAGCGTCGAGGCCCTCGGTGTCGTCGTGCACCGGGCCCAGGTGCCGGTCTGGATGCCGTGGCCCCTACCCGTCGGCTGGCTCTTCACCGGGGTCGCGTACGCCGGTGACGACCGCAGCGGCGGACGCGCCACCGCCGTCGCCTGCTCGGGCCCGGGGCCGCTCGGCGGCATCGGCGAGCTGCTGCTCGTGGCCGAGGAGCTGGGCGTCGGTCTCGGCGCGCGGTACGCCGGGCTCGACGGCCCGGACCCCGGGACGGGGCTCTCCATCGACAAGCCCGCGCAGACCAAGGTCCTCGCCGCCGGGCGCCCGACGCCCCTGTGGCACGTGAGCGGGACCCCGCAGGACCGGGCGGTCTTCGCGGGGGAGGCGCGCGGGCTCTGGCTCTGGGCGATCGTGTGGCCCGAGCAGTCGGGCCTGCTGATGTACGACGAACTGGTCCTGACCGACCTGCGCGACGCGGGCGCGGAGGTCGAACTCCTGCCGTGCGGGGCGCTCACACCACGTCTGCTGACGTAGCGGGTCCGGGGCCGATCGCGTCTGCCGACGTAGCGGCTCCGAGTCGATTGCTCGGTCGATGGCGCGCCGAACCTGGGATATGGGGGTCGCGGCGTCCTGAGAGCTTGGGTGTGCGGGGCGTGTGACGTCTGACGCCTTTGTTGTACGGGGCGGGTGGGCCTTATTCGCCCGTTATGCTGGAGCGTCCCCTTGTTCGCCCGCCCCGAGCCCTGGAGTACCACGTCGTGCGCATCGACCTGCACACCCACTCCACCGCTTCGGACGGTACGGACACCCCGGCCGAGCTGGTCCGCAACGCGGCCGCCGCCGGCCTGGACGTCGTCGCGCTCACGGACCACGACACCACGCGGGGCCACGCCACCGCCCTCGCCGCGCTGCCCGAGGGGCTGACCCTCGTGACCGGCGCCGAGCTGTCCTGCCGCCTCGACGGCGTCGGTCTGCACATGCTCGCGTACCTCTTCGACGCCGACGAGCCCGAGCTGGCCGCCGAGCGCGAGCTGGTCAGGGACGACCGCGTGCCGCGCGCGCGGGCGATGGTCGGCAAGCTCCAGGAGCTCGGTGTCCCCGTCACCTGGGACCAGGTCGCCCGGATCGCCGGGGACGGCTCGGTCGGCCGCCCGCACGTGGCGGAGGCGCTCGTCGAGCTCGGAGTCGTACCGGACGTGTCCGGCGCGTTCACGCCCGAGTGGCTCGCGGACGGCGGACGGGCGTACGTCCGGAAGCACGAGCTCGACCCGTTCGAGGCGATCCGGCTCGTCAAGGCGGCCGGCGGGGTCACGGTCTTCGCGCACCCGCTCGCGGTCAAGCGGGGCGAGGTCGTCCCGGAGGCCGCGATCGCCCGCCTCGCGGCGGCGGGCCTCGACGGCATCGAGGTCGACCACATGGACCACGACGAGCCGACGCGGGCGCGCCTGCACGGGCTCGCGAAGGAACTCGGGCTGCTCGCCACGGGCTCCAGCGACTACCACGGCAGCCGCAAGACCTGCGTCCTCGGCGAGTACACGACGGACCCCGAGATCTACGGCGAGATCACGCGCCGCGCCACGGGCGCCTTCCCGGTCCCCGGCACGGGCGGACCGGCCTAGCCCGCGCGAGCCCGCGCCCTTCCCGTCGGCCTCCCGGCGGGGAATCACCCCTGAGCCCCTACGGGTCCCGGGCCCGCCCCTCGCGGTCCGACGCCCCCGGGCCTCCCACCTGTCACCCGCCACCGCACTGTCGCCCGGCGGAGCCGTGGCGCGGGCGCACGCCCACCCACACCCTCGTACACCCCTCATCGCAAGGCACACCGTGTTCGACGTCGCCGTATTCGGCTCGCTGTTTCTGACCCTCTTCGTGATCATGGATCCCCCCGGGATCACCCCGATCTTCCTCGCCCTCACCTCCGGCCGGGCAGCCAAGGTGCAGCGGCGGATGGCCTGGCAGGCCGTCGCCGTCGCCTTCGGCGTCATCACCGTCTTCGGCATCCTGGGCCAGCAGATCCTGGCTTATCTGCACGTCTCCGTACCCGCTCTGATGATCGCCGGCGGTCTGCTGCTCCTGCTCATCGCGCTCGACCTGCTCACCGGCAAGACCGACGAGCCCAAGCAGACCAAGGACGTCAACGTCGCCCTCGTGCCGCTCGGCATGCCGCTGCTCGCCGGACCCGGTGCGATCGTCTCCGTCATCCTCGCCGTGCAGCACGCCGACGGCGCCGCCGCGCAGGTCTCCGTCTGGGCCGCGATCGTGGCCATGCACGTCGTGCTCTGGGTGACCATGCGCTACTCGCTGGTGATCATCCGCGTCATCAAGGACGGCGGTGTCGTGCTCGTGACCCGGCTCGCCGGCATGATGCTGTCGGCCATCGCCGTGCAGCAGATCATCAACGGCGTCATGCAGATCGTCCAGGGCGCCTAGGGAGTGTCCGGAAAGTATGGTCGTCCGCCCGAAGGGCGTCGCGAGCCAGGCCAGACTCTCCGGACACGACCTAGCGCCCAGGGGCCCCGCACAGCACTGCGCCCCCGTACGGATTCCGGTCGTCGGAGTCCATGCGGGGGCGCGGTGCGTTCGGAGCGGGTGCCTCGTTACGAGGCCGTGCTGTCTGCCGGGCGGATCCAGATGCGCTGGCCGATCTGAGCGGCCTGCTGCACGATCCGGTTGACGGAGGCGGCGTCCACGACGGTCCGGTCGACGGGCGTGCCGTCGATGTCGTCGAGTCGCAGGATTTCGAAGCGCATGGGCTTCTCCCTTCGTCTGGAGTTGATCCTCCTGCTGGAGAACTGTGGTGCTGGTGCGGTGTTACACAGGGTCCAACGAGATGCATCCTGCAAACATTCCCTACGCTAAGGAAATTTTTCGGATGGCTAACTACTAACGTGGGTGGTGGTGGCGTGAGCCGTCGGCCGGGCGGAGAATGAGGGCCGATGAACGACGCAGAGACACCTCTCACGCCGCCCCAGGACCCCTTCGTCGACCTGGGCGACCGCCTGGAGCGCACCAATGAGCTCCTCCGGCGGATGCTCGCCGAAGTGGCGAAGACCCCGTCGACCCATGCCATCTTCGTCGACGCGGGTTACGTCTATGCTGCGGCCGGGTTGCTGGTCGCGGGCACCGAGGACCGCCGCTCCTTCGACCTCGACGCCGAAGGGCTCATCGAGGCCTTCATCGACAAGGCCCGCACGATCTTCGCCGACAGCCGGCTGCTGCGCGTCTACTGGTACGACGGCGCACGCCGCCGCATCCACACGCCCGAGCAGCAGTCCATCGCCGAACTCCCCGACGTCAAGGTCCGGCTCGGCAACCTCAACGCCAACAACCAGCAGAAGGGCGTCGACTCCCTCATCCGCTCCGACCTGGAGTCCCTCGCCCGCCACCGCGCCATCAGCGACGCCGCGCTCGTCGGCGGCGACGAGGACCTCGTCTCGGCCGTCGAGGCCGCCCAGGGCTACGGGGCCCGCGTCCACCTCTGGGGCATCGAGGCCGCCGACGGGCGCAACCAGGCCGAGCCGCTGCTCTGGGAGGTCGACAGCCGACGCACCTTCGACCTCGACTTCTGGCGCCCCTACGTGACCCGACGGCCCGTCACGACGTACGAGAACGAGGGCGAGCCCCCGCCCTCCCGCGACGAGGTCCGCTTCGTCGGCGCCCAGATCGCCGCGATGTGGATCGCCGAACGCGGCAGCGACGCGCTGGCCGAGCTGCTGCCCGGACACCCGTACCTGCCGGGACCGGTCGACCAGGACCTCCTCATCGACGCCGAGCGGCTCCTCAGCCGCTCCCTGCGCGGCCACGCGGCCCTGCGCAGGGCGCTCCGCGACGGGTTCTGGCAGCACCTCCAGGCGCAGTTCTGAGCGCCTAGCGTTCGCGTGGGCCGTCCCAGAACGCCGCGAGACGGGCCGCAAGCTCCTCCGGGTGCGAGACGTTGGGGGAGTGGCCCGCGCCCGCGACCACCGTGTGGTGCGCGCCCGTCCGGGCCGCCGCCTCCGCCAGGCCGTGCGTCGGCCAGACCATCTCGTCCGCGCCGTACGCGATGTGCACCGGCATCGGAAGCGCGGCAAGGCGTGCCGTACCGTCCGGGTCGCGCAGCAACAGCCGCCCGGCGCCCGCCAGTTGGGCGATCCGGGTGCGCATCCAGCGGCGCCGCAGGAACCGTACGATCTCCGGCGGGTCCGCGACCCCCGGCTCCTCGCCCCGGCTGTCCAGCCAGCGCGTCGCCAGCCAGACCCGCTCCTTCGGCAGCAGCGCCAGCGCGCCCCGCAGGGCCAGGACCCTGACCCGCTGCGGGCGGGCCACCCGGCCGGGTCCCGAGGAGAGCAGGGTCAGCGAGCGGAAGGCGCCCGGCGCGAGTTCGGCGGCGGCGCGCGCCACCAGACCGCCGAAGGAGTGGCCGAGCAGATGCACCGGACCGTCGCCGAGCACGGCCGCCTGCGCCACCACGTCCAGGGCGAGCGCCCGGCGGCGGTAGGCGTGCCGCCCGCGCGGCCCCGGGGTCTCGTGCTGGCCGCGCCCGTCGACGGCGAGGGCGCGGTAGCCGTGCGCCGCGAGCGGACCGAGCAGGGCGAGGAAGTCCTCCTTGCTGCCGGTGTAGCCGGGCAGCAGCAGCACCGTGCCCCGCCGCTCGCCCTCGGGCGCGGTGTCCAGGACGGCGAAGTCGCCGCGTGTCGTGCTCAGCCGGTAGGCACGGGTGCGCGGGGGCAGCGCCAGGGACCGGGGCTTGCTCATAGAGCGACTGTATCCGCTGTTCAGCGACGGCCGGAGGCCGGACAGCACCGTGGCCCGGCCCCTGGGGAGGGGCCGGGCCACGAGGAAGGTACGGACGGCGCGTCAGCTCTCGGGTTGCGCGGCCGCGGCCTTCTTCGTCGTGCGGCGGCGCGGAGCCTTGGGGGCCTCCTCGACGACACCGGCCTCCGCCGGAGCGGCGGCCGCCTTCTTCGTCGTACGGCGACGCGGCGCGGTCTTCGGCTCCGAGGCGTCCGGAGCCTCGGCGGCGGCGACGGCCTTCTTCGTCGTCCGGCGGCGCGGGGCCTTGGGGGCCTCCTCGGCGACGGGCTCGACGACGGCCGGCGTCTCCACCGGCTCGGCGGCGACGGCCTTCTTCGTCGTACGACGACGGGGAGCCTTCTTCGGCTCCTCGACGATCTCGACGATCTCGACGACCGGGGTGGCCTCGACGGTCTCCGCGACCTCAGGGGCCGCGACGGCCTTCTTGGTCGTACGGCGGCGGGGGGCCTTCTTCGGCTCCTCGACGACCGTCTCGGCGACCGGCGCGACCGGCTCCGCGACCGGGGTGACCGGCGCGGCGGCGGCGAGCGCGGCGGCCGCGGTCTCCACGGTCTGGAAGCCCACGGTGTCGGCCTGGGGCAGGATGCGCGCACGGCGGCGACGCGGGGCCTTCGGCGCCTCGGGGGCGGCCTGCGGGGCCCGGTCCACCGGCTTGGCCTGCTTGACCACCGGAGCGGCGGCGACGGCGACCGGAGCGGCCTCCGCGACCGGCGCGGCGGCCACGGCCGTCTCGGCGACGCGCGTGACCGGGGCCTCGGAGGCCCCGCCCGTGCGGGTACGGCGACGGCGGCGCGGGGTGCGCGGCTCCGCCGGCGCGTCCTCCGTCACCGGAGCGGCGACCGCTGCCGGCGCGGCGGCCACGGCCGTCTCGTCCGACGCGGAGCCACCGCGCGTACGCCGACGCTGGCGCGGGGTGCGCGTACGCTCCGGACGCTCCTCGGCCGCCGGGGCGGCCTGCTTGCGGCCGCCACGGCCACCACGGCCGCCGGGCTCGCCCAGGTCCTCGAGCTCCTCCGCGCCCAGACCGGCGCGGGTCCGCTCGGCACGCGGCAGGACGCCCTTGGTGCCCGCCGGGATGTCGAGCTCCTCGTACAGGTGCGGGGAGCTGGAGTAGGTCTCGACCGGGTCGTGGAAGTCCAGGCCGAGCGCCTTGTTGATGAGCTGCCAGCGCGGGATGTCGTCCCAGTCGACCAGGGTGACGGCCGTGCCCTTGTTGCCCGCGCGGCCGGTGCGGCCCACGCGGTGGAGGAACGTCTTCTCGTCCTCGGGCGACTGGTAGTTGATGACGTGCGTGACGCCCTCGACGTCGATACCGCGCGCGGCGACGTCGGTGCAGACGAGCACGTCGACCTTGCCGTTGCGGAACGCGCGCAGAGCCTGCTCGCGGGCGCCCTGGCCCAGGTCGCCGTGGACCGCGCCGGACGCGAAGCCGCGCCGCTGGAGCTGCTCGGCGATGTCGGCCGCCGTGCGCTTCGTACGGCAGAAGATCATCGCGAGCCCGCGGCCGTTGGCCTGCAGGATGCGGGAGACCATCTCCGGCTTGTCCATCGAGTGCGCGCGGAAGACGTGCTGCTTGATGTTGGCGACGGTCACGCCCTCGCCGTCGGGCGAGGTGGCGCGGATGTGCGTCGGCTGCGACATGTAGCGGCGGGCGAGACCGATGACGGCGCCCGGCATGGTGGCCGAGAACAGCATGGTCTGACGCTTGGCCGGAAGCATGTTCATGATCTTCTCGACGTCGGGCAGGAAGCCCAGGTCGAGCATCTCGTCGGCCTCGTCGAGGACGAGGGCCTTGACGTGCGACAGGTCCAGCTTGCGCTGGCCGGCCAGGTCGAGCAGGCGGCCCGGGGTGCCGACGATGACGTCGACGCCCTTCTTGAGCGCCTCGACCTGGGGCTCGTACGCCCGGCCGCCGTAGATGGCGAGCACGCGGACGTTACGGACCTTGCCCGCGGTCAGCAGGTCGTTGGTGACCTGGGTGCACAGCTCGCGCGTGGGGACGACGACCAGGGCCTGCGGGGCGTCGGTCAGCTGCTCGGGCTTGGCCCGGCCCGCCTCGACGTCCGCGGGGACGGTGACGCGCTCCAGGAGCGGCAGACCGAAACCGAGGGTCTTGCCGGTGCCGGTCTTGGCCTGGCCGATGACGTCGGTGCCGGAGAGGGCGACCGGAAGGGTCATCTCCTGGATGGGGAAGGGGGTGACGATGCCGACGGCTTCGAGCGCCTCGGCCGTCTCGGGAAGGATTCCGAGCTCTCGGAAAGTCGTAGTCAGGGTGCTGCCTCTTCTGTGAGACGCGGCGTGAGGCGAACGCTGGGGGTCGTACCGTGCCGATTCGCTTCCGACCGGATCAAGGAAAGGATCACAGTCAGGTGGCGCGGGACCACTGCCGTCGCTCGAGCGTCGTGCCGCTTGAGGGACCCTCCTGCGGGTGCGCGGGGAGGGCTGTCGGGTCGGAGCCAGTCGGGCCACCGACCGGGCATCCTCATTCATGAGTCGGCCCACCGAGTACGTCCGAACGTGCGAAAGCTTGTCCGCATACTCAGCAGGCGCTTTACCACTGTACCCCGGATTCGCGCATGTGTGTTGGGAGAATTGGTGATGAGGGCGCGGTCACAGTGACTGACCAGGGCCTTGAGCGCCCCGGGGAGCGGGCTATTGTGCGCTTCATGGAGACGCCTGACAACGCCACGCCCGCCGAAGAGCCCCTCACCGGGATCGCCGCCCAGGACTGGGCCACCGCTTCCGCCGAGCCGCAGTACCGCGCCGCGGTCGTCGATCTGCTCGGCGCGCTCGCCTATGGAGAGCTGGCGGCGTTCGAGCGGCTCGCCGAGGACGCCAAGCTGGCGCCGACCCTCGCGGACAAGGCGGAGCTGGCGAAGATGGCCTCCGCCGAGTTCCACCACTTCGAGCGGCTGCGCGACCGGCTCGCCGCCGTGGACGCGGAGCCGACCGCCGCGATGGAGCCCTTCGCCAAGGCCCTGGACGACTTCCACCGCCAGACCGCGCCGTCGGACTGGCTGGAGGGCCTGGTCAAGGCCTACGTCGGCGACTCGATCGCCAGCGACTTCTACCGCGAGGTCGCGGCCCGCCTCGACTCGGACACGCGCGCGCTGGTGCTGTCCGTCCTCGACGACACCGGTCACGGGAACTTCGCCGTGGAGAAGGTGCGCGCCGCGATCGACGCCGACCCGCGGGTCGGCGGCCGGCTCGCGCTGTGGGCGCGCCGCCTGATGGGCGAGGCGCTCTCGCAGGCCCAGCGGGTCGTCGCCGAGCGCGACGCCCTCTCCACCATGCTCGTCGGCGGGGTCGACACGATGGCCGCGGGCTTCGACCTCGCGGAGGTCGGCCGCATGTTCTCGCGGATCACCGAGGCCCACACCAAGCGCATGGCCGCGCTGGGCCTGGCGGCGTAGGACTCGCGGAGGCGGGCCCGGGGTTCCGGGCCCGCTCACGGTCGTCGAGGGAGCGGCGCTGTTCACGCCGCCGCTGATCGGCGCAGCCGGCGGGAGGCCGGGCGGATCAGCAGCGAGAGCAGGACGGCCGCGACCGCCACGGCCCCGACGATCGTCGACAGGGCGTGGCCGGGGCCGAGGGCGCCATGGGTCACCAGGGCGCCGAAGACGGCGCCGAGCGTGCCGGTCGTGAGGACGACCGCGCGCGCGGGGAGGCGGTCGGGCAGCCGGTGCACGGCGGCCCAGGCCAGGGCGAATCCGAGCAGTGCGGCGCCGAGAGCTTCCAGGAACACGGGATCACCTCGCGTGCGGTGCGGGGCGGGCATTGCGGTCGTAGCCGTCCTACCCGGGCCGACTCGCACGCAATCCTCCCCGCCCGCCTCACCTGCACCTTCGTTCAATCCCCAGGCGCCGGGGCCGGCCGGCACGCCACCCGGACGGACGAAGGGCCCGGCGGAACGAATCCGCCGGGCCCTTCCCCATGTCACACGACTCAGAGAGCGCCGAAGCCCACCCGGCGCACCGCCGGCTCGCCGATCTCCACGTACGCGATCTTCTCGGCCGGGATCAGGACCTTGCGGCCCTTCTCGTCCGTGAGGCTGAGCAGCTGCGCCTTGCCGGCCAGCGCGTCGGCCACGGCGCTTTCGACCTCTTCGGCGGACTGCCCGCTCTCCAGAACGATCTCCCGGGGTGCGTGCTGCACGCCGATCTTGACCTCCACGGCTATGTCCCTCCGAACGGTCAGCGTTGCGCGTCTCCCGCGCCGTACGCTGCACACATTAGCCCGGCGAGGGGACCCGCACGGCCTCCCGGCGGAACGCCAGGAGCGAACACCGACGGAGCGGCTTTTCAGTGACCCTCGGCGATCGGCTGACCGTCCGTCGGGTGCAGCGGGAAGCCCGCGATGCCGCGCCACGCCAGCGAGGTCAGCAGCGCCACGGCCTTGTCGCGGGGGATGGCGGACTCGCTGGAGAGCCAGTAGCGCGCCACGACCTGCGACACACCGCCCAGGCCCACCGCGAGCAGCATCGACTCGTCCTTGGAGAGGCCGGTGTCCTCCGCGATGACGTCGGAGATCGCCTCGGCGCACTGCAGGCTCACCCGGTCCACCCGCTCGCGCACGGCGGGCTCGTTGGTGAGGTCGGACTCGAAGACGAGCCGGAACGCGCCGCCCTCGTCCTCCACGTACGCGAAGTACGCGTCCATCGTGGCCTCGACGCGGAGCTTGTTGTCGCTGGTCGACGCGAGGGCGGTGCGGACGGCCTGGAGCAGCGCCTCGCAGTGCTGGTCGAGCAGGGCCAGATAGAGCTCCAGCTTCCCCGGGAAGTGCTGGTACAGGACCGGCTTGCTGACGCCCGCGCGCTCGGCGATGTCGTCCATCGCGGCGGAGTGGTACCCCTGCGCGACGAACACCTCCTGGGCCGCCCCGAGGAGCTGGTTCCGTCGGGCGCGGCGCGGCAGGCGCGTGCCCCGAGGGCGTGCTGCCTCTGTCTGCTCGATGGCTGTCACGCCGCCTCCCAAAAATCGATCCTTGCGCGCTGTGGTGTCGCGCCCGCCATCGTACTTTTGGGTAACCCGGCTGTGCGCGGTGCGGACGCAGAATTTCACGGACCGGACGCCCAGGGCGACAGGCGATTCAACGTTAAACCGAACAAATCAGCGGTAGTCGTCTTCGTCGAGGGCGATCACACGCGCCTGTTCGGAGGAGTCCGCCTCGTTCGCCGAGTCCCGTTCGAGATGAGTGTGGGGCTCGTCCTCGCGTTGCTGCAGTTCGGCGCGCTGCTCGGCCGCGTCGGCCTCAGGGATTTCCTCGTCGAGCACGACGTCCTCTTCCTCGGCGAATGTGTCCGGCTCCGTCGGGTCGGCAGTCATGCGGTTCCTTCCGGCATGCGGGGGCTCTCCGATGACCCTCACTACGAGCGTAGGAGCACACCCGGCGCGGCGCACCCGATCCTGTGACGCCACACACACGCGCCGCCGCGTGATCGTCTCGTAATATTGCGGCCATGTCGTCGACCGAGCTTCCGGAGACCCGGACCGCCGCCGCACCGCACACGCCGCGGACCCGCGCCGTACGCGTCGCCGACGGCGAGAAGTTGCGCTCCGTCGCGCTGCCCGGGCTCACGCTCACCGTGCGCGCCCGGCCCGGCGTCAGGCCGGGCCTCCCGCCCGCGCTGTACGTCCACGGCCTCGGCGGCTCCTCGCAGAACTGGACGGCCCTGATGCCGCTGCTCGCGGACCAGGTCGACGGCGAGGCAGTCGACCTGCCGGGCTTCGGCGACTCCCCGCCGCCCGACGACGGCAACTACTCCGTCACGGGACACGCCCGGGCGGTCATCCGTTTTCTCGACGCCCGCGGCCGCGGCCCGGTCCACCTCATCGGCAACTCGCTCGGCGGCGCCGTCTCCACCCGGGTCGCCGCCGTCCGCCCCGACCTGGTCCGCACGCTGACCCTGGTCTCCCCGGCCCTGCCCGAGCTGCGCGTCCAGCGCACCGCCTGGCCGACCGCGCTGTTCGCCCTGCCGGGGGTGTCGTCGCTCTTCGCGCGGCTCTCCCGGGACTGGACGCCGGAGCAGCGGGTCCGGGGCGTGCTCTCGCTCTGTTACGGAGACCCCGGCCGGGTCTCCGAGGAGGGCCTGCGGCACGCCGTGGAGGAGATGGAGCGCCGCCTGGAGCTCCCGTACTTCTGGGACGCCATGGCCCGCTCCTCGCGCGGCATCGTCGACGCCTATACGCTCGGCGGCCAGCACGGCCTCTGGCGGCAGGCGGAACGGGTGCTCGCGCCCACGCTGCTCGTCTACGGAGGGCAGGACAAGCTCGTCTCGTACCGGATGGCGCGCAGGGCCGCCGCGGCGTTCCGCGGCTCGCGACTGCTGACCCTCCCGGACGCCGGCCACGTGGCCATGATGGAGTACCCCGAGACGGTCGCTCAGGCCGTGAAGGAATTGATCCAGGCCGACGCGGCCGACGCGGCCGGTGCAGACGACAGCGGCGGGAGCTGATCCGGGGCGTGGGACGACACAGTCGTAAGGGCTCCGCGCCCACTCCCCCCGCCGAACAGGCGCAGGGGCGGGCGGAGAAACCGGGGCCGGGGCAGGGGCGGGGAACCACCGGGGCGGGATCGGGGCGCCGCAGGCGCGCACCGGGCGCCGAGGGCGCGTATCCCCAGGACCCGTACACCCCGGATCCGTACGCCCAGGATCCGTACGCACGCGGTGCGTACACCCAGCAGCAGACCGGGTACGCGCAGGGCACGGGCGCCGGTCTGTACGGCGGGCAGGCGACCGGCGGGTACGGGCAGCAGCGGCCCGCGCCCGGCGGGCGGCCCGTCTGGGACACGCCGATGCACGGCACCCCCGTCTACACCGCGCCCGCCGAGACGGCCGTACGCGGCGGACACCCCGAGCACTCCGAGACGCCGGCCCACCCCCAGCGCTACGGCGACTGGCAGGGGCGCCGCGGGGACGCGCCGGCCGAGACCGCCGAGGTCCCCCCGCCCTTCATCCCCGGCCAGCGCCGGGAGAGCGTCGCGGACGACGCCGACGTCCCCGAGCCGCTCCCGGAGGAGGCCCCGGCGAAGACCGGCGGCAAGGGCCGCGCGTTCACCGGCATCGCGGCCGCCGCCGTCACCACCGTCCTCGCCGTCGTCGTGGCAGGTCAGGTCGCCGACCGGGACTCCGGTGCGGCCGTCGCCCGCTCGGCCGAGGGGCCCACCGACCGGGCCGTCGACGACGGCGGAGCCTCGCGCTCCGACGACCGGCTCACCCCCTCCGCCGCCGCGCCGTCCGCCGCACCCGCGGCGCCCGCCGCGCCGCCCACGTACGAGCAGTTGATGGCCGGCCAGTTCCCGATCGACCCCAAGCTCAAGGGCTCGGGCGACTTCGAGGCCGTGGCCGGCTTCGACAAGGCGCCGGGCCAGGGGCGCAAGATCCGCTACCGCGTCGACGTCGAGAAGGGGCTCGGGCTCGACGCCAAGCTCTTCGCGCAGGCCGTGCAGAAGACCCTCAACGACCCGCGGAGCTGGGCCGGCAAGGGCGCCATGACCTTCGAGCGGATCTCCAGCGGCGAGCCCGAGTTCGTGGTCACGCTCGCCAGCCCGGGCACCACCGGCACCTGGTGCGCCAAGTCCGGCCTGGACACCACCGTCGACAACGTCTCCTGCGACTCCGCGTCGACCTCCCGGGTCATGATCAACGCCTTCCGCTGGGCGCAGGGGTCGGACACCTTCGGGGACAAGGCGATGCTCGCCTACCGTCAGATGCTCATCAACCACGAGGTCGGCCACCGGCTCGGGCACAGCCATGTCACCTGCCGCACGCCGGGGGCGCTGGCCCCCGTGATGCAGCAGCAGACCAAGTCGCTGGACATCGACGGCATCAAGTGTCGGCCCAATCCGTGGGTGCATCCCGGGAGTTGAGCCCGGGAGTCGATCCCAGGGTCGGCGCATTTCCGCCGTGAACGGCGGCGCGGTCCTTTCGGGTAATTCCGGGTGCGGGAAATCAGGCCCGCGTATTTCGCGTATTCCGCGCGGCGATTCCGCGGACTTCGCCGTGGCCGCAGCCTGACGCTGCGTACGCGAAGCATCCCTTAGCGCGACGAAACGCGACCGGGGTGGGAAAGTTACGTGCATTCACCCCTTCCGGTGGCGCGACGGACAACCGTCCGTCGCGCCACCGGTTCATCCGCTTACGTTCATCCCGCTGCGAGTCGCCGGACCGAGGTGGCCGCCAGGGAAGCGAGATCGGGGGTGTACTCATGCGGATCGGACTGCTTACGGAGGGTGGCTACCCGTACGCCACGGGTGAGTCCAGGCTCTGGTGCGACCGGCTCGTGCGCGGGCTCGCGCCGCACGAGTTCGACGTGTACGCCCTCAGCCGCAGCGCCCGCCAGGAGGAAGCCGGCTGGGTCGACCTGCCCCCGCAGGTCCGGCGCGTCCGCACGGCACCGCTCTGGGCCCCCGAGGACGACGGCCGCACCTACGGGCGGCGCGAACGGCGGCGCTTCGCCGAGCACTTCGGCGCGCTCGTGACCGGGGTCTGTGCCGAGGAGGACGCGACCGGCGCGGCCGACTCCTTCGCCGAGGGGCTCTACGGCCTCGCCGAACTCGCCGGCGAGCACGGCGGTCTCTACGCCGCCCTGCGCTCCGAACGCGCCGTCCGCACCCTGGAGTCCGCCTGCCGCACGCCCGGCGCACGCCGGGGCGTGGCCGCCGCGACCGTCCCCGACTACCTCGACGTCGTCGACCAGTTGGAGCGCGCGCTGCGCCCGCTGTCGCTCGACTGGTACGGCGAGGACGGGCTCGGCGCGGCCGATCTCTGCCACGCCGCCTCCGGCGGCTCCGCGGCGCTGCCCGGCCTGCTGGCCAAACGCTTCTTCGGCACGCCCCTGCTGGTCACCGAGTACGGCGTACAGCTGCGCGCGCACTACCTCGCCACCGGCGAGGCGCCCCGCTCCGCGCCCGTGCGCGCGCTGCTCGCCGCCTTCCAGGGGCGGCTCGCGGGCGAGGTCTACCGGCAGGCCGCGCTCCTCACCCCCGGCAACACGCACGCCCGGCGCTGGCAGGAGAAGTGCGGCGCCGACCGCGCCAAGCTGCGCACGGTCTACCCCGGGATGGCCTCCGAGCGGTTCACCGAGGTCGGTGAGGACGAGGAGAGCGGCGACCCGGCGACGCTCGTCTGGGTCGGCCGCGTGGAGCCCGCCAAGGACCTCATCGCGCTGCTCCACGCCTTCGCCGACGTCCGCAGGGCCCAGCCCGACGTACGGCTCAGGATCATCGCCGCGCCGGTGCGCGAGCCGGGCGCGGACGCGTACGTCGCCCACTGCCGGGCGCTCGCGGCGCAGCTCTTCCCCGACGAGGCGCCGGGGGCGCACGCCGTCGGCGAGAACCCGGTCTCCTTCGAGGAGATCGGCGGCCCCGAGGCGCCGACGCTCGCCGAGGCGTACGCGGCGGGCGCGGTCGTCGTCCTCTCCAGCGTCGTGGAGGGCTTCCCGATCAGCCTGGTCGAGGCGATGTTCTGCGCGCGGGCGACGGTCTCCACGGACGTCGGCGCGGTCGTCGAGGTCATCGGCGGCACCGGACTCGTCGTACCCCCGCGCAATCCGCGGGCGCTCGCGGACGCGTGCCTGGCGCTGTTGCGCGACCCCGAGCGCCGGTACCGGCTCGGCGCGGCGGCGCGGGCGCGCGCGCTCGAACTGTTCACCGTCGAGCAGAACCTCGCCGCCTTCCGCGGCATCTACCTCGAACTTCTCTCCCACGCGCCGGTGCGCCGCCGTGGAGCGGAGGGCGTCCCCTTCGGCCACCCGGCGGAGGCGTACGTCCCCGGCATCTGGGCGGACAAGGCCGTGAGCACCGCCGCCGGAGCGGGAGACCCCGATGCCTGAAGGAGGCACCCCCATGCGCGGCCCCGCCGCCCCGACGAGCCCCGGCCCCTGGGACTCCCACTCGGAGACCATGCTCGAGAAGACGGCCCTGACGGTGGCCGTGACCGTCTCCGTGACGACGGACGGGCAATCGGCCGCGCCGTCCGCGCCGGCGACGGCGCCCTCCGCGCCCGTACCCGCCCCGGCCGTGCCCGTACCCGCGCCCTCCGCGCCCGTACCCGCCCCGGACGTGCCCGTGGCCGATCTCGATCTGCGGGCGACCGACGCCCCCGAGCCGGAGGCGGAGCCCGAGCCGGCGGCCGACCCGGAGCCCGCGCCGCCGCAGCCCCCCGCCGCGGGGCCGATAGTGGGCGGCGGGCGGCGGGGGCCCGCCGACCCCGTCAAGGCGCTCATGCACCGGCACCGGGAGCTGTGCGAGCGGGCCGTCGACCCCCTGGAGATCGCGGCCGGGCTCGAAGCCCACGGCGTCACCGACCGGACCGCCGCCCGGTTCCGGCACCGGGACGTGTTCTCGCTCGCCGAAGAGCTGTACGCGCGCGTGCCGCGTGGCAACGGCACCGGGGCGCCCGCGCGCCCCGCGCACGAGGCGGAGGCGCACGCCGGGTGGGCCGGATGGACCCTGGCCGCCCTGGCACCCGGCGCCGTCGTCGCCCTCGCCGTCACCGGACTCGCCCTCACCGAAGGGCCCGTGCGCCTCGCCGTCGGCGTGGCCGGGGCCCTCGGCCTGGCCGCCGCACTCGCCGTCGCCGTCCGGCGCGGCCCCCTGCGCGCCGCCGGCCGCACCGTCCCCGCCGCCCGCGTCTGGACCCTCTGGCTCCTCGCGTACGCGCTCGGCGGGGACGGCCTCCTCCACGCCACGCTCACCGGAGGCCCCGACGGGCCCTGGCCCGTCACCCCCGGACCCCTCCTCGGGCTCGCGCTCGCCGTCGCCCCCGCCGCCTGGTGCGCCCGGCTCTTCGCCGGCCGGGCCCGCCGCAGGCTCGTCGCCAGCCGCGGCCTGGAGGACTTCGCGGCGGGCACCCGCCCCCTGCTCCTCGCCGCCGTCGCGCTCCATCTGGCCGCCCTCGCGGGCCTGTTGAGCCTGACCGGCTTCGCGTCCGGGGCGCTCGCCCTCGGCGCCCTGCTCCTGCTCGCCCGGCTGCTCGCCGTCCACGGCTTCCCGGAGACCGCCGCCGCCGGACTCGCCGCCGCCTGCGCGGGCGAGGCCCTCGCCCTCGCGAGCGTCCTCGCGGCCCGGGTCCCCGGCTGCGGGTTCCTCGCCGCCCCCGTCCGCGCCCTGACCGACACCTGGGGCCCCGGAGCCGTACCCACCCTCGTCTGCGGCGCCGCGGCGCTCGGCCTCCTCGCCCACGCCACCGCCTCCCTCTCCCGGGCCTCGGCCCACGCCAAGCCTTAGGGGGTGTCTTGCCGATCATGTCGGGCTCGCGTGCCCTGGCACGCACGATCGCCGCGTTGTCGTCGGTCGCCAATGCTCCGCATCGACTCCCTCCTCCGCCTTGCGATCGCACGCACCAGACCCCGCTCGCTGATCCGACCTGATCGGCACGACACCCCCTAGGCACACCCCCCGAACCCGGCGCACCCGCGGAGCCGACGCCGCGGGCGTGCCCACCGCGCAGGACCCATTTCAAGGAGACGAAAGAGACATGACCTCCCTACCCCGAGCCACGGCCGGTCGGCACGAAGGGGCCGCACGATGAGGGTGCTGCTGCTCGGAGCCAACGGATTCCTCGGACGTTTCGTCGCCGACCGGCTGCTCGCCGACCCGGCCGTGCACCTCACCGCCCTCGGGCGGGGCGACGACGCCGACGTACGGTTCGACCTCGCCGGGGGCAGCCCCGGCGCGCTGACCCGCTTCCTGGACGCCGTCCACCCCGGAGTCGTCGTCAACTGCGCGGGCGCCACCCGCGGCGGCGCCCGCGAACTGACCCGGCACAACACCGTCGCCGTCGCCACCGTCTGCGAGGCCCTCCGGCGCAGCGGCTGCGGCGCCCGGCTCGTCCAGGTCGGCTGTGCCTCCGAGTACGGCCCCTCCCAGCCCGGCTCCTCCACCGCCGAGGACGCCGTGCCCCGACCCGGGGGCCCGTACGGGGTCTCCAAGCTCGCCGCGACCGAGCTCGTCCTCGGCTCCGGGCTCGACGCCGTCGTGCTGCGGGTCTTCTCCCCGGTCGGCCCCGGCACCCCCGCCGGCTCCCCGCTCGGCCGGCTCGCCGAGGCCATGCGCCGCGCGATGCAGGCGGGCGACGGCGAGCTCAAACTCAGCGGCCTCGGCGTCCAGCGCGACTTCGTCGACGTACGGGACGTCGCCCGCGCCGTCCACGCCGCCTCGCTCTCCGCCGCCCAGGGCGTCGTCAACATCGGCACCGGACGCGCCGTCAGGCTCCGCGACGCCGCCGCCGTCCTGGCCAGGGTCGCGGGTTACGCCGGGACCCTGCACGAGCTCGACGGGCCGCCGCAGCGGCCGGTCATCGGCGCCCCGCGCACCGAGACCATCGCCGAACAGCTGGCCGCCGCGCCCTACCCGTACCCCGACGGCTGCGGCAGCTGGCAGCAGGCCGACGTGCGCACCGCACGCGACCGGCTCGGCTGGCGGCCCCGGATCAACCTCGAGGAATCCCTCGCCGACATCTGGATGGAGGCGGCATGCCGCATCTGACCGCGACCGAAGCCGCGGAAGCCGTACGGGAGATGGGATTCGGTGTCCCCGGCTACGCGCATCCGCTGCTCGCCCCCGTCGAATGGGCCGAGCTGAGCCGCCCCGGCACCCCGCTGCACTGGGCCGTGCTCAACGTCGCCGAGGGGCCGGGGGACCGGCCCGACCCGCACTGCCTGGAGGCGGCGGGCCGGCTCAAGAACGCGGGCGTGAAGGTGCTCGGGCACCTCGACCTCCGCCACGGTTCGCGCGACTTCGGCGAGATCGTCTCGGACGCCCACCGCTTCCTCGACTGGTACAAGGTCGAGGGCTTCTACCTGGACCGCTGTCCCGGCGACCGGGCCGACCTGCCCGAGGTGCGGCGCGTCGCGGCCACCCTGGAAGCGGTGCTCGACGGCGAGGCGCACCTCGTCCTCGGCCACGGCACCCATCCGTACCCCGGCTACGCCGAGACGGCCGACCAGCTGGTCACCTTCTGCGGGCCGTGGACGGACTACCGCTGGTCGCAGGTGGCCGAGTGGACCGCCGAGTACCCGCCGGAGAAGTTCGTCCACCTCGTCCACGGGGTGCCGCGCAGCCACCTCGAGGAGGCGATGCGGATCGCCCGCTGGCAGGGCGCGGGGACGATCTTCTTCACCGACCGGACCGGCCGGACGGACCACAACGGACGAATCAACGCATTCCAGACCCTGCCCGGCTACTGGGACGAAATCGTCTC
Source organism: Streptomyces sp. NPDC026092 (assembly GCF_040638605.1). Taxonomy (NCBI): domain Bacteria; kingdom Bacillati; phylum Actinomycetota; class Actinomycetes; order Kitasatosporales; family Streptomycetaceae; genus Streptomyces; species Streptomyces sp. NPDC026092. The sequence goes on from NZ_JBEZYN010000011.1 coordinate 155,675, forward strand.
GCGTCTTGGACCGGGTGTCTCGGAATGAGGAGGGCCGTGGCAGTGTTACGGGGAGAACAACCGTACTGACATACCGACCAACGGAGCCCCCGTGTCGCTGCCACCCCTGGTCGAGCCGGCTGCCGAGCTCACCGTAGACGAGGTCCGCAGGTACTCCCGCCACCTGATCATCCCGGATGTGGGGATGGACGGGCAGAAGCGGCTGAAGAACGCCAAGGTGCTCTGTGTGGGCGCCGGTGGCCTCGGTTCGCCGGCCCTGATGTACCTGGCCGCGGCCGGTGTGGGCACGCTCGGCATCGTGGAGTTCGACGAGGTCGACGAGTCGAACCTGCAGCGCCAGATCATCCACAGCCAGGCGGACATCGGCCGTTCCAAGGCCGAGTCCGCGAAGGACTCGGTCCTCGGCATCAACCCGTACGTGAACGTGATCCTCCACGAAGAGCGGCTCGAGGCCGAGAACGTGATGGACATCTTCAGCCAGTACGACCTGATCGTCGACGGCACGGACAACTTCGCCACGCGTTACCTCGTCAACGACGCGTGCGTGCTGCTGAACAAGCCGTACGTCTGGGGCTCGATCTACCGCTTCGACGGCCAGGCCTCCGTCTTCTGGTCCGAGTACGGCCCCTGCTACCGCTGCCTCTACCCGGAGCCCCCGCCGCCGGGCATGGTCCCCTCCTGCGCCGAGGGCGGCGTCCTGGGCGTGCTCTGCGCGTCCATCGGCTCCATCCAGGTGACCGAGGCGATCAAGGTCCTCGCCGGTGTCGGCGACCCGCTGGTCGGCCGGCTGATGATCTACGACGCCCTGGAGATGCAGTACCGCCAGGTGAAGGTCCGCAAGGACCCGAACTGCGCGGTCTGCGGCGAGAACCCGACCGTCACCGAGCTCATCGACTACGAGGCCTTCTGCGGCGTCGTGTCCGAGGAGGCCCAGGAGGCGGCGGCCGGCTCGACGATCACTCCCAAGCAGCTCAAGGAGTGGATCGACGACGGCGAGAACATCGACATCATCGACGTCCGCGAGATCAACGAGTACGAGATCGTCTCGATCCCCGGCGCGCGACTGATCCCGAAGGGCGAGTTCCTGATGGGCACCGCCCTCCAGGACCTGCCGCAGGACAGGCGGATCGTCCTGCACTGCAAGACGGGTGTCCGCAGTGCGGAAGTCCTCGCCGTGCTCAAGTCCGCGGGCTTCGCGGACGCGGTGCACGTCGGCGGCGGCGTGATCGGCTGGGTCCACCAGATCGAGCCCGAGAAGCCGGTCTACTAGAAGTACGCGTACGAGAAGGGCCCGGACCTGGGAGCAGGTCCGGGCCCTTCTCGTACGTTCTCAGGAGCAGCGCGTGCCGTACGCCGGGACCTTGTCGTCCAGGAGGTACGCGTCGACCGTCCGCGTCACGCACGCCGACGTGCCGTACGCGCCGTGGCCCTCGCCCTCGTTGCTGACCAGGACACCCACGCCCGCGCCCAGCTCCTTCGCCATCCGCTCGGCGCCCTCGTACGGGGTCGCCGGGTCGCCGGTCGTGCCGACGACCAGGATCGGGCCCGCGCCGGGCGCGCTCGCCTGCGGGTCGGCCCGCAGCCCCTTCACCGGCCACTCGGCGCACCAGCCGGCCGTGTCCCAGGCCAGGAACGCGCCGAAGACGGGCGACGCCTTCTCGAACTCCGGCAGCACGGCCTTGACCTGCGCGACCGTCGGACGCGAACTGGAGTCGGCGCAGGAGATCGCCCGCTGGGAGTGCGACTGGGTGCCGTAGTGGCCCGTCTCGTCGCGGTCGTTGTAGGCGTCCGCGAGGCGCAGCAGGCCGGAACCGTCGCCGCTCTCGGCCTTGGTGAGGGCGGAGGTCAGCAGGGGCCAGCTGCTCTTGGAGTAGAGCGTGATCGCGATGCCGGTGAGCGCCAGGCCGTCGGTCAGCTTCCGGTCGCCGACCTTCAGCGGCTCCCGGTCCAGCCGCTCCAGGAGGCGGACGATCCGGGCGCTGCCCTGGGCGGGCTGCTCGCCGGTGCTCTTGACGTAGTTGTCCAGGGCCCGCTGGAAGCCGATCGCCTGGTTGCGGGCGTGGCCGGTGGCGTCGGCCGTCGGGTCGACGACCGCGTCGAGGACGGTCCTGCCGACGTGGGTGGGGAAGAGGTGGGCGTAGGAGGCGCCGAGTTCGGTGCCGTAGGAGATGCCGAGGTAGTTCAGCTTCTTGTCGCCGAGGACGTGCCGGATGAGGTCCAGGTCGCGGGCGGTGTTCTCGGTGGTGGTGTGCGGGATGACCGTGCCCGAGCGTCGGGCGCACCCGGCGCCGAAGGCGGCGCCGTCGGCGAGGTACGCGGCCTCCTCGGCCGCCGTGTCCGGCGTGACGTCCGTACCGGCCTCGGCGGCGGCCAGTTCCTTGTCGTCGCGGCAGACCACGCCGGAGGAGCGGGAGACGCCGCGCGGGTCGAAGGAGACCAGGTCGTAGCGGCTGTTCAGGTTGGCGTACTCCTGGGCCGCGAGGGGGAGGTAGTCGACGCCGGAGGCGCCGGGGCCGCCGAAGTTGAAGAGCAGCGAGCCGATCCGGCGGTCCTTGTCGCGGGCCTCCTTGCGGATCAGCGCGATGGTGAGCGTCTCGCCGTCGGGCTTGGCGTGGTCGAGCGGGACCTTGACCCCGGCGCAGCGCCAGTCGCCGCCGGGCCGCTCACCGCCCTCGGGGGCGTCGCAGCGCTTCCACTCGGGGCGCTGCCCGGTGAGCGAGGCGGGGAGTGCGGGAGTGTTCGGCCCCTTGGCGTCCGTGGAGGTGGGGCCGCCGGAGGGCGCGGTGTCGGCGGGCGTCTCGGAGCTCGCGCAGCCGGCGACCAGCAGACCGGTGACGGCCAGGGCCGCCATCCGTGTCCCCAGGGGCCGTGTGGGCCGTATGCGCAGTATGGGCCGTGTGGACAAGGCAACCCCCGTGAGCCGGACCGGAAGCCGCCATCCTATGCAGACGGCTCCTTGCAGACGGTGCCCGAGGCCGGGATCCTGCCGTCCAGGAAGTAGCCGTTGACGGCGTTCTGCACGCACGCGTTGCCGCTGTTGTACGCGCCGTGGCCCTCGCCCTCGTACGTGATCTCCACGCCGACGCCGTCGCCGAGGGCCTCCACCATCGCCCGGCTGCCTTCGTACGGCGTCGCCGGGTCGCCCGTCGTGCCGAGCACGAGGATGGGGGCGGAGCCGGGCGCGGAGACGTCGGGGTGCTCCCAGGTGCCGGGGACCGGCCACTGGGAGCAGCTCGACAGCGCCCAGCCCATGTAGGGGCCGAAGACGGCCGAGGTCTTCTCGAACTCCGGCAGCCGCTCCTTGGCCTGGCCGAGGGTGTAGCGCTCCTTGTAGTCCACGCAGTTGATGGCCGCGTTGGCGGCCTGGATGTTGCTGTAACTGCCGTTCTGGTCGCGGCCGTTCATGGAGTCGGAGAGGGCGAGGAGGAGTCCGCCGTCGCCGCCGTCGGCGGCGTCGAGGCCCTGCTCCAGGTACTGCCAGAACTCCTTCGAGTACAGCGACTGCGCGATGCCGTTGATGGCCTGGGTCTGGGTGAGCTTGCGGTCGCCGATGCCGGGGATCGGCTTCTTGTCGAGTTCGGCGAGCAGGTCGAGGACGAAGCCCTCGATCTCGGCGACCGTCGAGCCGGGCAGCGTGCACTCGTCGCCGCGCGCCACACAGTCCTTCGCGAAGTTGTCCAGGGCGAGCTGGAAGCCCCTGGCCTGGCCGAGGGCGCCCTCCTCGGTGCCGGCATCCGGGTCGATGACCGCGTCGAAGAGGGCGCGGCCCACGTTCTTCGGGAACATGTGGGCGTACACGCCGCCGAGTTCGGTGCCGTACGAGATGCCGAAGTAGTGGAGCTTGTCGTCGCCGAGGACCTGGCGCATCAGGTCCATGTCGCGGGCGGCGTTCTCGGTGCCGACGTGCGGGAGCATCTCGCCGGACTCGTCTTCGCAGCCGGTGGCGTACTTCTTCTGCGCGTCGGCCAGGGTCCGTTCCTCGGCGGCGTCGTCCGGGGTGAAGTCCAGGGCGTAGTAGGCGTCCAGCTCCTTGTCGCCGAGGCAGTTGACGTCCTCGCTGCGGCCGACGCCCCGCGGGTCGAAGGAGACCAGGTCGTAGCGGGAGCGGAGCTTCTCGTAGTCCGGGGCGAAGGACGGCAGGCCGGTGACGCCGGAGCCGCCGGGGCCGCCGAAGTTGTAGATCATGGAGCCGATCCGGCGCTCCTGGTCACGGGCCTTGGCGCGGATCAGGGCCAGCTCGATCGTCTCGCCGCCGGGATCGGCGTAGTCGCGCGGCGCGTCCATGAAGGAGCACTCCCAGGGAGTGCCGCCGGGGAGCGGGGAGGGGGCCGCGCCGCCTCCCTCGGCGGGCGACGGTGGCGGGCAGGGCGCCCACTCCAGCTGCTGGGCCGCGAGTCCGGCGAGATCCGTGGGCCGGTCCGACGCCTCGTCGTTGTCGCCGCCGTTCGAGCATCCGGCGGCGAGCAGCACGGTGGTCGCGGTGAAGAGGGCGGCGCGCTGCGCGGCGGAGATCGGCATAGGGCCATGGTCCGCCGGACCCCTGTCCCCCGCGCGGGCGAGTGGGCCAGCCGGGGGAGGGGTCGGGTCGCTACGCGGCGTGGACGAGCTGGATGAGGTTTCCGCAGGTGTCGTCGAAGACCGCCGTCGTGACGTTGCCCATGGCCAGAGGGTCCTGGGTGAACCGCACGCCGCGCGCGGTCAGCCGGTCGAACTCCGCCTGTACGTCGTCGACGGCGAAGGAGGCGAGCGGGATGCCGTCGTTGAACAGCGCCTCGCGGTACGGCTTCACCGCGGGGTGCCCCTGCGAGGGCTCCAGGAGCAGCTCGGTCCCCTCCGGGTGCTCGGGGGAGACCACGGTCAGCCACAGGGCCGCGCCCAGCGGGATCTCGTGCTTGAGCTGGAAGCCGAGGACATCGGTGTAGAAGGCCTGCGCCTTCTTCTGGTCATCGACGTAGATCGGGGTGAGGTGGATCCTCATGGGGTGCTCTCCGGTGTGTCGGGGGGTGTGTCCGGCCTGAGCCACCGGGTCACGATGCGCTCGAGCGGTCCGGTCTGGAGGTCGTGGAACTTGTAGCGGCCCTCGCGCCGCGTCAGCACCAGACCCGCGGATTCCAGTACGGCCAGGTGCTGGCTGATCGCCTGACGGGACAGCCCCACGTCGTGCTTGGTCACCAGCCGCGTGCATATCTCGAAAAGGGTCTGGCCGTCCCGGTCCACCAGCTCGTCGAGGATGAGCCGGCGGGTGGGGTCGGCCAGCGCCTTGAAGACATCATCAGCCATGACCCCCACGATAGGCAAGTAATGACTTGCCTATCAAGTGGAGGTCACCGGACCCTGTCCTGCCTGACCTCTAGAGAGCTCCCCGCTTGGTCAGCCAGTTGAAGCAGATCCAGCCCGGCAGCACCGGCAGCCACAGCGTCAGGAGCCGGTACAGCAGCACCGCCGGGGTCGCGACCTCCAGCGGGAGACCGACCGCCACCAGACCGAAGGTCAGCGCGCCCTCGACCGCGCCCACACCGCCCGGGGTCGGCGCCGCCGAGCCGAGGGCGTTGCCCGCGAGGAAGACGACGGCCACGCTCGCGTAGCTCAGCCCCTGCGCGTCGTGGCCGAACGCGCGGATCGAGGCGTCCAGGCAGAGCACGAACACACCGGTCAGGAGCAGCATGCCGCCGATGCCCGTGAGCAGCTTCAGCGGCCGCTGGAGCACGTCCAGCATGCGCGGCACGACACCCGCGAAGAGCGAACGCAGCCGCGTCGAGACGAACTTCCGCATGAACGGGATCGCCGTCACCACGAGGACCAGGACCGCCACCGTCAACAGGCCGGCGATGACCGTCCGCGACGGGGTGAACGACTGCGACTTCTCCGTACCCGTCAGATAGCCGAAGGCGAGCAGAAGGAGGATGTGCGCGCCGAGCCCGAACAGCTGCGACGCGCCCACGCTCGCCACCGCGAGCCCCGGCCGCACCCCCGAGCGCTGGAGGAACCGGGTGTTCAGCGCGACACCGCCGACCGCCGCCGGGGCGACGATCTTCACGAACGACCCGGCCACCTGGGCGACGACCGTGCGCCAGAACCCGACGCGCTCCGGTACGAAGCCGAGCAGGCTCATCGCGGCGGCGATGTAGCTCAGCGCCGAGAACAGCACGGCGGCGGCCACCCAGCGCCAGTCGGCCGAGCTGATCGTCGACAGCGGTGTCCGGGCGATCTGCGAGAGCAGGAAGTACGCGGCGACGGCGCCGGCGATGAGGCTGATGAGCGTGCGCGGCTTGATCCGCTCAAGGCGGACCGGTTCGACCGGTGCCTGCGGACGGATCAGCAGCACCTGCTGGCGGATCTGCGCCAGCAGATCCTCCTCGCGGGCGTCGTCGAGCGCCTCGTCGATGGCCCGCTTCTCGGCCTGCTTCTCCGCCTTCTCCAGCTTCCGGTCCGACTTGCGGTCGACCTTGGACTCGACCGCGCCGGTACGGGACTCGGTCGCGGCGGCCTCGACGCGGGCCTGCTTGGCCGCCTCCGAGGCCGCGATGACGGCCTCGCGCTCCCGCTTGGACCGCTCGCGGGCCAGTCTCCTGAGCGTCGCGCGCGTGGAGCGGCTCAGCGCGATCGGCTGGAGGAGCGGGAGACAGTCGGCGATGGCGTCCGGGCCGAGCACGTCCACGGCCCCGGCCACCGCGCGCTCGGCGCCCACCCGCAGACCCAGGGTGGTGAGCAGCTGGGCGATGTCCATCCGCAGGATCAGGTCGCCCGCGGCGATCTCGCCGCCCCGCAGATCGGTCAGGATCACCTTGCCGGAACGATCCACCAGAATCGCGTCGCCCGTGAGCCGCCGGTGCGCGATCCGGCGCGACTGGAGCGCACGCACCTGACGCCAGGCGCTGCGCACCAGCTCGTCGGTGATCTCGGCGTCGTCCAGCGAGTCCAGGGTCCGGCCGCCCAGGTGCTCGTACACGAGCATCACGGCGTCCGGACCGAGCTCCGAGGTGGCGATCAGCTTGGGCGCGTTCGCCCCGGCGGCGATCGCCGCGTACGCGAGCAGCGCCTCCTGCTCCAGGGCCTGGCGCAGCGAGACGATCGAGCGGCGGGTGGTGATCGCCCGCAGGGTCAGCCTGCGCCACGCGCGGTAGAAGAAGCCGTGCGCCTGCTGTTCACGGTCCACGACCGTGACGTCCAGTGGGGCGCCTTCCTCCAGCGTGACGATGTACCGGCGGCCGCGGTCCCCGCTGTCGGCGGAGTCCGGCACGCCCGCGCCCTCGGCGCGCAGCGCCGTGACCGGCTTGAAGCCGACCCGGCGCAGACCGGCGAGCAGGGTCTGCCCGGTGGGGCGGACGTTGGGGGAGCCGACCGCGTAGAGCGTTCCGTACGCGACGGTCCAGCCGATCAGGACGGTCAGGATGACCGAGAACGCGGTGGTGTACCCGGCGACCAGCATCGTGAACGCGTCGAGCAGCAGCACCGCCCACAGGCTCACCCGCCAGCGCGGGCGGCGGGCCATGCCGACGGCCGTCATGTACGCGATGACGGGCGCGAGGTAGTTGTGGACCGGGTCGGTGAGACCGCCCCCGGTCGCGGGCTGGGTCAGCGCGTCCTGGATCGTGCCGGGCGCGGCCTTGGCGACCCAGAGGTCGGTGGCGAGCGTGACGCCGTGGGCGAGGACGGCGGCGAGGACGCCGTCGGCGATCCGCAGCCCGTCGCGTTTGATCAGCCGTTCGATGGCGAAGGCGACCGGCACGAGCAGGACGGCGATGCTGGAGACGAGCCCGGCGATCTTGACGAAGACGTCGGGGGCGCCGCCCGCGCCCTTGTTGATGTCCTCCTCGAGACCGGAGGTCGTGCCGTGGGCGAAGGCGGCGATAGCGATGACCAGGGCGATGGCGAGGACGCCGATGAGCAGCCGCATCAGGTCGGACGGCCGGTGCACGCGCGCGGCGAGCAGCGGCTCGTCCTGCGAGACGCGCTCGCTCGGCTCGCCCTCGGGGACGGAGTCGGGGACGAGCTCGGGGGAGGGACCGTGACCGAGGCGTCCGCCGTGGCCGAGACCGTGCGCCCGCGTGCCATGGGCGGGCGGGCCCGGGGTCGGCGTGCCGGGCGCGGGCGTGCCGGGGCGCGCCTCCTCCTCAGGAGGCTGAGCGTCGTGCCCCATCACCATGTCCGTCTCTGCCTGTGTCGTACGTACCGCGTGTGCCGCGTGTTTGTCGTCTCGTACGAATTCTTGTTCTTCTTGTTCGTCTTGTCGCTCTTGATCTCGTATCACCAGTCACCGCCCGGACGATGGTGGCATGAAGCGGGGGCCGACGGAGGCAACAGGGCGTTGTCGGTGGGGTGAGGCAGGATGGGGCGGATGAGCGTGGAGGAGTTTCCGGAGTACGCGGAACGGGTCCTGGAGGTCGCGGAGCTGATCCCGCCGGGCCGCGTGATGACGTACGGAGACGTGGCCGAGTGGCTCGGCGAGGGAGGCCCGCGCCAGGTCGGCCGGGTGATGTCCCTCTACGGCGGGGCGGTGCCGTGGTGGCGTGTGGTGCGCGCGGACGGCGCGCTCCTGCCGGGCCACGAGCTGCGCGCCCTCGGCCACTACCGCGAGGAGGGCACACCGCTGCGGCAGGCCGACCGGTCCGCCGACGGGCATGTGCCGAAGATCGACATGCGGCGGGCGCGGTGGGACGGGCGGCAGGACGGCGGGTCCGGCGAGGGCGGGCCGCAGGACGGCTCCGATGCCTCCGATTCCTCTGACGGCTCGGACGGGCGTGCGGGAACTCACACGTGACAGCTTTGCCCATGGCCGGACGGGCCGGACGGCCCGATGACGGTACGGAGGCCCGTACGGAGTACGGCACGGTCGCCCTCCGTTTCCCGTAACGTCGTCGTTCGCCCCGTACACGTCTCCACCTCTCCACCACTTCGCTCAGGACCGGTCGATCCACGTGAGTTCCTCCTCCACCACCCGGCGCACGCCGTACCAGGGGCGGACCACGGGCGCGTACCGGCTGGTGCGCACCGAGCCGGAGCGGGCGGATCCCCCTGTCCTTGACGCAACGCAGCGCGAAGTGGTTGACCACGCCGGCGGACCACTCCTCGTCCTCGCCGGACCGGGCACGGGAAAGACGACGACGCTGGTGGAGTCGGTCGCCGCCCGGATCGAGAAGGGCGCCGACCCGGAGCGGATCCTGGTCCTCACCTTCAGCCGCAAGGCCGCCGTCGAACTGCGCGACCGGATGGCCGCGCGGCTCGGCGGGAACAGGCCGCCGCAGGCGACCACCTTCCACTCCTACTGCTACGCCCTCATCCGCGCCCACCAGGACGCGGAGCTCTTCGCCGAGCCGCTGCGGCTGCTGTCCGGACCGGAGCAGGACCTCGCCGTACGGGAGCTCCTCGAAGGCCAGATCGACCTGGCGAAGGCGGGGCTCGCACGCGTGCGGTGGCCCGACGAACTGAGGGCCTGCCTCACGACCCGGGGCTTCGCCGACGAGGTACGGGCCGTCCTCGCGCGCTCCCGCGAGCTGGGGCTCGGGCCGAGGGCGCTCGCCGAGTTCGCCCAGCGGGTGGGGCGGCCGGACTGGAAGGCGGCGGCCGGCTTCCTCGCGGAGTACCTCGACGTCCTGGACCTCCAGGGGGTCCTCGACTACACGGAGCTGGTGCACCGGGCGGTGCTGCTCGCCGAGCGGGTGACCCTGCCCGAGTACGACGCGGTCTTCGTGGACGAGTACCAGGACACCGACCCGGCCCAGGTACGGCTGCTGCGGGCGCTGGTGGGGGGCGGCCGGACGGTGGTCGCCTTCGGCGACCCGGACCAGTCGATCTACGCCTTCCGGGGCGCGGACGTCAACGGCATCCTCGACTTCCCCGACGCCTTCGCGGGCCACGGCGGGCGCCCGGCGGAGGTGCGGGTCCTGACGCGTTCCCGCCGCTCGGGCGCGGAGCTGCTCGGCGCGACCCGTGAGCTCACCCGGCGCATGCCGCTGCCCCGGCTGCCCGCCGACAAGGTCCGCGCCCACCGCGACCTGGCGCCGGTGCGCGACGGCGGCCGCCTCGACGTCTTCACGTACCCGACGGCGTCCACGGAGTCCGACAACATCGCCGACCTGCTGCGTCGCGCGCACCTGGAGGACGGGGTCCCCTGGCACGACATGGCGGTCCTCGTCCGCGCGACCTCCACCGTCCCGGGCCTCCGCCGCGCCCTCACCGCCGCCGGGGTCCCGCTGGAGACCGACACCGCGGACACCCCCCTGCGCCACGAACCGGCGGTGGCCCCGCTGCTGCTGGCGTTGCGGGCGGCGGCGCGGGCGACTCCGACGCCGCCGCCGACGGACGGGGTTCCTGAGGCGGAGGCCGGCGCTCCGGAGGCCGAAGCTGCAGAGGCCGGCGCTCCTCAGGCCGAAGCTGCAGAGGCGGACGCTTCGGAGGCTCTCGAAGTCCCCGAGGACGGTCCGCAGGCCCCCGCCCCCGCCTGGCTCGACACCGAGACCGCGCTCTCGCTGCTCGCCTCGCCGCTCGCAGCGATGGACCCCGCCGACCTGCGGCGGCTCGGGCGGGCGCTGCGGGACGAGGAGCGGGCCGGGGGCAACAAGGTGCCGCCGCCCTCCGACCTCCTGCTCGCCCGCGCGCTCGCCGAGCCCGAGCGGCTCGTCGCGCACGACCAGTCGTACGCCCGTGGTGCCAAGCGGCTCGGCGAGCTGCTCCGGCAGGCCCGCGAGCGCCTCGCCGCCGGCGGCACCGCCGAGGAGGCCCTCTGGCTGCTCTGGAGCGGCACCCCCTGGCCCGGCCGGCTGGAGCGCGCCGCGCTCCGGGGTGGCCCGGCCGGCCGCAACGCCGACCGCGACCTCGACGCCGTCTGCGCGCTCTTCGAGACCGCCGCCCGCGCCGAGGACCGCGTCGGTGGCCGCGGCGCGCTGAACTTCCTCGAAGAGCTCGACGCCCAGGACATCGCCGCCGACACCCTCTCCAAGCGCCAGACCCGCCCCGACGCCGTCCGTCTCATGACCGCCCACCGCTCCAAGGGCCTCGAATGGAGCCTCGTCGTCGTGGCCGGGGTCCAGGAGGGCCTCTGGCCCGACCTGCGCCGCCGCGGCTCCCTCCTGGAGGCCGACCGCATCGGCCGCGACGGCATCGCCGAACCCCTCACGCCCGGCGCCCTCCTCGCCGAGGAGCGCCGGCTCTTCTACGTCGCCGCCACCCGCGCCCGCGACCGGCTCGTCGTCACCGCCGTCAAGACCCCCGCCGACGACGGCGACCAGCCCTCCCGCTTCCTCACCGAACTCGGCCCCGAACCCAAGGACGTCACCGGCCGCCCCCGCCGCCCCCTCGCCGTCGCCGCGCTCGTCGCCGAGCTGCGCGCCACGACCGTCGACCCGGCCGCGTCCGACGCCCTCCGGGACGCCGCCGCGCAGCGCCTCGCCCAGCTCGCCGCGCTCACCGACGACGAGGGCCAGCCGCTCGTCCCGGCCGCCCACCCGGACCGCTGGTGGGGCCTGTTCGAGCCCACCCGCAGCCAGGTGCCGCTCCGCGACCGGGACCACCCCGTCGCCCTCTCCGGCTCGGCCCTCGAGCAGCTCGCCAACACCTGCGCCCTCCAGTGGTTCCTGGGCCGCGAGGTGAAGGCCGCCGCGCCCGCGACCGCCGCCCAGGGCTTCGGCAACGTCGTCCACGTCCTCGCCGACGAGGTCGCCTCCGGCCGTACCCCCGCCGACCTCGACGTCCTCATGGCCCGGCTCGACTCGGTCTGGGACGCGCTCGCCTTCGACGCGCCCTGGAAGTCCGCCCAGGAGAAGCAGCACGCGCGCGTGGCGCTGGAACGCTTCCTGCGCTGGCACGTCATGGACCGTGGCGGCCGTACCCCCGCCGCTACCGAGCACGACTTCGACGTGACCCTCGAAGCGGGCGCGTACGAGGTGCGGATCCGCGGTTCCATGGACCGCGTCGAGACCGACGAGCACGGCCGCGCGTACGTCGTCGACTTCAAGACCGGCAAGTCCGCGCCCACCAAGGACGAGGTCGCCCACCACCCCCAGCTCGCCGTCTACCAGCTCGCGGTACGCGAAGGAGCCCTGGACGAGGTCTTCGACGGCCGCCGCCCCGACCCCGGCGGCGCCGAACTCGTCCAGCTGCGCCAGCCCGCCCCCAAGAAGGAGGGCGGGGAGACCCTGCCGAAGGTCCAGGCACAGGAGCCCCTCGCGGGCGAGTGGGTCGGGGACCTGCTGGCCACCGCGGCCGGCCGGGTCCTCGACGAGCGCTTCACCCCGAGCACCGGCCAGCACTGCACCCACTGCACCTTCCGCTCCGCGTGCAGCGCCCAGCCTGAGGGCCGCCACATCGTGGAGTGACGGTTCCGATACGGGCTCGCCCGAAGTCGCGGCCGCCCGCCCCCGGGGTCACCCTGGTGGGTGAACGGGGGAATCCGCGAGGAGGCTCGCCATGGCGCCGTCCACCCCCCACCGCAGGGCCCGTAGGGCCGCGGCGGCCGTCTGCGCGGCCGCGACCGTCGCGGCGGCCGGGCTGACCGCTCCCGCCGCCTTGGCACAGCCGGGAACCGCCGCTCCCCAGGTGGCGGTCGCCGCCCCCACCCCCGACCCCTTCGCGAACCTCACCCCCGACGCCATCGCCGACCGGGCCGTCGACGCCACCCAGTCCGCGAGCTCGCTGCGGATGACCGGGCGGGTCGTGTCCGAGGGACAGGCCCTCGACCTCGACATCGCCCTCGACGACAAGAACAACTGCACCGGCGTGATGAAGGTCGACGGCGGCGCCGCCGAGCTGCGTCAGGCCGACCGGATCACGTACCTGAAGGGCGACGAGAAGTTCTGGCGCGCCTCCATGACCTCCCAGGGCGTGCCCCCGCCCCAGATCGACGCCACGATCGAACTCGTCAAGGGACGCTGGCTGAAGATCACGCCCGGGCAGGCCGGCAGCAGCGACCTGAGCGGGGTCTGCGACCTCGACGCGCTCCTCGAGGACCTCGGCGACGACAAGGGCGATCGCCAGGGCCTGACCCGGGGACCGGACGCCGAGGTCGACGGGACGCCCGTCGCGACGCTCGTGAAGAAGAAGCCCGGCGGCGAGACGACCACAGTGTCCGTCGCGCAGGAGGGCAAGCCCTACATCCTCAAGATGGTCAAGACCGGCGGCGAGGAGCCGGGCTCCGTCGAGCTCTCCGACTTCGACAAGCCGGTCAGGGTCGTCGTACCGCCGGCGGACGAGACGGTGGACCTGACGAAGCTGGACCCGGGCACCCAGGCCTGAGGACGTCGCGCACGTACGGCGCTGTCAGTGGTGCCGGTTAGCCTCTCTGAGGTGACCGCACGCATCACCGACCCCGAGCAGCTCAAGGAGCTTCTCGGCATCCCGTTCACCCCGGAGCAGACGGCCTGCATCATCGCGCCGCCCGCCCCGCAGGTCATCGTGGCCGGAGCCGGTTCCGGCAAGACGACGGTGATGGCAGCCCGGGTGGTCTGGCTGGTCGGCACGGGCCTGGTCGCGCCCGAACAGGTCCTCGGCCTGACCTTCACCAACAAGGCCGCCGGCGAACTCGCCGAACGCGTCCGCACCGCCCTCGTGCGAGCCGGGGTGACGGACCCCGACACGATCGACCCGGCCCACCCGTCACCCGGCCACCACCCCTCAACGACGGCGGTTCCCGCCGACCCCTACTACTCGCCGGGCGAGCCCCGCATCTCCACGTACCACGCCTTCGCCGGCCAGCTCCTGACCGACCACGGTCTGCGCATCGGCCTGGAGCCCACCTCCCGCCTCCTCGCCGACGCCACCCGCTACCAGCTCGCCGCGCGCGTGCTGCGCGAGGCGCCCGGACCGTACCCTGCGCTCACCAAGTCCTTCCCGACCCTCGTCAGCGACCTGCTCGCCCTCGACGCCGAGCTGGCCGAACACCTCGTGGGGCCCGAGGAGCTGAGGGCGTACGACTCCGAGCTCCTCGACACGCTCTCCCGCGCCAAGCTCACCAACGCCGACCTGCGCAAGGTCCCCGAGGCGGCCGCCGCCCGCCGCGAACTGCTCGACCTCGTCGTCCGCTACCGCGCCGCCAAGCGCTCCCGCGACCTGCTCGACTTCGGCGACCAGATCGCCCTCTCCGCCGAACTCGCCACCACGCGCGCGGAGGTCGGCGCGATCCTGCGCGACGAGTTCCGGGTGGTGCTCCTGGACGAGTACCAGGACACGTCCGTCGCCCAGCGGCTCCTGCTCTCCGGCCTCTTCGGCGGGGGTACGGGACACGCCGTCACCGCCGTCGGCGACCCCTGCCAGGCGATCTACGGCTGGCGCGGCGCCTCCGTCGCCAACCTGGACGACTTCCCCGCCCACTTCCCGTACAAGGACGGCACCCCCGCCACCCGCCACGCGCTCTCCGAGAACCGGCGCAGCGGCGGCCGCCTCCTCGACCTCGCCAACGGGCTCGCCACGCCCCTGCGCGCCATGCACGCGGGCGTGGAGGCGCTGCGCCCGGCCCCGGGCGCCGAACGCGACGGCTCGGTACGGATCGCCCTCCTGCCCACCCACGCCGAGGAGATCGACTGGCTCGCCGACTCCCTCGCCCACCTGGTCCGCACGGGCAAGGAGCCCGGCGAGATCGCGGTCCTGTGCCGGACGGCGACCGACTTCCCGGCCATCCAGGCCGCGCTCGTCGCCCGTGACGTGCCCGTCGAGGTCGTCGGACTCTCCGGGCTGCTCCACCTCCCCGAGATCGCCGACCTCGTCGCCGTCTGCGAGGTCCTCCAGGACCCCGGCGCCAACGCCTCCCTGGTCCGCCTCCTGACCGGCCCCCGCTGGCGCATCGGCCCCCGCGACCTCGCCCTCCTGGGCCGCCGCGCCCGTCTCCTCGTCCACCGCGAGCGTGCCGGGGACGCCGGCGCCGACGAGCGGCTCGCGGCGGCGGTCGAGGGCGTCGACCCGGCCGAGGTCGTCTCGCTCGCCGACGCGCTCGACACCTTCCTGGACTCCGGCGGGGAGGACGACGGCCTGCCGTTCTCCGGCGAGGCCCGGGTCCGCTTCGCCCGCCTCGCCGCCGAGCTGCGCTCCCTGCGTTCCTCGCTCGCCGACCCCCTCATGGACGTCCTGCACCGGGTCCTCGCCACCACGGGCCTGGAAGTCGAACTCTCCGCCTCCCCGCACGCGCTCGCCGCCCGGCGCCGCGAGACCCTGTCGAACTTCCTCGACATAGCCGCCGGTTTCGCCTCCCTCGACGGCGAGGCGACCCTGCTGGCCTTCCTCGGCTTCCTGCGCACGGCCGCGCAGTACGAGAAGGGCCTCGACAACGCGCTCCCGGGCGGCGAGAACACGGTCAAGGTCCTCACCGCGCACAAGTCCAAGGGCCTGGAGTGGGACGTCGTGGCGGTGCCAGGCCTGGTCACCTCCCAGTTCCCGAGCACCAGGTCCCGCGAGTCGTGGACCTCGCAGCCGCAGGTCCTCCCGCACGCCCTGCGCGGCGACGCGGAGACGCTGCCGGCGATCACGACCTGGGACGCGGCGTCGCTGAAGAGCTTCAAGGAGGCGATGCGGGACCACCAGCACACCGAGGAGCTCCGCCTCGGCTACGTGACCTTCACCCGCCCCCGCTCCCTCCTCCTCGCCTCCGCCCACTGGTGGGGCCCGTCCCAGAAGAAGCCCCGCGGCCCCTCGGACTTCCTCCACGCCCTGTACGACCACTGCGCGGCGGGCTTCGGCGAGATCGAGGCCTGGGGGGACGAACCGGAGAAGGAAGCAGAGAACCCCACCCTCCAGGAACACACGAAGGACGAGGCCTGGCCGCTCCCGCTGGACCCCACGAGCTTGGAGCGCCGCCGCAAGGCAGCGGAGCGGGTACGTGACCTGTTGTGGGCAATCGTTCCGCAGGGCGGTGGGGGTACCCCCGGACGAAGTCCGGGGGAGGGTGGGCACAGCGCCACGAACGCGCTGCCCGCGCCAGGGCCCGCCCCCCAGGACCCCGAGGACCTGTGGCCCGACGAGGAGCCTCTCTGGGAGGACGAGCCTCCCTGGGACGACGAGCACGACGTGATCCCGGCCCCGCGGGCCCCGGAGCAGGTCGTCTCCCTGGAGGACCAGAAAGCGATCGCCTCCTGGGATCGCGACCTCACCTCCCTCACCACAGAACTCCGCCGCACCCGCGCCACCACCCGAGACGTCCTCCTGCCCGCCTACCTCTCCGCCTCCCAGGTCCTCCGCCTCGCCGAGGACCCCGACGGCTTCGCCCAGGAGCTGGCCCGGCCCATGCCCAAGCCCCCGCAGCCCGCCGCACGGCGCGGGACGCGGTTCCACGCGTGGGTGGAGTCCCGGTTCGAGGAGCTGCCGCTCCCCATGCTCGGTCCGGACGAGCTCCCCGGCGGCGAGGAGTTCGCCGGCGAACCGGAGATCGTGGACGAGCGTGACCTGGACGCGCTCAAGGAGGCCTTCGCCCTCACCGCGTACGCCCAGCGCACTCCGTACCGCGTCGAGGTCCCCGTGCACCTCTCGCTCGCGGGCCGGGTCGTCCGGGGCCGGATCGACGCCGTCTACCGCGACCCGGACACCGGCGCGTACGAGATCGTCGACTGGAAGACCAGCCACCTGCGCACCGCCGACCCGCTCCAGCTGGCGATCTACCGGCTCGGCTGGGCCGAGCAGCACGGCCTCGACCCCGACGAGGTCACCGCCGCCTTCGTGTACGTCCGTACGGGTGAGGTCGTACGCCCCAGGTCGCTCCCAGGCCGCACGGAGCTGGAGGGGATCCTGCTGGGTCGGCGCACTCCCGACGCCGGATAGGCTCAGGAGCATGAGCGAGACCCCGGACAGCGTCGTCCAGACCGTCGGTACCCAGGCGGTGCGCGCGTACATCGAGCAGCACCGCGCCGCCTTCCTCGACGACCTCGTCGCCTGGTTGCGCATCCCCTCCGTGTCGGCGCAGCCCGCCCACGCCGAGGACGTACGGCGCAGCGCGGGGTGGCTCGCGGAGAAGCTGACGGACACGGGGTTCACGACGGTCGAGGTCTGGGAGACGGCCGGCGCGCCCGCCGTCTTCGCCGAGTGGCTCTCCGACGACCCGGACGCCCCGACCGTGCTCGTCTACGGGCACCACGACGTCCAGCCCGCCGCCCGGGAGGACGGCTGGCACACCGACCCGTTCGAGCCGCACGTCACCGAGGGCCGGATGTACGCGCGCGGTGCCGCCGACGACAAGGGGCAGGTCTTCTTCCACACCCTCGGCGTCCGCGCCCACCTCGCCGCGACCGGGCGCACCGCGCCCGCCGTCAACCTGAAGCTGATCGTGGAGGGTGAGGAGGAGTCTGGTTCGCCGCACTTCCGCGCCCTCGTCGAGGCCCACGCGGACCGGCTCGCGGCCGACGCGGTGATCGTCTCCGACACCGGCATGTGGTCCGAGTCGACCCCGACGGTCTGCACCGGCATGCGCGGCGTCGCGGACTGCGAGATCGAGCTGTACGGCCCCGACCAGGACATCCACTCCGGTTCCTTCGGTGGCGCCGTGCCCAACCCGGCCACCGTCGCGGGCCGCCTGGTCGCCGCCTTGCACGACGAGCACGAGCGGGTCGCCATCCCCGGCTTCTACGAGGGCGTCACCGAGCTCTCCGAGGCCGAGCGGGCTCTCGTCGCCGAGCTGCCCTTCGACGAGGCGGCCTGGCTGGACACCGCCAAGTCCCACGGCACCCTCGGCGAGGCCGGGTTCTCCACCCTGGAGCGTGTCTGGGCCCGCCCGACCGCCGAGGTCAACGGCATCGGCGGCGGCTACCAGGGCCCCGGCGGCAAGACGATCGTCCCCGCCTCCGCCCAGCTGAAGCTCTCCTTCCGGCTGGTCGCGGGCCAGGACCCGGAGAAGATCGAACTGGCGGTCCGCGACTGGCTCGCCGCCCGTGTCCCCGCCGGCATCCGGTACGAGATCGTCTTCGGCGCCCCGACCCGGCCCTGCCTCACCCCGCTCGACCACCCGGCCCTCAAGGCGGTCGCGGGCGCGATGAGCCGGGCCTTCGACGGTGCCAAGGTCCGCTACACCCGCGAGGGCGGCTCGGGCCCCGCCGCCGACCTCCAGGACGTCCTGGGCGCACCGGTGCTGTTCCTCGGTATCTCGGTGCCGTCCGACGGCTGGCACGCCCCCAACGAGAAGATCGAGCTCGATCTCCTCCTCAAGGGCGTCGAGACCGCCGCCCATCTGTGGGGCGACCTGCCCGCCGCCCTGCGCAGCTCAGCCGCGCGATGAACCCACACAACGATCCGGGGGAGTTGGAAGTACCTGTGTCCACCTTGAACAGCCAGTTCGCGGACCGGCCGATCTCGCTCACCGCCCCGAGCGGCATCGACCGCGCCGCCCACCACCGCCTCGACGAGGCCTGGCTCGCGGCCGCCTGGAGCCACCCCACGACCCGGGTCTTCGTGGTGTCGGGCGGTCAGGTGCTGATCGACGACACCCCCGACGGGCGGACCGAACTCGTCATGACCCCGGCCTTCGAGGCCCCGGTCACCGAGACGCACCGCTACTTCCTGGGCACGGACGACGACGGCGTCTCGTACTTCGCCCTCCAGAAGGACTCCCTGCCCGGCCGCATGGACCAGTCCGCCCGCCCCGCTGGGCTGCGCGAGGCCGGCCTGCTGCTCTCGCCGCGCGACGCGGGCCTCATGGTGCACGCCGTCGCCCTGGAGAACTGGCAGCGCCTGCACCGCTTCTGCTCCCGCTGCGGCGAGCGCACGGTCATCGCGGCCGCCGGGCACATCCGCCGCTGCCAGGCCTGCGGCGCCGAGCACTACCCGCGGACCGACCCCGCCGTGATCATGCTGGTCACCGACGACCAGGACCGCGCCCTCCTGGGCCGCCAGGTGCACTGGCCGGAGGGACGGTTCTCGACCCTCGCGGGCTTCGTCGAGCCGGGCGAGTCGATCGAGCAGTCGGTGGCGCGCGAGGTCTTCGAGGAGGCCGGGGTCACCATCGGCGAGGTCGAGTACATCGCCAGCCAGCCCTGGCCGTTCCCGTCCAGCCTGATGCTGGGCTTCTTCGCGCACGCCACCTC
The DNA here is from genome assembly GCF_040638605.1 of Streptomyces sp. NPDC026092. Lineage (NCBI taxonomy): Bacteria > Bacillati > Actinomycetota > Actinomycetes > Kitasatosporales > Streptomycetaceae > Streptomyces > Streptomyces sp. NPDC026092. The sequence goes on from NZ_JBEZYN010000011.1 coordinate 174,664, forward strand.
CTCGGAGATAGACGTGGACGGCGAGGAGATCCACGAGGCCCGCTGGTTCTCCCGCGAGGACCTCGCCGCCGCCTTCGAGTCGGGCGAGGTGCTCCCCCCGTACGGCATCTCGATCGCCTCCCGGCTGATCGAGCTCTGGTACGGCAAGCCGCTCCCGAAGCCGGGCGACGTCGTCTGACGCCCCTCCCCACGAAACAGCCCCCGTCCGGGACTCCGGACGGGGGCTGTTTTCAGCCAGGCGGGCGAGGAGCCCAGAGGCTCAGGCGATCAGACGCCGACCTTCTGCTTGACCTGCGCGAGCGACGGGTTCGTCAGCGTCGAGCCGTCGGCGAAGAGGACGGTCGGAACGGTCTGGTTGCCCCCGTTGGCCTTCTCCACGAACGCGGCCGACTCGGGGTCCTGCTCGATGTTGATCTCGGTGTACGCGATGCCCTCGCGGTCCATCTGGCTCTTCAGCCGACGGCAGTAGCCGCACCACGTCGTGCTGTACATCGTCACAGTGCCCTGCATGGTCTGGCGCTCCTCTGTTCGCGGGGTGGGTGCCGAGGAAAAGAACGTACGTGCTCCGGCCCGCATTCCCGAATTCGTACGACCGGCGCCCCGGGCCTGTGGACAACCCGCCGCATCCACCCCTGGCGACCTGGCAGCATGGCGGAGTGACAGCAGCAACGCACTCCACTCTCTTCCCGCAGGTCCCCGAGTCGGCCGACGCGGTGCTCGACGGGCTCGACCCGGAGCAGCGCGAGGTCGCCCTCGCCCTGCACGGTCCGGTGTGCGTGCTGGCGGGAGCCGGCACGGGCAAGACCCGGGCGATCACGCACCGCATCGCCTACGGGGTGCGGGCGGGGATACTCCAGCCCAGCAGTGTGCTGGCCGTCACGTTCACCAACCGGGCCGCCGGAGAGATGCGCGGGCGGCTGAGGCAGCTCGGCGCGGGCGGCGTCCAGGCCCGTACGTTCCACTCCGCGGCCCTCCGCCAGCTCCAGTACTTCTGGCCGAAAGCCGTCGGTGGCGATCTTCCGCGGCTCCTGGAGCGCAAGGTCCAGCTCGTCGCCGAGGCCGCCGCGCGCTGCCGCGTCCGGCTCGACCGGAACGAGCTGCGGGACGTGACCAGCGAGATCGAGTGGGCCAAGGTCACCCAGACCGTCCCCGCCGACTATCCGGCCGTCGTCGCCAAGTCCGTCCGCGAGGCGCCGCGCGACCCGGCCGAGATCGGCCAGATCTACGGGATGTACGAGCAGCTCAAGCGTGACCGCTCGGTGATCGACTTCGAGGACGTGCTGCTGCTCACGGTCGCCATCCTCCAGGACCGGCACGACATCGCCGACCAGATCCGCCGCCAGTACCACCACTTCGTCGTCGACGAGTACCAGGACGTCTCCCCGCTCCAGCAGCGCCTGCTCGACCTGTGGCTCGGCGACCGCGACACCCTGTGCGTCGTCGGCGACGCCAGCCAGACGATCTACTCCTTCACCGGCGCCACCCCCGACCACCTGCTGAACTTCCGCACCCGCCACCCCGAGGCCACGGTGGTCAAGCTGGTCCGGGACTACCGCTCCACGCCCCAGGTCGTGCACCTCGCCAACGGGCTCCTGAGCCAGGCCCGCGGCCGGGCCGCCGAGCACCGCCTGGAGCTGATCTCCCAGCGCGACCCCGGACCCGAGCCCGCCTACAGCGAGTACGCCGACGAGCCCGCCGAGGCCGAGGGCACCGCCCGCCGCATCCGCGACCTGATCGCGGCCGGTGTCCCGGCCGGCGAGATCGCCGTGCTCTACCGGATCAACGCCCAGTCCGAGGTCTACGAACAGGCCCTCGCCGACGCGGGCGTGCCGTACCAGCTGCGGGGCGCCGAGCGCTTCTTCGAGCGCCAGGAGGTACGGGAGGCCGGCATCGCCCTGCGGGGCGCCGCCCGCGCCGGGGGGAACGACTCCCTGCTCGACGACGCCGAGGACCTGCCCGCCCAGGTCCGCGCGGTGCTCTCCACCAAGGGGTGGACCAGCGAGCCGCCCGCCGGCTCCGGTGCCGTCCGCGACCGCTGGGAGTCCCTGGCCGCCCTGGTCCGGCTCGCCGAGGACTTCGCCCGCGCCAAGTCCGGCGCCACCCTCTCCGACCTGGTCGCCGAGCTGGACGAGCGGGCCGCCGCCCAGCACGCCCCGACCGTCCAGGGCGTCACCCTCGCCTCCCTGCACGCGGCGAAGGGCCTGGAGTGGGACGCCGTCTTCCTGGTCGGCCTCACCGAGGGCATGATGCCGATCACGTACGCCAAGACCGACGAGCAGGTCGAGGAGGAGCGCCGGCTGCTGTACGTCGGCGTCACCCGCGCCCGGCTCCACCTCTCGCTCTCCTGGGCGCTCTCCCGCTCCCCGGGCGGCCGGGCCTCCCGGCGCCCCACGCGCTTCCTCCAGGGCCTGCGGCCCGGCTCCGGCGGCCTCGGCGCGAGCGGCGGCCCCGCGGGCCGTGGCGGCTCCGTCGAGCGCGGCGCGGGCCCCGTCCGGCGCAAGCAGCGGGGCCCGGTGCGCTGCCGCGTCTGTGGCGCGACGCTCACCGAAGCCGGTGAGATGAAGCTGCTGCGCTGCGAGGACTGCCCCTCCGACATGGACGAGGGGCTCTACGAGCGGCTCCGCGACTGGCGCGCCGAGCAGGCCAGGGAGCTCGGCCAGCCGGCGTACTGCGTCTTCACCGACAAGACCTTGATGGCGATCGCCGAGCGGGTGCCCACCACCGACGGCGAACTCGTCGGAATCTCCGGAGTCGGCGCGCGCAAGCTGGGCCGGTACGGAGCCGACGTTCTCGCGCTCTGCGCGGGTGAAGTGCCAGGTGGGACGGGTGGAGGAGTCGACGAGGAGAGCTGAGGAAAACTCGTCGGAAAAATAGTTTGCGCCTGCCCCGGCAAGCCCCATAGGTTCTTAACCACGGAAACAGCGGCTTCTTCGAAGCCCTGTCTTCGTGCTGTACTTGTCCAAGTAAACATGAGGGTCCGGCTCACCCCGAGCCCTCCGAGACGCCGAGAGGAGGCGATTCCAGTGATCAGCAACATCAACAGCACCACCGTCAGCTTCGTCAGCACCGACAAAATGACCGATCGCTCGGTCGTCTCCGCCTGCTCGCTCGGCTTCTCCGGCTCGGCGTTCCTTGGCAACGCTCTCCGTGGCACCGGTCTGTCCGGCGCCATTTCGGCCCCCGCCGCTTCCCTGCGGCCGGCCGCCGATCTGGCGGGTCTTCCCGTCATGGAGCGCAGCGAGCGACCGACCGAGGCACTGGAAGCAGGAGTAGCGGCAGGCAAGGCCAAGGCCTATGCCTTCGCGGCGACCGGTGCCGGACACCAGACGAAGCAGACGCAGCAGCACCACACGATGTGGGCCTTCCGTGGGCTCGAACCCTGGAGTGATCCAGCCTGACCTGATCAGGCCGGCGCCTTCAGGGCCGCGGAACCCCACCCGGGATCCGCGGCCCTTCTGTTTGTCCCCAAACGGGGACGACGGAGCGAAGGGGCCTCGGAACCAGCACCACCGGTACCAGCCGAAACCCCGGCCAACAGCCGGAACGACCAGACGAGGAATGAACCCCGTGCAACTCGAAGCGCACGCCCCGTCCGTACCGCCTTCCGAAACGATCCCCCCGCCCGGCCTCACGGAGGACTCCACCTTGACCCCCCTCACCGCGCTCACCGCGCTCGACGACGCCATCGAGAACCTCGGCGTACCCGTCCCCTGCCGCTCGTACGACCCGGAGGTCTTCTTCGCCGAGTCCCCGGCGGACGTCGAGTACGCCAAGTCCCTCTGCCGTACCTGCCCGCTGATGGAGGCCTGCCTCGCCGGTGCGCAGGAGCGGCGTGAGCCGTGGGGCGTCTGGGGCGGCGAGCTGTTCGTCCAGGGCGTGGTCGTCGCCCGCAAGCGGCCGCGTGGTCGCCCGCGCAAGAACCCGGTCGCGGCATGAACGTCACCGGCACCATCGACCGACCCCTCACGCACGATCCCCAGAAGCAGGCCCCGATGACCTCTTCCACCAGCGAGCCCTCCGGCTCCGCGACCCCAGACGTCACCATCACCGGCGCGAACGCCTCGCGTCAGAACAGGACCCGCGAAATGCAACTCATCCCAGAAGCCTTGGCTCGTGCGCATATGCACGACCGCCGGCGGGAAGCCGATGCGGAACGCCAGGCCGTGCGCCTGGTCGCCGCTCGGCGCATGCAGCGACGCGCCGAGCGCGTGTCCCTGCGCGCCCGCCGTGCGCTCGCCATGGCCGTCATGCACTGATCAGAGAGAACCCCGCGGGGGCCGGTCCGAACGGACCGGCCCCCGCGGTGCGTTGCGGCGCACTGTAGTCCCGGTCGGACTATCGTCGGAGAGATGAACGACGCCCGGCATCACGAGGAGCCCATCGTCTGCGCCCGCTGCGGCACGACCGCGGAGACGCTCCCGGTGACCTGGACCTGCTCGGTGGAGAACGGCAGCCGCCAGTACATCTGTGACCGGTGCGCCCGGGAGAACATCCGCTCCATCGAGGGCCGGCTCGACTCCACCTGGTGGTGACGGGCCGGCCCGTCCCTCACTCCGCTTCGACCGCGGCTTCGACCGCGGCCTCGGCCTCCGCTTCGAGCTCCGCCTCGACGAAGCCCGGCAGCCACTCCTCCAGTTCGTCCCGCAGCCGCACCGTCGCGTTCAGCTGACAGAGCACCCCGATCGTGCTCAGCGTCACGCGGTGTATCAGCAGATACGAGGGCGGCAGGTTCAACTGCCTGCCCAGCTGGTGCGCGGGGGAGCGCGGGTCGGCGATCCGGGCCGCCTGCGTCCGCATCCAGCCCCGGGTGAACCCGAACGCCGCGACCTCGGCCGGCTCGATGATCGGCAGCAGGTACTCCAGGACCGCGTCCGGGTCGAGGTCGATCGACTCCTTGACGAAGCCCTCCTCCCGCAGCAGCTCGTACACCGCCTCGGCGTCGCCCTCCAGGGTCAGCCGCAGACACGTGCCGATCGTCTCCGGCAGCCCGCCCGGCAGCCGGTCCACCGTGCCGAAGTCCAGGACCCCGAGCCGCCAGCTCTCCGGGCCGTTCTCCTCGTCACCGCCGACCGGCAGCAGCCGGAAGTTGCCCGGGTGCGGATCGGCGTGCAGGAGCCCGGTGCGGGCCGGGCCGGAGAAGAGGAAGCGGGCCAGGAGCTGGCCGGCCCGGTCGCGCTGCTCCTCCGTACCGTCCGCGATCACCTCCGAGAGCGGGATCCCGTCGATCCACTCCGTCACGAGGACCTGCTCGCTCTGGTGCACCACGCACGGCACCACCACATCGGGATCGTCCGCGAACACCTCCGCGTGGCTCTGCTGGGCGTGCGCCTCCAGGGCGTAGTCCAGCTCCTCGGAGACCCGGTCGCGCATCTCCGTGATCAGGGGCTTGATGTCCATGCCGGGGATCAACGGGCCGAGCAGCCGGGCGAACCGGCTGAGCTGCGTCAGGTCCGAGAGCAGCGCCTCGCCCGCGCCCGGGTACTGCACCTTGACCGCGACCTCGCGGCCGTCGTGCCACACCGCCCGGTGCACCTGGCCGATGGAGGCGGCCGCCGCCGGCTTGTCCTCGAACTCCAGGAACAGCTCGCGCCACTCCTCGCCGAGCCGCTCCTCGAGCACGGCGTGGACCGTGCGCGTCGGCATCGGGGGAGCCGCGTCCTGAAGCTTCGTCAGCGCCGCCCGATAGGGCCCGGCGACCTCCTCGGGGAGGGCCGACTCGAAGACGGACAGCGCCTGCCCGAACTTCATCGCCCCGCCCTTGAGCTCCCCGAGCACCTTGAACAGCTGCTCGGCCGTGCGCTGTTGCAGCTCGCGGGCGACCAGCTCGGCGGACTTGCCGCCGATCCGCTTGCCCAGGCCCCAGGTGGCGCGTCCGGCGAAGCCGAGGGGCAACGCGGCCAACCTGGCGGTCCGGGTGACCGCCTTCCGGGGAAGATCAGACATACGCCCCTCCAAATCCCAGACTGCCGGGCCACACAGGACCGTTACCCCGCCATTGTGTCCTGCGGCATTTCGGCCCCCGAGGCATGCTCCCCCTCTCCGCGGCGTCCGGCGCCGCACGGACACGCCGGGTGCGGTCTCATCCGCTCCACGCGCCACTCCAGCAGCGGTAGCGACACCTCCCAGCGGGCCCCTGTGCTCGACGGCAGCTCCCCGTCCAGGAAGGCCAGCGCATGCGCCGCGGCCAGGCCGGCGACCGTCGCCGCGAGACCCAGATCACAGGCCGGGACCTGAGCGGGCGGGCCCGAGCGCCACTGCGCCAGCATGCGGGGCCAGGCGGGCTCGCGGTCCGTCCGCTCCTCCTGGGCGCACCGCGCGCACGCCGTCCCGCCGGGCAGCACCAGCGGCCCGACCACCCCGGTGGCCTCCACCACCCCCGCGTACAGATGCGGGGTGCCCGTGGCGATCCAGCCCTCGGCGGGGACCGGGTCGGGGAGATAGGCGGCGAGGCCGTCCCGAGGAGTCACCACGACGAGTGAGAGCCCCGGCTCCCGGCCGAGCTCACCCGTCACCCGCCGGGGTGCCCGGGGCGGTCGGCCGCCGGGCGCCGACCGCGCCACCAGCCGATGCGCCGCCGCGGCCCGCCGTTCCCCCACCGCCTCGGCCGGCAGCCCGCCCGGCGCCACCTCCCAGGGCCGCACCGAGCCGGAGTCCAGGACGTCCACCCGGCCCACGCCCGAGGCCGAGAGCAGCGCGGCGACCGCGGCGCCGACCCGCCCCGCGCCCCGGACCTGCACCCGCGCCGCCCGCCGCGCGGCCACCCGCCGCAGCGCCCCGTCGGGCTCGGGGTGGGCCACGGAGAGCGAGGCGAGGTCGGCGCGGAGCGGATCGAGTGCGTCGTCCCGGGAGGCCACGGCGCCCGCACCGCCTGGTCCGCCCGACCCGCTCGTCCTACCCGCACCGCCTGGTCCGCCCGTCCTACCCGCCCCGCCTGCCTTGCCCGGGCGGCCCGCCGAGGCGTCCGCGATGAGCCCCGCCCTCGCGAGCCGGCCGAGCAGCTCCTCGAGGACGCCGTCCCGCAGCCCGAGGGCCCTGGCCTCGGCCCGCAGCAGCTCGACGCCCCGGGTGCCGTCGAGCAGCCCGAGCAGACTGCCCGTGGTCGTGTCGATCGGCCCCACCACGACCGCGTGCGCGGACGTGGCCCCGAACTGCACGCTCCGCAGATCGCGCCAGGCCCTGCGCAGTGCGGGTTTCAGCATCGGATGCATTTCCGCCCCCGTGATCTTGATCGTCGACTCATTCGCTCGATCGACAGATTGCCCGGGTGTCGAAGCGGGCGCGGAAAGTTGTCCACAGGGGCGGGGAATTAATCATTCAAATGGTGCACGGTGTGACCGGATCCCCGCCGAACCGTCCCGGAGGCAGGACTTCCCCCGCTGACAGCGGGTAACGTCGGGGCCGTGCCCGGCGACCCACAGCGCAGCGTGACCAGCAAGCCGCCCCGCGGTTCGGGGACGAGTGCGGTCGAGGTCCGCAGAAGCTCCCGGCGGAGCAGAACCGTCTCCGCCTACCGCGAGGGCGACCGGACCATCGTGCTGATCCCGGCCCGGATGTCCGAGGCGGAGGAGCAACGCTGGGTGACGGTCATGCTGGACAAACTCGCCGCCCAGGAGAGCAAGCGGGTCCTCGGCGACAGCGAGCTCACCGAGCGCGCGGAGCGCCTGTCGGACCAGTATTTCGGCGGCCGGGCACGGCCGACGTCCGTGCGCTGGGTGACCAACCAGAACACCCGCTGGGGCTCCTGCACACCCTCCGAGGGCAGCATCCGGCTCTCGCACCGGCTCCAGGGCATGCCCGAGTACGTCGTCGACTACGTCCTCGTCCACGAGCTGGCCCATCTCCTGGTCCCCGGCCACGGCCCCCGGTTCTGGCGGCTCCTGGAGGCGTACCCGCGGACCGAGCGCGCCCGCGGCTATCTCGAGGGAGTCGTCGCGGCGGAGCGCCTGCCCCACCTCCCGGCCGCGCGCGGAGAGTAGCGGGCGGACGGCTCCGGTCCTGTACCGAATTCGTACCGGCTTGGCTCAATGTCGTCGACAGCCGATAGCCTGACGCGACGCAGACACATTTCGGGATGGGGGACGGTCGTTACGCATGGCCAGGGAATTCCAACGCGGCCACAAGGCCAAGATCAGTGACCTGACACCGGGTACGGACCTGTACGTGGGCGTGCAGATCAACGCACCCGGACTGACCTTCGACATCAGCTGTTTCGGTCTCGACGCGAACGAGCAGCTCTCCGACGACCGGTACTTCATCTTCTTCAACCAGCCGAAGTCGCCGGAGGAGTCCATCCAGCTGCTCGGCGCGCAGTCCGGCGACACCGAGTCCTTCCGGGTCACGCTCGACCGCATCCCGGCGAACATCCACAAGCTGTCGTTCACCGCGACCATCGACGGCGCCGGCCAGATGTCCCAGATCGGGCCCGGCTACATCCGGATCGTGGCCGGCGGCGAAGAGGTCGTCCGCTACCCGTTCACGGGCACGGAGTTCTCCACCGAGCGCGCCGTCATGCTCGGCGACTTCTACCTCAAGGACGTCTGGCGGTTCGCGGCCATCGGCCAGGGCTTCGACGGCGGCCTGGACGCGCTCCTGAAGAACTTCGGCGGCGAGGTCGCCGAGGAGCAGCCCGCCGCGCAGGCGCCGCAGGCCGCCCCCGGGTTCGCCCCGCCGCCGCAGGCCGCCGCGCCGCCCGCGTTCGGCGCGCCCGCCGCACCCCAGGTGCCGCAGCCCGCCCCGCAGTTCGGCGCCCCGCCGGCCGCCCCGGCTCCCGCCCCGCACGCCCCGGTGCAGCCGATCCACGCGGCGCCCACCATGGCCGCCCCGATGGCCCCGCCCGCCCCGGCGCCGGCGCCGTACGGCCAGCAGCCCCAGGCCCCGCAGTTCGGGCAGGTCCCGGGCCAGGTTCCCGGCCAGGCCCCGTACGGCCAGCCGCCGCAGCCCCCGTTCGGGCAGGCCCCGGGGCAGGCACCGGGGCAGTTCCCCGGGCAGGCCCCGGGCCAGGCACCGTACGGTCAGCCGGCCGGCGTCCCCCAGGGCGTCCCCGCCACCGGTGCCGGGCTCGCCGCCGCGCTCCAGCCGTACAAGGAGACGCCGACCGGCTCCCGTTGGACCCCGCAGAACCAGCAGCTCATGCGGGTCGACCTGCAGATGGGCGGCAACCCCGTCCTCGCCCGCCAGGGCAGCATGGTCATGTACCAGGGCAAGGTCGACTTCAGCCACAAGGGCGCCGGGTTCACCGGCCGCATCGTCGGCAACGCCACCGGCCAGGAGATGCAGCTGATGCGCTGCTCCGGCCGCGGCCAGGTCTTCCTCGCCGAGGAAGGCGCCCACCTGCATCCGATCGAGCTCCAGGGCGACGGCATCTGCGTCTCCGCCGAGAACGTGCTCGCCTTCGACGAGTCCCTCCAGTACGAAGTACGGAGGATCGAGGGCCACGGCATCCCCGGCGGCGCCCTGTTCACGATGCAGTTCCAGGGCACCGGCACCGTCGTCGTCAAGACGCACGGCGTCCCGGTCGTGCTGCCCGTCACGCCGACCACCTTCGCCGACTGCAACGCGGTCGTCGCCTGGTCGTCCGCGTCCCAGGTGATCCTCTCCAGCCAGGTCCGGCTCCGCCGCAACGCGTACCCGGGACACAGCGGAGAGACCGTCAACCTCCAGTTCCGGGGCGCTCCCGGCAACTTCATCGTCGTCCAGCCGTACGAGGTCTGAGGGAGCCCGAAGAATGAACCAGCAACTCGCGGGCTTCGCCCCGACCCCGATGGCGGCCCGGATGGAGAACCACGGCCGCGCGATGCTCAAGGTCGCCATGGCCTCCGGCCAGGACCTGTACGCACGTACCGGCTCGATGGTCTCCTACGAGGGCTTCGTCACCTACGAGCCCAACCCGCCCGCCGCCCGCCAGGTCGCCCAGCAGTGGATCACCGGCGAGGGCGCGCCCATCATGAAGTGCTCCGGCGACGGACTGCTCTACCTCGCCGACTACGGCGCGGACGTCGTCGTGATCAACCTCCAGAACGACTCGATCTCGGTCAACGGCACCAACCTGCTCGCCTTCGACGCCCACCTCCAGTGGGGCGTCGAGAAGGTCAAGGGGCTCGCCAAGTTCGCCGGCCAGGGCCTGTTCAACGTCGAGATCGCCGGCACCGGCTGGGTCGCCCTGACCTCGCGCGGCACGCCGATCGTCGTCGACTGCGGCCGCGGCGAGGACGAGACGTACGTCGACCCCGACGCGCTCGTCGCCTGGTCGCCGGCGCTCAAGGTCAAGGGCAAGCGCAGCTTCAAGGCCTCGTCCCTGATCGGGCGGGGCAGCGGCGAGGCGTTCCAGATGGCCTTCTCCGGCCAGGGCATCGTCGTCGTACAGCCGAGCGAGGACAGCACCGACCGCCTGCGGGTCCGGGGCTGAGGGGGAGCGAGAACACACCATGCAGAGCCCGCTTTTCAACTACGCCGAGCAGCAGAGCCAGGAACGGTACGTCATCCAGAACCCGCAGTTGCTGCGGGTCGCCCTCACGGGCTCGGACGACGTCCTCGCCCGCAAGGGCGCCATGGTCGCCTACCAGGGCCTCCTCGACTTCGACGGCGAGTACAAGACGCCCAGCCAGCGCCGCGCCCAGGCCCGCACCGGTGAGGGCCTCGACCTCATGCGCTGCTCCGGCCAGGGCACGGTCTACCTCGCCAACCTCGCCCAGTACGTCCACGTCGTGGAGGTCGAGCAGGAGGGCCTGACCGTCGACAGCGCCTACGTCCTGGCGCTCGACTCGACCCTGCACACCGAGGTCATCGCCGTGGACAGCCAGTACGGCGTCTCCGGCACCGGCAAGTACCAGCTCAACATCTCCGGCCGCGGCAAGGTCGCCCTGATGACCTCCGGTCAGCCGCTGATGATGCACGTCACGCCGGACAAGTACGTCAACGTCGACGCGGACGCGATCGTCGCCTGGTCCACCGGGCTGCGGGTGCAGATGCAGTCGCAGACGACGAACTCCAGCGTCCGCCGCCGGCGCGGCAACACCGGCGAGGGCTGGGAGCTCAACTTCCTCGGGCAGGGCTTCGCCCTGGTCCAGCCCAGCGAGGTCATGCCGCCGCAGAACGCCGCCATCGGACAGGGCCTCGCCGCCCAGTTCGGCGCCGGGCAGCACGGCTCGCACGCCCAGAACCAGAACAACGCCTGGAACTGAGCGGACGCCAGACGGCATACGTAAGGGGCGGTCGCCCAGGCGACCGCCCCTTACCGCTGTCCTCGCGCGCGCCGGTCTACAGCCGCGCGCGCGTGGCCTCCATCAGCCGCACCACCGAGGTGTCGGCCACCGCCGCCACCTCGTCGTACCTGTACCAGCGCAGGTCGAGCGACTCGTCGCTGATCGCCTCCACCGCGCCGGCCGGCGCGAGCGCCGCGTACTGCACGTCCAGGTGCCAGTGGCACGGCGCGGGAATCGGATGCCGGTCGAGCCGCACCGGGCCGCCCGGAAGCAGCGTCAGACCGGGGATCCCGGACTCCTCCGTCGCCTCCCGCAGCGCCGCATCCGCGAGCGTGGCGTCCCCCGGCTCGCAGTGCCCGCCCATCTGCAGCCACTTGCCGAGCTTCTTGTGCAGCGTCAGGAGCACCCGCCCGCGCTCAGGGTCCACCACCAGCGCGCTGGCCGTCAGATGCCCGGCCTCGCACGCCTTCCACATGCCGTCCGCGTGCGCCGCCAGGTGGTCCAGATAGAGCCCGCGCAGCTCGTCCTGGTCCTCGTACTCCTTCAGTACGAGGACCGCGTCGTCGTGCAGGCTCACTTCTCGCCGTCGCCCTCGTCGTCGCTGTCCGGCTTCGTGCCACCGGCCGCCTCGCCCAGCATCTTGTCGAGCTCCGAGAAGTCCAGCTGCTCGCGGTGGACGAAGCCGTCCGGGTCGTCCAGGTCGGACGCCGTCGGCAGCATGTCCGGGTGCTCCCACAGGTGGTCGCGGCCGTCGACACCGCGCGCGTCCGTGAGCGAGGCCCACAGCCGCGAGGCGTCGCGCAGCCGGCGCGGACGCAGTTCGAGCCCGATCAGCGTGGCGAAGGTCTGCTCGGCGGGACCGCCGCTCGCGCGGCGTCGGCGCAGCGTCTCACGCAGCGCGTCCGCCGAGGTCAGCCGGGACTTCGCGGCCTCGTGGACCACCGCGTCCACCCAGCCCTCGACCAGCGCGAGCGCCGTCTCCAGACGGGCGAGCGCGGCCTTCTGCTCGGGGGTGTCCTCGGGCTGGAACATGCCCTGCTGGAGCGCCTCCTGCAGCTGCTCCGGGTGCGTCGGGTCGAGCTGACCGACGGCCTCCTCCAGCTTCGAGGTGTCGACCTTGATCCCGCGCGCGTACCCCTCGACCGCGCCGAACAGGTGCGAGCGCAGCCACGGGACGTGGGCGAAGAGCCGCTGGTGGGCGGCCTCCCGCAGGGCCAGGTAGAGCCGCACCTCGTCCTTGGGGACGCCGAGGTCCTTGCCGAAGGTCTCGATGTTCAGCGGCAGCAGCGCCGCCTTGCCGGCCGGGCCGAGCGGCAGACCGACGTCCGTCGAGCCGACGACCTCGCCCGCGAGCGCGCCGACGGCCTGGCCGATCTGCTGGCCGAACATGGCGCCGCCCATGGACCGCATCATGCCGATCAGCGGGCCCGCCATGGCCTGCATCTCCTCGGGCAGCACATCGCCCATGGCCGTGCCGACCCGCTCGGCGACCGGGTCCACCAGCTGCTGCCAGGCCGGCAGCGTCGCCTCGACCCACTCCGCGCGGCTCCACGCCACGGCCGTGCTCGCGCCCGACGGCAGCGAGGTCACGCCGTCCAGCCACAGGTCGGCCAGCCGCACGGCCTCCTCGACCGCGGACTTCTCGGCCGGACCCACGCTGGCGTCCTTGACGCCGTCGGAGGTGCCCTGCGCGACGACCTGGCGGGCGATCTGCTTGGCCATGTCCCAGTTCACCGGACCGCCCTCGTACGAGAGCATCTGGCCGAGCTGCTGGAAGGCGGCGCCCAGGTCGTTGGGGTTCAGCGAGCCGAACATCGCGGCGAAGGGATTGTCCGCGCCGCCGGGACCGCCCATGCCCGGCAGTCCGCCGAAGCCGAACGGATTGGCACCGAACGGGTTGCCGCCGCCCTGGTCACCGGACCCCTGGCCACCTCCGGCGGGGTCCTTCTTCTTGCCCTCGTCGCCGTTCTCCGGCTCCTCCGGCGGAAGGCCGAATCCGAATGGGGTGTCACTCACAGGTTTCCTCGGCTCGTAGGGCCGCCGGCTTCCTGCCGACGGCGGCTTTCCTGGCGCGGCTCGATGCCCGACTCCACACCACCAGCGTAGACATCCGGGCCGGATATGGGCTCGGTGCTCCGCCGGGCCGTGGCCTGCGGCAGGATGGACGCCACCTGGTACGTACGCGTCATTCGGGTACGTACTGAAGACAACCGCTGGAGACGCCCGGTGAGTTCCCCAGATCCTCAGGTTCGCGCAGCGCGAAACCCATCGACCCGGTCCGCCGGGCGCGGCCCCGTGGTCGCGGTCACCGGTGCCGCCTCCGGGGTCGGTGACCTGCTGACCAGGCGCCTCGCCGCGTCCGAGGAGATCAAGCAGGTCATCGCCATCGACGAGCGCCGAGGCGAGGTCTCCGAGGCGCAGTGGCACATCCTCGACGTCCGCGACCCGGCCATCGCCGAGAAGCTGCGCGGCGCCGACGTGGTCGTGCACCTCGCCGTCGACCTCGACCTGGAGTCGGACGCCGCCGCCCGAACGGCCTACAACGTGCGCGGCGCGCAGACCGTCCTGACGGCTGCCGCGGCCGCGGGCGTGCACCGGGTGGTGCTCTGCACCTCCGCGATGGTCTACGGCGCGCTGCCCGACAACGACATCCCGCTCTCCGAGGACGCCGAGCTGCGGGCGACCGCCGAGGCCACCGGGGTCGGCGACATGCTGGAGATCGAGCGGCTCGGCCGCCGCGCGCCGCGCGCCCACCCCGGCCTCCAGGTCACCGTCGTCCGGCCGGCCGTCCTGGTGGGCGGTACGGACACGGCCCTGACCCGCTACTTCGAGTCGCCCCGGCTGCTCGTCGTGGCCGGGTCCCGCCCCACCTGGCAGTTCTGCCACGTCGAGGACCTGGTCAGCGCCCTTGAGTACGCGGCCCTGGAGAAGGTCGACGGGGAGCTCGCGGTCGGCTGCGAGGGCTGGCTGGAGCAGGAAGAGGTCGAGGAGCTGTCGGGGATCCGGCGCATGGAGCTGCCCTCGGCCGTCGCCCTCGGCGCCGCGGCCCGGCTCCACCGGATCGGGCTCACGCCCTCCCCGGCCGGGGACCTCGCGTACACGATGCACCCCTGGGTGGTCAGCGTCGGACGGCTGCACGACGCGGGCTGGCGGCCGAAGTGGACGAACGAGGAGGTGCTCGCCGCGCTCCTGGAGGAGGTCGAGGGCCGGCACACCGTCGCGGGCCGCAGGCTCGGCCGCAAGGACGCGACGGCGGCGGGAGCGGCCGGTGCGACGGTGGCGCTGCTCGGCACGGCGGCCCTGGTCCGCCAGATGCGGAAGCGGCGCGGCATGTAGCGGCACGGAGCCCCGCGCGCTCGCGCCACGGAGCGCGCGAGTTCGCGGCACGGACCCCCGGCGAGCTGTAGGACCCTCCTACGGAGGGTCGGGACCACCGGTCGAAACCGCTATTCCACGATGTCAGTCCGGTACGGCACCATGGGCGTATGGCACGCACCCATGACCACCCCGGCGAGCAGACGGCGGCCGACCCCATCAAGCTGCTGGCGATCCGTGACACCCCGCTCTCGCTCGACGAGGTCTTCCAGGCCGTCGGCGACGAGGCGGCAGGCGGCACGACGCTCTTCGTGGGCACGGTGCGCAACCACGACGGCGGCGCGGACGTCGACGAGCTGGGGTACTCCGCCCACCCCTCGGCCCTGGACGAGCTGCGCAAGGTCGCCGAGAAGGTCGTCGCCGACTACCCGGTCCGCGCCCTGGCCGCCGTCCACCGCGTGGGCGACCTCCAGGTCGGCGACATCGCGGTCGTCGTCGCGGTCTCCTGCCCCCACCGGGGCGAGGCCTTCGAGGCCAGCCGCAAGCTCATCGACGACCTCAAGCACCAGGTTCCGATCTGGAAGCACCAGCGGTTCTCCGACGGCACCGAGGAGTGGGTCGGCGCCTGCTAGCAAGGCGCCGCGCCGACGTGGTGTAGTCGAACGCCCGATTTGCGTAACCGACCCCCTGGCAGCAGCGTTGATGCTGCAGATCGTTAGTCTGCTGATCGGCCGGTTCCGGTCGGTTGCGGTCGCTCATTGGGGATGGGAGGTCGGGATGGCAGCGCTCGCTTGGTTGCTGATTCCGCTTTTCGCAGTCGTCGGCGCGGCGATATGGGGAAGCTGGGCCCAGAGGAACAAGACCACCGGAGACGTGGCCGAGCTCGCCGGCTACGCACGGTTCAGGGACGCCATGGAGCGCTCCCACGCCGGCATCGACGGTGCCGCCCGCGAGCTGGCTCCGCAGTTGACGCAGATGACGCCGGTGACGCCGGAAATGGCTCCGGCGGCCGCACCCTCGTCCGCCGTACGCAGTAGCCACGTCTCCGGCTGAGTCCCGCTCGCCGGCCGCCTCGTACGGACCCGCCCCACGGGTGCACTCACAGACCGGTCCCGTACTGTCGTTCCATGCCACGCCGCACCGCGACGATGCTCGCCTCCACCCTGGTCCTGATCACCCTGCTCTGTGTGGGCGTCCTGGTCCCGGTCCCGTACGCGGAGATGAGCCCCGGTCCGACGGTCAACACCCTCGGTGAGGCGCGCGGTGAGCCCGTGCTCCAGATCTCCGGTCGCAAGACGTACCCCACCGACGGGCACCTCAACATGACGACCGTCCGCGTCACCAGCGCGGACTACCGGATGAACGCGGTCGAGGCGGTCTTCGGCTGGCTCGCCCACGACAACGTGGTCGTCCCCAAGGAGACCCTCTACCCGGACGGCAAGACGGAGGAGGAGTCGAGCCAGGAGAACGCCGAGGAGTTCAGCCAGTCCCAGGAGAGCGCCAAGGTCGCCGCCCTCGGTGAGCTGGGCATCCCGGTGACCACCCGGGTCGTCGTCGCCTCCGTCGTCAAGGACAGCCCCGCCCAGGGCGCGCTGCACGCCGGGGACGTCATCAAGGCCGTGGACGGCGTGCCGGTCAAGGAGCCGGGCGACGTCGCCAAGCAGGTCACCACGCACAAGCCGGGCGAGAAGGTTGAGTTCACGATCGTCCCGACCAAGGAGGCTACCGCCGCCGAGAAGGCCGGCAAGGAGCCCACCGCCACCCAGAAGGTCACCGTCACGACCGTGAAGTCCCCGGAGGGCGACCGGGCGATCGTCGGCATCCAGGCCGGTACCGACCACGTCTTCCCGTTCACGATCGACATCAAGCTCGCCGACGTCGGCGGCCCCAGCGCCGGACTGATGTTCGCGCTCGGCATCGTCGACAAGCTGACGCCGGAGAGCCTCACCGACGGCAAGTTCATCGCCGGCACCGGAACGATCGACGAGAAGGGCAAGGTCGGCCCGATCGGCGGTATCGAGATGAAGCTCGTCGGCGCCCGCAAGGCCGGCGCCGAGTACTTCCTCACCCCGGCCGAGAACTGCGAGACCGCCGCCTCCGACATCCCCGACGGCCTCACCCTGATCAAGGTGGACACCATCGACGACGCGACGAAGTCGCTGGAGAAGCTCCGCAAGGGCGACACGAAGAACCTGCCCAGCTGCTCGAAGAGCTAGAGCCAGAGCCCTGCGTACGAGGGGGCGCCCCGGTCACCGGACCGGGGCGCCCCCTCTCGCGTGCGTACGGACGCGGCTCAGGACTCGAAGGTCGCCGCCAGGGCCTCGGCGAGGCCCGGGACCAGGTCCGCCCCCGTGAGGACCTCGTTCGGCGAGTCCTTCTCGCGGAGCCGGATCGCCGCCTCCCGCGCCCCGTTACGGAGCACGGCCACGGTCATCCGGACCTCCTGCCGGTCGGGGTGCCTGGCCACCCACTTCGCCAGAGCGGCCTCGCTCAGGCCCTCCGGCACGGAGGCCTCGGCCGACGGCGGGAGCATCAGCCGCTCCACGGTCAGCGCGCAGCCGGCCACCGCGTCGGGCCAGGCGATGGTGCCGAGGAACTCGTCGAGGGGCTTCCCCTTCGGAAGTTCGTCCTGCTCGATGGGGGTGTAGGCGGCCGCCTCGTCGCCTTCGAGGCCGAGCTGGGAGGCGAGCCCCGGCTCCTGGGCACGCAGGCGGGCGGTGTCGACCAGGGCGAAGAGCCGGGCCGGCCGGTCCCAGCCGAGACCGGAGGCGTACTCGTCGATCTCGAGCACCGCGCGGGTGAGGGGGCTCGCGGCCATGGGGGTGCCGGAGGGGGAAACGTTGGACATGGACAACATCCTGCCTCCTCCGCCCCCGAAGACGGGAACTAGGTAAAGCCTCAGTAAGTTGCATCAGTGGGCTCTACGATCGCGGGGCCTGCTTATCGACGCATCAACCCGAGGGGCGCACGTTGGCTTTCCAGATGCCGGACCGCGGAGGCGGCGGAGGTCCGTCCGGGCCAAGGATCAGAGTCGGCCGGCCGTCCCGGCGCGCCCGCACCCTGCTCATGACCCTGGGCGTGCTCGCCGTCCTGGCCATGGTCTTCGTCATGTTCGCCGGGTTCTGGACCGACTGGCTCTGGTACCGCTCGGTGCAGTACTCGTCGGTGTTCACCACCACCCTGTGGACCAAGATCGGCCTCTTCGCCGTCTTCGGTCTGCTGATGGCGCTCGCCGTCGGGCTGAACATCTGGCTCGCGCACCGGCTCCGGCCGCCGCTGAGCGCGATGTCGCTCGAGCAGCAGAGCCTCGACCGGTACCGGATGGGTCTCGCGCCGTACAAGAAGTGGGTGCTCCTCGCGATCACCGCCCTCGTGGGCCTCATCGCGGGCGCCTCGGCCTCCGGTCAGTGGCGGACCTGGCTCATGTGGGTCAACGGCGTGTCGTTCGGCCAGGAGGACCCCCAGTTCCAGCTGGACGTGTCCTTCTACGCCTTCGACCTGCCCTGGTACCGCTTCCTGCTCGCCTTCGGCTTCGCCGCCACGATCCTGTCGCTGATCGCCGCCGCCCTCACGCACTACCTGTACGGCGGACTGCGCGTCACCAGCCCCGGCGCCCGCGCCACCGCCGCCGCGACGGGACACCTCTCGGTGCTCCTCGGCGTCTTCGTCTCCCTGAAGGCCGTGGCGTACTGGCTCGACCGGTACGGCCTCGCCGTGAAGTCCAGCGACTTCAAGGCGGCCGGGAACTGGACGGGTCTGCGGTACGTCGACGCCAACGCCTATCTGCCGGCGAAGACGATCCTGTTCTGCATCGCCGTCATCTGCGCCGTGCTCTTCTTCGCGACGCTCTGGCGCCGCACCTGGCAGCTGCCGGTGATCGGCTTCGGCCTCATGGTCCTGTCGGCGATCCTGATCGGCGGCCTGTACCCGGCCATCGTGCAGAAGTTCCAGGTCCAGCCGAACGAGCAGGCCAAGGAAGCGCCCTACATCCAGAAGAACATCGACGCGACCCGCAAGGCGTACGCCATCGACTCGACCAAGCCGGAGAACTACTCCGGAAAGTCGACGACGAAGAACAAGGACACGCTGCGCACCGACGCGGACACGGCGGCCAAGTACCGGCTGCTCGACCCGAACATCGTGTCGCCGACGTTCCAGCAGCTGGAGCAGAAGCGGAAGTACTACCAGTTCCCGACCACCCTCGATGTCGACCGCTACAAGGGCCAGGACACCGTCGTCGGCCTGCGTGAGCTCAACATCAAGGGCATCCCGAAGCGGAACTGGATCAACGACCACTTCACGTACACCCACGGCTATGGCGCGATCATGGCCACGGGCACGCAGACGGACGCCAACGGCTCGCCGATCTTCACCGAGGCCGGACTGCCGACCACGGGCCAGCTCGGCCCGTACCAGCAGCGGATCTACTACGGCGAGAAGACCGACCAGTACTCGATCGTCGGCGGTCCGCAGAAGGAACTCGACTACGAGGACAACGGCGAGAAGACCACCAGCTACCAGGGCAAGAGCGGGGTCAACCTCTCCAACACCTTCAACCGCGCCGCCTACGCGGTGGCGTTCAGCGAGCCGCAGATCCTCTACTCGGGAGCCATCGGCGAGGGCTCGCGGATCCTCTACAACCGCACGCCCAAGGAGCGCGTCGAGGCGGTCGCACCCTGGCTGACCATCGACGGCGACGCCTACCCGGCGGTCGTCGACGGCAAGATCCAGTGGATCGTCGACGCGTACACGACCACCAACGGGTACCCGTACGCCTCGCGTACGACGCTCGGTGAGACCACGGCCGACGCGCTGACGGTCGGCAACCAGCAGCGCACGGTGGTCGCCCAGCAGAACCAGGTCAACTACATCCGCAACTCGGTGAAGGCCACCGTCGACGCCTACGACGGCACGGTGAAGCTCTACGAGTGGGACACCGAGGACCCGGTCCTCAAGACCTGGATGAAGGCGTTCCCGGACACCGTGGAGCCGCGCGAGGCGATCAAGGACAGCCTCATGCAGCACCTGCGGTACCCGCAGGACATGTTCAAGGTCCAGCGCGAGCTGCTCACCCGGTACCACGTCACCAACCCGGCGCAGTTCTACAGCGGTTCGGACGCCTGGCAGGTGCCGGACGACCCGACCAACAAGGACGGCAACGCGGTTCCGCCGTACTACCTGAGCCTGAAGATGCCCGGGGACGACCAGCAGCGGTTCTCGCTGACGACGACGTTCACCCCGAACGGGCGGCCCAACCTGGGCGGCTTCATGGCGGTCGACGCCGACGCCAAGAGCAAGGACTACGGGCGGATAGAGCTGCTGCGCGTGACCTCCGACGTCCCCGGTCCCGCGCAGGTGCAGAGCAAGCTCAACGGCCTCCCGGACGTGGCCCAGTTCGTCCGGGACATGAAGGGCGCGGACTCCGACATCCAGTACGGAAACCTGCTCACGGTCCCGCTCGACGGCGGCTTCCTCTACGTCGAGCCGGTCTACGCCCAGGGTCGCAACGCGCTCTACCCGCTGCTGAAGAAGGTCGCCGTGTCGTACGTCGACGCGGACCAGCCGGCAGGTGACACGACCAAGGACACCACCGTGTTCAAGGACAACCTCACCGACGCGCTGAACGCCGTCTTCGGCGTGGAGGGCACCACACCGCCGCAGCCGGAGCAGCCGGGCACCAAGCCGCCGACGACGCCGACGACACCGGCGACGAACGACGCCGCGCTGAAGCAGGCCATCGCGGACGCCCAGAAGGCGATGGACGACGGTGAGGCGGCGCTGCAAAAGGGCGACTGGACCGCCTACGGCAAGGCCCAGGAGGACCTGCAGGACGCCCTCCAGCGGGCGGCGGACGCCGGCGCGAAGCTGACGCCGACGCCCGCGCAGGGCGCGAAGCCGTCGCCCTCCGCGACGCCGTCCCCGAGCGGGACGCCGTCGGCACCGCCGACGAGCCCACCGAGCGGCTGACCGCACTGGTCGGAGCCCACCCCGCGCCGTGATACCTTTACGGAACAACGACGCGGGGTGGAGCAGCTCGGTAGCTCGCTGGGCTCATAACCCAGAGGTCGCAGGTTCAAATCCTGTCCCCGCTACTGCAGACAAGGGCCCGGATCCTTCAGGATCCGGGCCCTTGTCGTTGTTCCGCGCGGCCGCGCGACGCCCCGAAGACCGGTAGGGAGGGGGCGAGTTGGGGTGAGACGTGTTTGACTTATCTCTCTGTGGGCATGTCGACAAAACGCTGAAGTGACCTCACTGGCTGCGGTATACCAGGTGTACGCGCGTTGCGGGTGGTGCGACGATGGTTTTTATGGGGGACAGGGCAACTCTGTTGGAGACAGGGCGGTTTGTGCAGCGGCACGCCCGACGTGCCGCGGACGACATCATCGAGGCCGCCGAGGCCGTCGATGTGGCAGTCGACACCACCACCGCCGAGAGCGAGACGGAGACCGAGACCGAGGCACGTCACCGGCGCGCCGCCGAGAACGGCGACGCCGCGTCCATGAGCGTGCTCGGCGCGCTGCTGCTGCGCCGGGGCGACCTCGACGGCGCCGAGCCGTACCTGCGCGGCGCCACCGCCGAGGGCGACCGCGCCGCCGCCAACAACCTGGGCGTCCTGCTGCACCAGCGGGGGTACGCGGACGAGGCCGCCGGCTGGTGGCGGGTGGCCGCCGTCGCGGGCTCCGCGCCCGCCGCCCACGCCCTCGGCCGCCACCACCGCGAGCGCGGCGACGAGCCCGCCGCCGAGTACTGGCTGCGCCAGTCCGCCGAGCAGGGCCACGCCCTGGGCGCGTACGCCCTCGCCGACCTCCTGGAGCACCGCAGCGACGTCGGCGCGGAGCGCTGGCTGCGCGCCGCCGCCGAGCAGGGGCACCGTGAGGCCGCGTACCGCCTCGCCCTGGCCCTGGAGCGGCGCGCGACCGAGACGACCCGCGCCCCGGGCCGTGACGGCGCCCTGGGCGCGAGCACGGGCACCGGCGCGGGCGTGAGCGCGGGTGCGGGCATCAGCGTGGGCTCCGGGCCCTCCGCTCCGCCCGACGGCGAGCTCACCGAGGCCGAGCAGTGGTTCCGGCAGGCCGCCGCGCGCGGTCACCGGCGGGCCGCGCTGCACCTCGGCGCGATCCTGGAGAAGCGCGGCGAGCTCAAGGAGGCCGGCCGCTGGTACCTGAGCTCGGCCAAGGAGGGTGAGGCCAAGGCCGCCTGCGCGCTCGGCTTCCTGCTGCGCGACGCCGGGGACGAGGAGAGCGCCGCCGTGTGGTGGCTGCGGGCCGCCCAGGACGGCGACGGCAACGCCGCCAACGCGCTCGGCGCCCTGCACGCCGCCCGCGGCGAGCAGCAGACCGCCGAGCGCTGGTACCGCGCCGCCATGGACGCGGGCGACGTCAACGGTGCCTACAACCTCGGGCTGCTCTGCGCCGCCCAGAACCGCAACCAGCAGGCCGAGCAGTGGTACCGCCGCGCCGCCTACGCCGGGCACCGCGAGGCCGCCAACGCGCTCGCCGTCCTGCTGCTCCAGGCCGGCGACGCGAACGGCGCCGAGCCCTGGTTCTCCAAGGCCGCCGAGGCCGGCAGCGTCGACGCCGCCTTCAACCTCGGCATCCTCTACGCGGGTCGCGACGACGACCGCTCCGCCCTGACCTGGTACGAGCGCGCGGCGGCGGCCGGGCACACCGAGGCCGCCCTCCAGGTCGGCATCGCCAGCCTCCGCGACGGCGACGAGCAGGCCGCCGAGCGCCACCTGCGGTGCGCGGCGGGCGGCGGCAGCGCCGAGGCCGCGTTCCGGCTCGCGAGCGTCCTCGACGCGCGCCGCCCCGAGCCCGGTCCGCCGGCGCTCGGCGCCTCGCGCGAGGAGAAGACCGAGTGCGAGGAGTGGTACGAGCGCGCCGCCCAGCAGGGCCACCGGCGCGCCCAGGTGCGGGTCGGCATGCTGGCCGCCGCGCGCGGCGACCTGGCGGAGGCGGCCCACTGGTACCGCGAGGCCGCCGAGGCCGGCAGCCGTAACGGCGCGTTCAACCTCGGCCTGCTCCTGGCCCGCGAGGGCAGCGAGCGCGAGGCCGCCCTCTGGTGGACCCGTGCCGCCCGCGCCGGACACGGCCGCGCCGCGCTGCGGCTCGCGCTGCTCGCGGCCCGCCGAGGCGAGCTGACCGAGGGGCGGCGCTGGTGCGCGCGGGCCGTGGAGCTGGGCCCGGCGGAGGTGGCCGAGCGCGCGGCCCGACTGAGCGAGGCGCTGCACCAGGAGCTCACCGCTTAAGGGATTTGCGCTGGTGGAGGGGGTCCCGTAAGGTTGGGTTCACCGACGCGGGGTGGAGCAGCTCGGTAGCTCGCTGGGCTCATAACCCAGAGGTCGCAGGTTCAAATCCTGTCCCCGCTACTCAGTAGCAACGAAGGCCCGGATCCAGTCACTGGATCCGGGCCTTCGTCGTTCGCGCGGCGCGACACAGCGAAAAAGCCCCCACCGCAGTGGGGGCCTTCCGGGCTTCCGTCGTACGTCGCCGGGTCAGGCGGTGGCCGCGCAGTTCGGGCAGATGCCCCGGTACGTGACCTCGACACCCGAGATCGAGAAGCCGAAGCGCTCCGAGTCCGGGAGGTCCGACAGCGGGTTTCCGGCCGGGTGCACGTCACGGATCGCGCCGCAGCGGGCGCAGACCAGGTGCTGGTGCGGGCGGTGCGCGTTCGGGTCGTACCGCTTGGCGCGGCCGTCCGTCGCGACCTCCATCACCTCACCGAGCGTGACCATCTCGCCCAGCGTGTTGTACACCGTCGCCCGGGAGATCTCCGGCAGTCGCTCCACCGCGCGGGCGTGGACCTCGTCCGCGGTCAGGTGGACATGGTCTCCGTCGAGCACCTCGGCCACGACGCGCCGCTGCGCGGTCATTCGCCAGCCGCGGCCGCGCAGTCGTTCCAAAAGGTCACTCATAAGGACCAGATTAACAGCGACGGGACCAAGGTCCCGAATGGGTGTGACTTTGGATCAGGCCTTGACTTAGACATTGTCTATTGTAGGGTCGGGAGCGCAGGACAGGCCATGGACAGGGCTTACGGCACAAGCAACGCAGGAGGCGCACGTGACGACGCAGGGACCGCTCACCACGGAGGCCGGCGCGCCGGTCGCCGACAACCAGAACAGCGAGACGGCCGGCGTCGGCGGACCGGTGCTCGTCCAGGACCAGCTGCTTCTGGAGAAGCTCGCCCACTTCAACCGCGAGCGCATCCCGGAGCGCGTGGTCCACGCGCGCGGTGCCGGTGCCTACGGCACCTTCACGGTGACCGCGGACGTCACGAAGTACACCCGCGCGAACTTCCTCTCCGAGGTCGGCAAGGAGACCGAGACGTTCCTGCGCTTCTCCACCGTCGCGGGCAACCTCGGCGCGGCCGACGCGGTGCGCGACCCCCGCGGCTGGGCGCTGAAGTTCTACACCGAGGAGGGCAACTACGACCTCGTCGGCAACAACACCCCGGTGTTCTTCATCAAGGACGCCATCAAGTTCCCGGACTTCATCCACACCCAGAAGCGCGACCCGTACACCGGCTCCCAGGAGCCCGACAACGTGTGGGACTTCTGGGGGCTCAGCCCCGAGTCGACGCACCAGGTGACCTGGCTCTTCGGCGACCGCGGCATCCCCGCCTCGTACCGCCACATGAACGGCTACGGCTCGCACACGTTCCAGTGGAACAACGAGGCCGGCGAGGTCTTCTGGGTGAAGTACCACTTCAAGACCGACCAGGGGATCAAGAACCTCACCCAGGCCGAGGCCAACAAGCTCGCCGGTGAGGACCCGGACAGCCACCAGCGCGATCTGCGCGAGTCCATCGAGCGCGGCGACTTCCCGACCTGGACCGTGCAGGTCCAGATCATGCCGGCGGCCGACGCGGCGACCTACCGCTTCAACCCGTTCGACCTCACCAAGGTGTGGCCGCACGAGGACTACCCGCCGATCGAGATCGGGAAGCTGGAGCTCAACCGCAACCCGGAGAACGTCTTCGCCGAGGTCGAGCAGTCGATCTTCAGCCCGGCGCACTTCGTGCCCGGCATCGGCCCGTCCCCGGACAAGATGCTCCAGGGCCGCCTCTTCGCGTACGGCGACGCCCACCGCTACCGCGTCGGCATCAACGCCGACCACCTGCCGGTGAACCGCCCGCACGCCACCGAGGCGCGGACGAACTCCCGTGACGGCTTCCTCTACGACGGCCGCCACAAGGGCGCGAAGAACTACGAGCCGAACAGCTTCGGCGGCCCGTTCCAGGCCGACCGCCCGCTCTGGCAGCCGAGCGCCGTCACCGGCGGTACGGGCAACCACGCGGCGCCCTCGCACGCCGAGGACGACGACTTCGTGCAGGCGGGCAACCTCTACCGGCTGATGGCGGAGGACGAGAAGGGCCGTCTGGTGGAGAACCTGGCGGGCTTCATCGCCAAGGTGTCGCGCGACGACATCGCCGAGCGGGCGATCGACAACTTCCGCAAGGCGGACGGCGACTTCGGCAAGCGGCTCGATGCCGCGGTCCAGGCCCTGCGCGGCTGAGGGCGCTTGCCGTAGAGAAGGAGCGGGCCGGACTCTCCGTACATCCGTACGGAGGGCCGGCCCGCTCCGGTGTATCAGCTCGCCATGGTGGTCGCGTGGCGGTGCGCGGGGGTCCAGCAGCGGATGATGTCCCGTACGGAGACGATCCCGACGGGGCCGTGGGCGTCGAGCACGACGAGATGGCGGAAGCCGCCGTGCGTCATGGCCGCGGCCGCCTCCTCCAGGGTCCAGGTGGGGGCGGCGAAGACGACGTCGGTGGTGGTGTGCGAACTCGCGGTCTCGTGGTCGGGGTTCTGGTCGGCGCCGATCGAGTTGAGGATGTCGCGCTCGGTGAGGATGCCGAACCCGCCGGCGTCGGTGTCGTGGACGACGGCCGCGCCGACGCGGCGCGCCGACATCAGCCGGGCGGCCTGGCGGAGGGTGTGGGCGGGACCGATGGTGAGGACCACCGTGCTCATGGCGTCACGGACGAGCATGAAAGGAGCCACCTCCTTCGTGAACCGTTCACGCCTTCAACGAGAACGGTTTCACAAGTTCACAAGTGGGGGGACTCTCAGAGTGACATCGGGGGGTGGGGCCGACAAGGGGGCGCGCGAGGCGCACCTGACAAGGGTGCGCCGCGTCAGGCACCGTCCGCTCGGTGCGGCTCAGCTCTCCTGGTTCAGGTAGCTCAGGAGTTCGCCGTGGAGCAGGCCGTTCGAGGCCGCCGCGTTGCCGCTGTGCGGGCCGTGCCGGCCGTCGAGGCCGGTGAAGGTGCCGCCCGCCTCCTGGACCACGATCGCCGTCGCCGCCATGTCCCAGAGCGACAGCTCCGGCTCGGCGCAGAAGTCCACCGAGCCCTCGGCGACCATCATGTACGGCCAGAAGTCGCCGTACGCCCGCGTCCGCCAGCACGCGCGCGTGAGGTCGAGGAAGCCGTCGAGGCGGCCCCGCTCCTCCCAGCCGCTCAGCGAGGAGTACGCGAACGAGGCGTCGGCGAGCTCCGAGACCTTCGAGACCTGGATCCGCGTCGCCGACGTCAGGCTGCGGCCCGTGAACGCGCCGGCCCCCTTCGCCGCCCACCAGCGGCGGCCGAGCGCGGGCGCCGAGACCACGCCCACCACCGGCTGGAAACCGGTGTCGCCGGCCTCCATCAGCGCGATCAGCGTCGCCCAGACGGGTACGCCCCGCACGTAGTTCTTGGTGCCGTCGATCGGGTCGATCACCCAGCGGCGCGGGCCCGTGCCCTCCACGCCGTACTCCTCACCGAGGATCGCGTCGCGCGGCCGCGCCCGCTGCAGCTGGGCCCGGATCAGCTCCTCGGCGGCCTTGTCCGCCTCGCTCACCGGCGTCATGTCCGGCTTGGTCTCGACCTTCAGGTCGAGCGCCTTGAACCGGTCCATCGTGGCCGCGTCGGCGGCATCCGCGAGGACATGGGCGAGACGCAGATCATCGTGGTAATCGGCCATGGTCGAAACTCTATCCCTCGAAGGTGCGTGGCCCTACGGGAGGCCTTGACAGTGCGTGGCCACCCGTCAACTCTGAGCGCAGAACCGTTCTGGCGTGGAGGCGACGATGCCGACTGCCCGTGAGGCCCTGTTGAACGCCGCCCACGCGGCACTCACGGGGCTGCCCTGGTCCGCGGTCCGGATGGTGGACGTCGCCTCCGCCGCCGGCGTCTCCCGGCAGACCCTGTACAACGAGTTCGGCTCCAAGGAGGGCATGGCCAGGGCGCTCGTACGGCGCGAGGCCGACGCGTACCTCCAGGGCGTCGAGCGGGTCGTCGCCGCGCCGGCCCCGCCCCGGCGGAACCTGGCCGCCGTCGCCGAGTGGACCGTCTCCGAGGCCTTCACGCGCCCCGTCCTGCGGGCCCTGCTCACCGGCTGCTGGGGCGAGCGGCTCCCCGTGCCCCGCCCCGCGAGAGCCGGAGCCCGCGCCTCCGCCGTCCCCGCCCAGCGCCGCGCCGACGCGGGCGTGCCGTCCCCCGCCGACCTGCTCGGGCTCGCCCGCGACCGGGCGGTGACGGCGCTGCGCGGCGACCAGGGGGAGGACGTACGGCGGTCCTGCGAGGTCGTCCTGCGGCTCGCCCTCTCGTACGTCGTCGCCCCCGCCCCCATCGTGGGGCCGCAGGACGGTCAGTGGGCGGAGCCGGAGAGCTGGAGCCCGACGACCCCGACGATGACCAGCGTGATCGACACGATCTTCAGCGTGGACACCACGTCGCCGAGGAAGATCATTCCGTAGATCGCCGTCCCGGCCGCGCCGATGCCGGTCCACACCGCGTACGCGGGGCCCACGTCCAGCTTGCGCAGGGCGAGCGTCAGGAGTCCGAAGCTGCCGAGGGCGAAACAGGCGAAGGCGACGGTGGGCCACAGGCGGGTGAATCCGTGCGAGAGCTTGAGGCAGACCGCGAACCCCGTCTCCAGGATTCCCGCGACCACCACCAGCAGCCACGCCATCGTCAGTGCCTCCCACGCCGTCGGTGACTGCTTCGTCGCACTTGGTGCGATTATGCACTTACCAACTCCTGCGAGCCGCAAACGTGCGCGACTCAGTCGCCTTCGCGTCGCTCCCGCGTGGCGAGCAGCCGCCGCAGCGAATACAGCCGGGCCGGATCGGCGTGCCCCTCGGCCACCCACGTGTCCAGCGCGCAGTCCGGCTCGTCGTGGCTGCAGGCCCGCGGACAGTTCTCCGTACCGGGGACCAGATCGGGGAAGGCGAGGATCACCCGGGACGGGTCGACGTGGTGGAGGCCGAAGGAGCGCACGCCGGGAGTGTCGATCACCCAGCCGCCCTCCTTGTCGTTGAGCGGGAGCGCGAGCGCCGATGTGGTGGTGTGCCGGCCGCGCCCGGTGACCGCGTTGACATGGCCCGTGGTCCGCCGCCTGTCCTCCGGGACCAGCGCGTTGACCAGCGTCGTCTTGCCGACTCCGGAGTGCCCGACGAACGCGGTCGTACGCCCCTTGAGGTGCTCGTGGACCCGCTCGGCGGCGACCCCGTCCACGAACTCGTCGCGCGTGGTCACCACGTACGGGACACCGAGCGCGCCGTACATCTCCAGGAGCTCGTCGGGCTTGGCCAGGTCCGACTTGGTCAGGACGAGGAGCGGGGTGAGCCCGCCGTCGTACGCGGCGACCAGACAGCGGTCGATGAGCCGGGGGCGGGGCTCGGGGTCGGCGAGCGCGGTGACGATCGCGAGCTGGTCGGCGTTGGCGACCACCACCCGCTCGTACGGGTCGTCGTCGTCGGCCGTACGGCGGAGCACGGAGGTGCGGTCACCGATCCGTACGATCCGGGCCAGCGTGTCCTTCTCGCCGGAGAGATCGCCCACGAGGGAGACCCGGTCGCCGACGACGGCGGCCTTGCGTCCCAGCTCGCGCGCCTTCATCGCCAGGACCGCGCGGTCGTCGACGAGGACGGTGAGCCGGCCCCGGTCCACGGTGAGGACCATGCCCTCGACCGCGTCCTCGTGCTTGGGACGGATGCTGGTACGGGGACGGTTGCCCTTGCGGTTGGGCCGCTGGCGGATGTCGTCCTCGTCGGTGCGCTTCCCGTAGTGCCGCATGGCTCAGGCTCCGAGCATTTCGGTCCACATCCTGGGGAAGTCGGGCAAGGTCTTGGCCGTCGTCGCCACGTTCTCGATCTCCACTCCCTCGACCGCGAGGCCGATGATCGCGCCCGCCGTCGCCATCCGGTGGTCGTGGTACGTGTGGAAGACGCCGCCGTGCAGCGGGCGCGGGCGGATGACGAGCCCGTCCTCGGTCTCGGTGACGTCGCCGCCGAGCTCGTTGATCTCCTTGGTCAGGGCGGCGAGGCGGTCCGTCTCGTGCAGGCGCAGATGGGCGACTCCGCGGAGCGTGGACGGGGAGTCGGCGAGCGCCGCGACCGCCGCGATGCCGGGGGTCAGCTCGCCGACCTCGCTCAGGTCCACGTCGATGCCGTGGATCCGGCCGGTGCCGGTGAAGGTGAGACCGGCCTCGGTCAGCTCGCAGGAGCCACCCATCTCGGTGAAGATCTCCCGCAGCGCGTCACCGGGCTGGGTGGTCCTGGCCGGCCAGTCGGGGACGGTCACCCGGCCGCCGGTGACCAGGGCCGCGGCCAGGAACGGCTGGGCGTTCGAGAGGTCGGGCTCGACGGTCAGGTCGCGGCCGAGCAGCGCGGACGGGGAGACCCGCCAGACGT
Organism: Streptomyces sp. NPDC026092; assembly: GCF_040638605.1. Lineage (NCBI taxonomy): Bacteria > Bacillati > Actinomycetota > Actinomycetes > Kitasatosporales > Streptomycetaceae > Streptomyces > Streptomyces sp. NPDC026092. The sequence goes on from NZ_JBEZYN010000011.1 coordinate 203,858, forward strand.
TCGGCTCGCCGCCGGTCTCCGGCTCGTCGACCTGGGCGCCGACGCCGCGGAGCATGTCGACGGTCATCCGGATGTGCGGCATGGAGGGGAGCTTCGCGCCCACGTGACGTACCTCCACCCCCTGGTTGAAGCGGGGCGCGGAGAGCAGCAGCGCGCTGACGAACTGGGAGGACGAGGAGGCGTCGATCTCCACCGGGCCGCCGTCGAGCGCCCCGCCGCCGTGCACGGTCATCGGCAGCGCGCCGCGGCCGTCGTCGTCGATCCGGGCGCCGAGCGCGCGCAGGGCGTCGATCACACCGTGCAGCGGGCGCTCGTGGGAGCGGGCGTCGCCGTCGAAGCGGACCGGGCCGTCGGCGAGGGCCGCGACCGGGGGCAGGAAGCGCATGACCGTACCGGCGTTGCCGACGTCCACGGTCGCCGGGCCGCGCAGCCCGGCCGGGATGATCCGCCAGGCCTCGCCCGTACCGTCCGGGCCGACGCCCTCCTCGATCTTGACGCCCAGCGTGCGCAGGGCCTCCGCCATCAGGAGCGTGTCGCGGGAGCGCAGCGGGCGGCGCAGCCAGCCGGGCTCGGCGGCGAGCGCGGCGAGGACCAGACCGCGGTTGGTGACCGACTTCGATCCGGGCACGGTGACGGTCGCGTCGACGGCACCGCTGGCATGGGGCGCGGGCCAGGGGTCGGTGTGCAGGTCGGCGTGCGAGGAGGTTTCGGTCATGCCCTCACTTTAGTGGGGCACGCGGCGGCTACAGCCCGAGCAGCCAGCGGCCTCCGCCGATCAGGGAGCAGATCGACACCGCGTGGAAGAAGAAGAGCCAGAGCGCCGGGGGGACATGGGTGAGCCGGGCGAGCTGGTCGGCGTCCGAGTCCGGCGCACCGCCGTGCCGCCGCTTGCTCTGCAGCTCGAAGACCGGGCGCACCCCGCCGACGAGCAGGAACCAGACGACGGCGTACGCGAACGCCGACTGCACGTCAGGGCCGGTGAGCCAGGAGACGAGGAGGAAGGCGGCGCCCGTGAGGAGAACGGTGAAGATCCCGTACAGGTTCCGGACCATCAGCAGCATGGCGAGGAGGAGCGCGGTCGCGAGCCAGAGCAGGAGCGTGGTCCGGTGGTCGGCGAGCAGCCAGGCGCCGCCGAGGCCGAGCAGCGGGGCGGCGGTGTAGCCGGCGGCGGCGGTGAGGATCATGCCGAGGCCGGTGGGGCGACCGCGCGAGACGGTGAGACCGCTGGTGTCCGAGTGGAGCCGGATGGACTGCAGGCGGCGCCCGGTGACGAGGGCGATGAGGCCGTGGCCACCTTCGTGGGCGATGGTGATGGCGTTGCGGGAGAGCCGCCATATCGCGCGGGGCACGGTGACGATGAGGGCGGCTATCGCGGTGGCGATGACCAGCCATTCCTCAGGGGCGGGCTGGGTGCCGAGGACTTCGTTCATTTTTCGGACTGGCTCCTCGGCGTCGTCGGGGATCGTGGCAGTGTGGCACGTATGTGCGGACGGTATGCAGCGAGTCGGGCGCCTCAGGACTTGGTGGGCGTCTTCGGAGTCGAGAAGTGGGAGCCCGAGGAGACCCTCGCTCCGGACTGGAACGTGGCTCCGACGAAGGAGGTCTACGCGGTTCTGGAGCGTCCTCTGAAAGACGCGGAATCGCGGCGGCCGGTTCGCCAGATGCGGGCACTGAAGTGGGGGCTCGTGCCGTCCTGGTCGAAGTCGCCGGAGGGGGCGGCCCGGATGATCAACGCGCGGGCGGAGACGCTGGCGGAGAAGCCGTCCTTCAAGAAGGCCTTCGCGGCGCGGCGGTGCATCCTGCCGGCGGACGGCTACTACGAGTGGGTCACCGGGTCGGGGGAGCGGGACCTGGAGGTCGAGGGGAAGAAGAAGCGGCCTCGGAAGCAGCCGTACTTCGTGACGCCGGCGGACGGGTCGGTCTTCGCCATGGCGGGTCTTTACGAGTTCTGGCGGGACCGGACCGTGGCGGACGGGGATCCGCTGGCGTGGTGGGTGACGTGCTCGGTCATCACGACGGAGGCGGAGGCGGGCCCGCTGGGCGTGGCGCCCGCGGAGGGCCCCGGCTCGCTCGCGGAGATCCACCCGCGCATGCCGCTGATGCTGACCCCGGACCGCTGGGACGCGTGGCTCGACCCGCACCGCACGGACCTGGACGAACTCCAGGACCTCCTCGCGGCACCCCCGGAGGGCCTGATGCGGGCGTACCCGGTCGCGACGGCGGTCAGCAACGTCCGCAACAACGGCCCGGACCTCCTGACGGAACTGGAGGGCCCGGAGGTGGGCACGCTGTTCTGACGGTGCGGCTTCGCCCCGAGCCGAGCGCGGCAGGCACGCGCTGTCGGCGAGGAGCGGCACCATGGGCCTATGAGTCGTAGCGAGATGGTGGGGACCGAGGTCGGGGACGCGCGGGTCACCTGGTTCGTCGGGGAGAAGGCCTGGGTCGTGCTCGCGCTATCCCATGGGGCCGGGGGTGGGATCGAGGCTCGGGATCTTCAGGCGATCGCCGCGGAGCTGCCCGCCCAAGGGGTGACCGTCGCGCTGGTCGAGCAGCCTTGGCGGGTGGCCGGGAAGAAGGTGGCGCCTGCGCCCAAGACGCTTGATGTGGGGTGGCGGGGGGTTTGGCCCGCCCTTGTCGCGCCCGGGCTGCCCGTGATCGCCGGGGGGCGGTCCGCCGGGGCTCGGGTTGCTTGTCGGACCGGGAAGGAGCTGGGTGCCCTCGCCGTGCTCGCGTTGAGTTTTCCGCTGCATCCGCCCGGCAAGCCCGAGAAGTCCCGGGCCGACGAACTCCTCGGGACCGGGCTGCCCACCCTCGTCGTCCAGGGCGGCAACGACTCCTTCGGGAAGCCCGAGGAGTTCCCCGAAGGGGCGTATCGGATGGTTGACGTGCCCTATGGGGATCACGGCTTCGCCGTTGCCAAGCGTGCGCCCGTCACGCCCGACGAGACCCTTGATCGGATCGTGCGGGGTGTCGGCTCGTGGGTCTCGTCGATTCGGGGGTGAGCCCGGGAATGCCCGGCACGTGCCCACGGTTGTGACCCATGTCGGTGTGAGAGCAAGGAAGAGGGAGTCCGTCGCATGGGTTCGACCATCTGCCCCGAGCGCGCGCAGGCCGCTGACCTCGACTGGACGGTCCTGCCCGCTCCCAAGACCGCCCCTATTCGGGCGGCGGGCGGAGCGGTTCCTCGTCTATCCTCCGAAACGAGCGGGTCCGCCTTCGGATTCGCCGCAGCGCTGGAGGAGGTGGGTCCGGTCACTGGGACCGACACAGGGACCGACGACGGCCCGGAGGAGACGACCGCGGAGCGCAACGCGCGCTTCGAGCGGGACGCCCTCGGCTACCTCGACCAGATGTACTCCGCCGCCCTGCGCATGACGCGCAACCCCGCAGACGCCGAGGACCTGGTCCAGGAGACGTACGCCAAGGCGTACGGATCGTTCCACCAGTTCCGCGAGGGTACGAACCTGAAGGCCTGGCTGTACCGCATCCTGACCAACACCTTCATCAACTCGTACCGCAAGAAGCAGCGTGAGCCCCAGCGCAGCGCCGCCGAGGAGATCGAGGACTGGCAGCTCGCCCGCGCCGAGTCGCACATGTCGACCGGACTGCGGTCCGCCGAGTCGCAGGCGCTCGACCACCTGCCGGACTCGGACGTCAAGGAAGCGCTGCAGGCGATCCCCGAGGAATTCCGCATCGCCGTCTATCTCGCCGATGTAGAGGGCTTTGCGTACAAGGAGATCGCGGACATCATGGGGACACCCATCGGTACCGTCATGTCCCGACTGCACCGGGGACGCCGCCAGTTGCGCGGCATGCTCGAGGACTACGCCCGCGACCGCGGGCTCGTGCCCGCGGGCGCCGGAGAGTCGTCGAACGATCGGAAAGGCTCGGGCTCATGAGCTGCGGAGAGCCGCATGAGACGGACTGCTCGGAGGTCCTGGACCACCTCTACGAGTTTCTCGACAGAGAGATGCCCGACAGTGACTGCACCAAGTTCGAGGTCCACTTCGAGGAGTGCTCCCCGTGCCTGGAGAAGTACGGCCTGGAACAGGCGGTGAAGAAGCTCGTCAAGCGCTGCTGCGGCAGTGACGACGTGCCCACCGACCTGCGGGCCAAGGTGATGGGCCGGATCGACCTGATCCGCTCCGGCGAGCTGGTGCCCGAGAAGGACATCACGGCCACCGCCCAGGAGTAGATCCCCTTCGTGTGACGAGGGCCGCCGCGAACGCATCGCGGCGGCCCTCACGCATACATCAGCTTGTATCACCCGATGGTGCGAATCGGCCGGGGGCCGCCCGCGCACCGCCCCCAACTCGCTAGCGTGACTGGCGTGATGGGCGTGAAGGCGATTCCGCGAGCGGCACGTGTGTACATCGGCGTGGCCCTTCTCGCCGCCGCCGCGTGCGCGCTCCCGGCGCTGCGCCCCGGCGCGCACACCGCGTGGGGCGCCGTCGCGCTGCTCGCCGCCCTGTACGCGCTCTGCGAGCTCCCCGCGCGCTGCCGGCTCCTCGGCCGGGTGCTCGGCGGCTCGGTGCCCATGGGCGCCGGCTCCTTCTTCCCGGTCCTGCTCGCCTCGGCCCTCCTCCTGCCGCCCTCCGCCGCCGCGCTCACCGCGCTGCCCGGCGCCCTGCTCGCCCGGGTGGAGCAGCGGCCCGCCGGGGTGCGCCGGGCCTGGCGGACGGCCCAGCTCCTGATCTCCGTCTCGGCCGCCGCGTACGTCGCCGGGGCCCTGGGCAGCCGCGAGGCGCTCGGCAGGGGGCCGGACGCCCCCGACTTCCCGTACGCCCTGCTCCCGGCGGCCGCCTCCGCGCTCACCTTCTGCCTGGTCCTGACCGCCCTCGACGGCGGGGTCAGGATCGCCGCCGACCGGATCCCGCCCCGCACCGCCTGGCAGGGGCTCCTCGGCCGGACGCTCGCCCCGCACGCCGTGCACGGCCTCGCCGGGCTGATGATGGCGGTGCTCTGGCGGAGCACGTACGGGCCGGTCGCCGCGCTCTTCGTCCTGCTGCCCATGTACATCTCCTGCTGGGTCTTCGCCCAGTACCACCGCGAGCGCGCCGCCCACCAGGCGACGATCCGCGCGCTCGTGCAGGCCGTCGACATCAAGGACCGGTACACCCGCGGGCACAGCGAACGGGTGGGGCAGGCCTCCGCGCTGATCGCCCAGGAGCTGGGCCTGGCCGACGAGCGTCTGGAGATCCTCCGCTTCGCGGGGATCCTGCACGACGTGGGCAAGCTCGGCGTACCGACCAGGATCCTGCGGAAGGACGGGCCGCTGACGCCCGGGGAGCGCAGGGTCATCGAGCTGCACCCGGAGTACGGCCACGAGATGGTCCGGGGCATCGGCTTCCTCGGGGAGGCCCGGGCGGCGATCCTGCACCACCACGAGAAGATGGACGGCAGCGGATACCCGTACGGGCTCAGCGGGGAGCAGATCCCCGAGTTCGCCCGGGTGGTCGCGGTCGCCGACGCCTTCGACGCGATGACCTCGACCCGCTCCTACAGCAGGGGCCGGCCCGTCGAGGCGGCCGTGGCGGAGCTGGAGCGGTGCGCGGGCTCGCACTTCGACCCCCGGATGGTCGCCGCGCTCGTCCAGGCCCTCGACCGGCACGGCTGGCAGACCGCCGTCACGGCGGACGAGCCCTGCACACCGGCCGCCACACCCGCCACACCGCCGGTCCCGCAGACACGTGTCCCCGCGCCCGCACCCGTACCGCCCGCCTCCGCGCCCCCCGCCCCCGCCGCGCCCCCCGGTGGCCGCCCGTGAAGGCCGGGGCGCCGATCGTCGGGATCGTCCGCGGCGCCGCCCTCGCGCTCACCGTCGCCGGGTTCGGGGCCACGCTCTGGAGCGGGGTCAGCGAGCCCGGCAACGCGCTCGCGTTCGGCGTGCTCATCGCGGTCGGCGAGCTGGCCCGCTGGGGCGCCCTGCCCGGGGACCGGGAGCCCGCGCCGCTCGCGACCGCCGGAGCCCTCGCGTACGCCCTGCTCGGCGAGCAGGCGGGGACGGCGACCACCCACGGCGTCCTCCAGATCGTCGCCGTCGTCGTCGCCGGCGGGCTCGTCGGGATCGTCCCGCACATCGCCCGCGGCGTCGGCCCCGACCTCGACCACCAGGCCCGCCGCATCCTCACCGTCGGCTTCGCCGCCCTCTGCTTCCAGCCGCTCTACAACTCCGGCGAGGTGAGCGAGCGCCTCGGCCGCGGCCCCGCCTACGCCCTCTTCCTCGTGCTCCTCCTCGTCCTCACCGCCCTGTGCGACGCCGTCCTCGCCGCCCTGATGCTCCGCGCCCGCAAGGGGTACCCCTACGGCCCGCTCCTCCGCGACGAGCTGCGGGCCCTGATCGGCATCGGCTCCGCCGTCTGCGCCACCGGCACCGTCATGGCCCTCGGCGTGGCCGCCGCCGGGCTCTGGGCCCTGCCCGTCTTCTGCGTGCCGCTGCTGCTCACCCAGGTCTCCTTCCGGCGGTACGCGGCGGTGCGCACCACCAACCGGCAGACCATCGCCTCGCTCGCCCGCGCCACCGAGATCGCCGGCTGTACCCCACCGGGGCACGCCCGCCGTGTCGCCGCGCTCAGCGCCGCCGTCGGCCGTGAGCTGGGTCTCTCCGGGGCCGATCTGACCGTCCTGGAGTACGCGGCCCTCATGCACGACATCGGGCAGCTCTCCCTCGTCGACCCGGTCCCCGAAGGCGCCACCGCCCTCCTCCCGGCCGAGGAACAGCGCCGGATCGCCATCCTCGGCGGGGCCGTCGTCCGGCAGACCGGTGTCCCCGCCGCCGTGGCCGTCGTCGTGGAGCGGCAGGCCGACCCGTACCGCGACCAACCGGTGCCCGCCCGGATCGTCCGTACCGTCAACGCCTACGACGATCTGGCCGGAACCGGCACGGGCGCGGGGGCCGGCGGGTCGCTCGCAGCCCTCGAACAGCTCCGCCTCGCCACCGCCCGCGACCACCACCCGGACGTGGTGGAATCCCTTGCGAGAGTCCTCGCGAGAGGCGGTGTGACCGGGGGCGTCACCCCTGCTCCTCCTGGGTAACCCATGGGTAATGAGCGCGCGTCCAACCGGGCATGGTTGGATGCGAACAAGAGGGTGAAGCGACCGGCAGGCGGGAATCGTGAGGATCTTCGGGAAGGTACGGCATCGGCCCTCCGCCTCGTGGCGGCAGGCCACCGACCGCGCGTTCACGCTGATCGGTGACGGCCGGTACGAGGACGCGGGCGCGCTGCTCACGCGCGCGGCGGATCTGGAGCCCTGGCTCTCGGAGTCCTGGTTCAACCTGGCGCTGCTGCACAAGTTCCGGCACGACTGGGAGCAGGCCCGGGCCGCCGGGCTGCGCGCTGTCGCCCTGCTCGACAAGGAGACCGGCGCTCCCGACTGGTGGAACGTCGGCATCGCCGCCACCGCGCTCCAGGACTGGCCGCTGGCCCGCCGCGCCTGGCAGGCGTACGGACTGAAGGTGCCCGGCGCCTCCGCCGGGACCGGTGAGCCCGCCGGGATGGAGCTGGGCAGCGCCGCCGTCCGGCTGTCGCCCGAGGGCGAGGCCGAGGTCGTGTGGGGCCGCAGGCTGGACCCCGCGCGGATCGAGGTCCTCTCGATCCCGCTGCCGTCCTCCGGCCGCCGCTGGGGCGAGGTCGTCCTGCACGACGGCGTGCCCAACGGCGAGCGCACGACGAGCGCGGGCCCGTCCTACCCCGTCTTCGACGAGATCGAGCTCTGGGCCCCCTCGCCCGTCCCCACCTGGGTGGTCCTCCTGGAGGCCGCCACCGAGGCCGACCGGGACGCCCTGGAGCAGCTCGCCGCCGACGCCGGGTTCGCCGCCGAGGACTGGTCCTCGTCGGTCCGGCTGCTCTGCCGCGCCTGCTCGGAGTCGACCATGCCCAGCGCCGAGGGCGAGGGCGAGCACCTGGACCCGCACGACCACAGCGAGCCGGGCCACCCCGGGCCGCTCGGCCACCGCTCGCCCGGCGAGCTCTGGGTCCCCGAGCGGGAGTGCGGGATCGCCGCACCCGTCGGCCTGGTCCGCGGGCTGCTCGACGGCTGGGTGGCGGACAGCCCGGACAGCCGTGAGTGGCGTGATCTCGAAGAGGTCTGCTGATCCTTCTGCTGATTCCGCCCAGATCCTGCCCTTAGGCTGTACGGGACCATTGACTGGGGTTCTGAGGAAGGCGTGCGGCGGAATGGCGCAGCAGGAGACTGACGAGCAGATCAACGACGGTTTCGTCGTGGACACGGAGGACTGCGAGGCGCGTGAGCTCGCGTACCGCGAGCGGGGTACGGCGCGTCCGATCACCGTCGTCGGCAACCCGGTGCTGCACCGGGAGTGCAAGGACGTCACCGAGTTCGACGACAAGCTCGCCGCGCTGATCGACGACATGTTCGCCAGCCAGAAGGCCGCCGAGGGCGTGGGCCTGGCCGCGAACCAGATCGGTGTCGACCTCAAGGTCTTCGTCTACGACTGCCCCGACGACGAGGGCGTCCGGCACACCGGCGTCGTCGTCAACCCGGTGCTCCAGGAGCTGCCGGCCGAGCAGCGCGTCCTGGACGAGTCCAACGAGGGCTGCCTCTCCGTCCCGACCGCGTACGCCGAGCTGGCCCGCCCGGACTTCGCCGAGGTGCACGGCCAGGACGCCCAGGGCAACCCGATCAAGGTCCGGGGCACCGGCTACTTCGCGCGCTGCCTCCAGCACGAGACGGACCACCTGTACGGCTTCCTGTACATCGACAAGCTCTCCAAGCGGGACCGCAAGGACGCCCTGCGCCAGATGGACGAGGGCACCCCGCGCTACGAGACCGTCCCCAACGACTGATCCCGTACGCGTACTTGTCCACGGACACGACGAAGGGCCCCCTCCCCCGGAGCGGGGCCCTTCGCCCGTCTGTGCCTGGAACGCGTGAGGCCTAGAAGTCCTCGTCCAGGTCCACCGAGCCCTCGACCGCCACCTGGTAGGCGGACGGGCGGCGCTCGAAGAAGTTCGTCAGCTCCTGGACGCCCTGGAGCTCCATGAACGCGAACGGGTTCTCGGAGCCGTAGACCGGGGCGAAGCCGAGCCGGACCAGGCGCTGGTCGGCGACGCACTGGAGGTACTCGCGCATCGACTCGGTGTTCATGCCCGGCAGGCCGTCACCGCAGAGGTCGCGGCCGAACTGCAGCTCCGCCTCCACGGCCTCCTTCAGCATGTCGACGACCTGCTGCTGGAGCGCCTCGTCGAAGAGCTCCGGCTCCTCCTTGCGGACGGTGTCCACGACCTCGAAGGCGAAGTTCATGTGCATCGTCTCGTCGCGGAACACCCAGTTGGTGCCGGTCGCGAGACCGTGCAGCAGACCGCGGGACCGGAACCAGTACACGTAGGCGAAGGCACCGTAGAAGAACAGGCCCTCGATGCACGCGGCGAAGCAGATCAGGTTCAGCAGGAAGCGGCGGCGGTCGGCCTGGGTCTCCAGGCGGTCGATCTTCTCGACCGAGTCCATCCACTTGAAGCAGAACTGCGCCTTCTCGCGGATGGAGGGGATGTTCTCCACCGCGTCGAACGCGGCGGCACGGTCCTCCGGGTCGGGGAGGTAGGTGTCGAGCAGCGTCAGATAGAACTGGACGTGCACGGCCTCCTCGAACAGCTGGCGCGAGAGGTAGAGGCGCGCCTCGGGGGAGTTGATGTGCTTGTACAGCGTCAGCACGAGGTTGTTCGCGACGATCGAGTCACCGGTCGCGAAGAACGCGACCAGGCGGCCGATCATGTGCTGCTCGCCCGGCGACAGCTTGGCGAGGTCGGCGACGTCCGAGTGGAGGTCGACCTCCTCCACCGTCCAGGTGTTCTTGATCGCGTCCCGGTAGCGCTCGTAGAAGTCCGGGTAGCGCATCGGACGCAGGGTCAGTTCGAAGCCCGGGTCGAGCAGGTTCTTGTTGTCGGACATCACTGGCAGGCCTCGCAGGACTCGGGGTTCTCAAGGGAGCAGGCGACGGCGTCGGGGTCGGCGACCTGCTGGACGGGGATGGTGGCGGCGGCGGGCGCCGAGGCCTGGGCGGCGCGGGCGATCCGGGTCGCCGGGCGGGAGCGCAGGTAGTACGTCGTCTTCAGGCCCTGCTTCCAGGCGTACGCGTACATCGACGACAGCTTGCCGATCGTCGGCGTCTCCAGGAACAGGTTCAGCGACTGCGACTGGTCCAGGAACGGCGTGCGGGCGGCGGCCATGTCGATCAGACCGCGTTGCGGGATCTCCCACGCCGTCCGGTACAGCTCGCGCACCTCGGCCGGGACCCAGGTGAAGCCGGCCACCGAGCCGTTGGACTCGCGCAGCGCCTCACGGGTCTGCGCGTCCCACACGCCGAGCTCCTTGAGCTCCTGCACCAGGTACGAGTTGACCTGGAGGAACTCGCCCGACAGCGTCTCGCGCTTGAACAGGTTGGAGACCTGCGGCTCGATGCACTCGTACACGCCCGCGATCGAGGCGATCGTCGCCGTCGGCGCGATGGCGAGCAGCAGGCTGTTGCGCATGCCGACGGTCGCGATCCGCTCGCGCAGCGCGGCCCAGCGCTCGGGCCAGTTCAGCTCCACGTCGTAGTGGTCGGGGTGCAGGACACCGCGGGCCGCGCGGGTCTTGTCCCAGGCCGGCACCGGCCCGTTGCGCTCCGCGAGGTCGGCGGACGCCTCGTACGCGGCGAGCATGATCCGCTCCGCGATACGGGTCGACAGCGCACGCGCCTCGGCGGAGTCGAAGGGCAGCTTCAGCTGGAAGAAGACGTCCTGGAGGCCCATCGCGCCCAGGCCCACCGGCCGCCAGCGGGCGTTGGAACGGCCCGCCTGCTCGGTCGGGTAGAAGTTGATGTCGACGACCCGGTCGAGGAAGGTGACGGCCGTACGGACGGTCGCGTCGAGCCGCTCCCAGTCGATGTCCGAACCGACGACGAACGCGCCCAGGTTGACGGAGCCGAGGTTGCACACGGCCGTCTCGCCGTCGTCCGTGACCTCCAGGATCTCCGTGCAGAGGTTGGAGGAGTGGACCGTGTGGCCCGGCTCGGCGGTCTGGTTGGCCGTGCGGTTCGAGGCGTCCTTGAAGGTCATCCAGCCGTTGCCGGTCTGGGCCAGGGTCCGCATCATCCGGCCGTACAGGTCACGGGCCGGCATGGTCTTGCGGGCCAGACCCTTCGCCTCGGCGGCGCGGTACGCGGCGTCGAACTCGTCGCCCCACAGGTCGACCAGCTCGGGCACGTCCGCCGGGGAGAACAGCGACCACTCGGCGTCCGCGTTGACGCGGCGCATGAACTCGTCCGGGATCCAGTGCGCGAGGTTCAGGTTGTGCGTACGCCGGGCGTCCTCACCGGTGTTGTCGCGCAGCTCCAGGAACTCCTCGATGTCCGCGTGCCAGGTCTCCAGGTAGACCGCGGCCGCGCCCTTGCGCCGGCCTCCCTGGTTCACGGCCGCCACGGAGGCGTCCAGGGTCTTCAGGAACGGCACGATGCCGTTGGAGTGCCCGTTGGTGCCGCGGATCAGCGAACCGCGGGCGCGGATGCGGGAGTACGACAGGCCGATGCCGCCCGCGTGCTTCGAGAGCCGCGCGACCTGGTGGTACCGGTCGTAGATGGAGTCCAGCTCGTCCAGCGGGGAGTCGAGGAGGTAGCAGGACGACATCTGCGGGTGGCGGGTGCCGGAGTTGAAGAGCGTGGGGGAGGAGGGCAGGTAGTCGAGCCGGCTCATCAGCCCGTAGAGCGCGGCGACCTCGTCCAGGGCGCGGGCGGAGTCGTCCTCGGCGAGGCCGCAGGCGACGCGCAGCATGAAGTGCTGCGGGGTCTCGATCACCTTGCGGGTGATCGGGTGGCGCAGCAGGTAGCGGGAGTAGAGGGTGCGCAGACCGAAGTAGCCGAAGCGGTCGTCCGCCTTCCCGTCGATGAGCGCGTCGAGCCGTTCGGCGTGCAGCGTGACGAAGTCGGCTGTGCGGTCGGCGATCAGGCCCTCGTGGTGACCGACGGCGACGGAGGCGGAGAAGTTGACCGAGCCCTGGGAGGCCGCCTCGTCCGCGATCGTGATGGTCAGCAGCCGGGCCGCGAGCCGGGAGTAGGCCGGGTCCTCGGCGATGAGACCCGCGGCCGCCTCGGTGGCCAGTTCGCGCAGCTCCGCCTCGTCCGAGCCGGCGTTGCGGCCCCGCAGCGCGGCGGCGGCGACCTTGCCGGGGTCGGTGTCCGTGAGGTCGGCGGTGAGGTCGGTCAGGGTCCGCAGGAGCACGGTCCCGGGTCCGTCGCTCTCGTTGCCGTCGCTCTCGATCGCTGCGGCCGGATCGGCGGGCGCGATGGTCACGTGGGGCTCTCCCTCGCTCGGCTCGGGGCCGGCGGGGGAGGCGGGCGGCGGCTCCCCGAAGGCAGGGGCGAGCCGCGCCACGGCCCACTCCGCGAGGCCCTGACGTCTGTGTCACCCGGAACGGAAGGACCGGGCGTGCTGTCGGCAGGTCTTCGGACTGACCGGACGGACGAAGCCGTCAAAAGCACACCGTTGCGGGACAGTTCCGGATTCGCACCGGATTCCCCTGCGACGACAGCGAGGATGAGCATACATGTGGGGGGCGCCGCTCGTGGCACCCCCCACATGTTGTGTCGCGTCGCGTCACAGCTCCAGGGCGTAGGTGAGCAGCGGGACTATGTCCGGTATCGGCGACCAGTCCCGTTCCGGGGTCCGGACGAATCCCATCCGCTCGTACACCCGGTGTGCGGCGGTCATCGCGGGGTCGGTCGACAGCACGATCCGGGTACATCCGGGCAGCGCCCGGGCGCGCTCCACGCACGTCCGGACGAGTGCCTCGCCGGTGCCCCGGCCGCGCGCGTCGGGGGCGACCACGAGCATCCGGAACTCGGCCTCGCCCGCCTGCGCCACGTCCGCCCAGCGCGTGCCGCCCGGCACGAAGGTGACGCCGCCGACGATCCGGCCCGTGCCGTCGTCGGCGACGAGCACCTCGGCCTCGGCGGCCCGGCCTGCGACGTCCGCGAGGACGGGCAGATAGGGGTCCTCCGCGCCGAAGAACAGCAGACCGTCGCCCAGGTAGGTCCCGGCCGTCAGCTCGCCGAGCGTCTCGTACTCCTCGGGCCGTACCGCCCTGATCGTGATGTCCATGGGCCGCAGTCTGCCCGAGGGGCACGGCGAAGGGCCCGGGGATTTCCGCTCGGAAACCCCGGGCCCTCCGGTCGTGCTGTCGCTACGGCGTCAGTGCGTGCTCGCGCCGACCTTCGGCAGCTCGGTCGAGACGCCCTTGTCGCCCGCGTCCGCCGTGTAGTCCGACGGCGAGGTCTCGTCGATGCCCTCCGGCGCCTTCACGGCCTTCAGGACGAAGGTGAGGACGACGGTGACGATGACGTTGATCACGAAGGCGGTGAGGCCGATGTAGCCGATCTCGCCGATGCCCGGGATCTCGGCGGACGAGCCGCCGAAGTGCTTCTGGGTCGGGCTGGCCACGCCGTACGCCGCCGCCGTGCCGTAGACCATGCCGACGGCCCAGCCGGCGAGCAGCGCCCAGCGGTGGAACCAGCGGGTGAACAGACCGCCGACCAGGGCCGGGAGGGTCTGCAGGATCCAGATGCCGCCGAGCAGCTGGAAGTTGATCGCGACCGTCTTGTCCATGGTGAGGACGAAGGCCAGCGCGCCGACCTTCACGAGCAGCGACACCAGCTTGGACACCTTGGTCTCCTGTTCCGGCGTGGCGTCCGGCTTCAGGAAGTCCTTGTAGATGTTGCGGGTGAAAAGGTTGGCGGCGGCGATCGACATGATCGCGGCCGGCACGAGCGCGCCGATGCCGATGGCGGCGAAGGCCACGCCCGCGAACCAGTCCGGGAACATGTTCTCGAAGAGCTGCGGGATCGCGAGCTGCCCGTTGGAGACCTTGACCCCGGCGGCGATCGCCATGAAGCCGAGCAGCGCGAGCAGGCCCAGCATCAGCGAGTACAGCGGCAGGATCGTGGTGTTGCGGCGGATCACGTCACGGCTGCGCGAGGAGAGCGTCGCCGTGATCGAGTGCGGGTACATGAAGAGCGCGAGCGCCGAGCCGAGCGCGAGCGTCGCGTAGCCCCACTGGCCCATCTCGCCGGGCACGAGTGCGCCGCGCGGCTTGTCGGTCGCCGGGTTGATCGTCGCGTACGCCTCGCCGGCCTTGGCGAAGATCTCGTCGAAGCCGCCCAGCTTGATCGGGATGTAGATGATCGCCACCGCGATGACGATGTAGATCAGGGTGTCCTTGACGAAGGCGATGAGCGCCGGGGCGCGCAGACCCGAGGAGTACGTGTACGCCGCGAGGACACCGAAGGCGATGAGCAGCGGCAGGTCCTTGATGAACCAGTGCGTGTTCTCGCCGCCGCCGACGCCCATCACGTCCAGGACGGCCTGGATGCCGACCAGCTGGAGCGCGATGTACGGCATGGTCGCGAGGATGCCGGTGAGGGCGACCGCGAGGGACAGGCCCTTGGAGCCGAAGCGGCCGCGGACGAAGTCCGAGGTGGTGACGTACCCGTGCTTGTGCGACACCGACCAGAGGCGGGGCAGGAAGGTGAAGATCAGCGGGTAGACCAGGATCGTGTACGGCACGGCGAAGAAGCCGGCCGCGCCCGCCGCGTAGATCGCCGCGGGGACCGCGACGAAGGTGTACGCGGTGTAGAGGTCGCCGCCGAGCAGGAACCAGGTGACCCAGGTGCCGAACGACCGGCCGCCGAGGCCCCATTCGTCGAGGCTGTTCTCGTTGGCGGCTCTGCGCCAGCGCGAGGCCAGGAAGCCCATGACCGTGACGGCCAGGAAGAAGAAGATGAAGACGGCGAGTGCGACGCCGTTCACGCCGTCCTTCATCGCGACGCACCTGCCTTCCGGGCGCGCTGGTCACGCTGCCAGAGCGTGTACGCGACCATCGTCAGCGCGGTCGAGATGACGACCCACGCCATCTGGTACCAGTAGAAGAACGGGATGCCGATGAACGTCGGCTCGACCTTCGCGTACGAACTCACCCAGAGCATCGCCACGAAGGGGGCGAACAGGCAGAGCGCCACGACGACCCTTAGGGGCGTGACGGTTGGTGGTTTCCCCTGTGTCTCTTCCGACGTCTCTTGCGACATACGGCGGACCGTCCCCTCGCTGATCACCTGTTGTAATGCGCAGGAAATCTAGGGGACGGTTTCGCGGTATGGAACCCCTGTCCGGATAGCGGACGGTGGGTGTGCGGCCTTTTGTCAGCCGTTGGGGCGCTTGAGCCTGGCAACGAACTTGTATCGGTCGCCGCGGTACACCGAACGCACCCACTCGACCGGCTCGCCCTGGGCGTCCAGCGAGTGGCGGGACAGCATCAGCATGGGCAGGCCCACGTCCGTACCGAGCAGGCCTGCCTCGCGCGGGGTGGCGAGCGAGGTCTCGATGGTCTCCTCGGCCTCGGCGAGGTGGACGTCGTACACCTCGGCGAGCGCGGTGTAGAGCGAGGTGTACTTCACCAGCGAACGGCGCAGCGCGGGGAAGCGCTTGGCCGAAAGGTGCGTGGTCTCGATCGCCATCGGCTCGCCGCTCGCCAGCCGCAGCCGCTCGATCCGCAGAACGCGCCCGCCGGGGGAGATGTCGAGCAGCCCGGCCAGGGTGTCGTCGGCCGTGACGTACCCGATGTCGAGCAGCTGCGAGGTGGGCTCCAGGCCCTGGGCGCGCATGTCCTCCGTGTAGGAGGTGAGCTGGAGCGCCTGGGAGACCTTGGGCTTGGCGACGAACGTGCCCTTGCCCTGGATGCGTTCGAGCCGACCCTCGACGACCAGTTCCTGGAGGGCCTGGCGCACGGTGGTGCGCGAGGTGTCGAACTCGGCGGCCAGGGTGCGCTCGGGCGGGACCGGGGTGCCGGGGGGCAAGGTTTCGGTCATGTCGAGCAAGTGCCGCTTCAGCCGGTAGTACTTGGGTACGCGCGCGGTGCGGGTGGCGACGCCGCCCTCTTTGTCCGTGCTGCCCGCGTCCGTGGCCATGGCCTGCCTTCCCGACTGCTGTCCTGCTGCCGTCACCGGCTCCTCCGTCTGTCGCGGCTCACATGGTGGCACGGACCGGTCACGGGTCGTCGCCCTCCCTCAGGTGTCGGTCCGATAACGGACGCGACTGCCCTTCTTATACACCCTTGACACCCCTAAAGGTCTAGGCCAAGCTCCGGGTACTGGTCTAAACCATTAAAGACCAGGTCCCAGCCCCACGAGCACTACTCGACGTATGTCTTCGCGCGGTGGGGGGGTTGCAGGCATCCCTGAGGAGGGTGGCGTGAAGCGCAAGCTCATCGCGGCGATCGGCGTCGCGGGCATCATGGTCTCCATCGCGGCGTGCGGTGGCACCGACAAGAGCGGGGACAACGCCGGCGGTGACGCCAAGGAGCTGACCGTCTGGCTGACGGTCGACGCCCAGAACAACTGGCCGGAGCTGGTCAAGGCCGCCGACGACGCGGTGACGAAGAAGCACCCGGGCATCAAGATCAAGCACGAGTACTACGGCTGGCCGGACAAGAACACCAAGCTCGACGCGGTGCTCGCCACGGACAAGGCCCCGGACGTTGTCGAGATGGGCAACTCCGAGATGATCAGCTACATGGCCAAGGGTGCCTTCGCCGAGGTCGACCCGTCGAAGTTCGAGAACTCCGACAAGTGGCTCGACGCCCTCAAGGACTCGGTCACCTACAACGGCAAGACCTACGGCGTCCCCTACTACGCCGGTGGCCGCGTGGGCACCTGGCGCAAGGACATCGCCGCCGAGGCGGGCGTCAAGGCCGCCCCGAAGACCTGGGCCGAGCTGACCACCGCGCTCGACGCCATCCAGAAGAAGAAGGGCGCCAAGTTCAGCGCCTGGTACCAGCCGTCGCCGGACTGGTACGCCGCGATGTCCTTCGTCTTCGACGCGGGCGGCTCCATCGCCAAGCAGGAGGGCGAGACCTGGAAGGCCAGCCTCTCCTCGCCCGAGTCCCTCAAGGGCCTGGGCGAGTACAAGAACATCGTCGACAAGTACATGCACGGCGACAAGACCAAGGACGAGGCCGACCGCCCGGTCGTCTTCGGCCAGGGCAACGCCGCGACGATGTTCGCCGCCGGCTGGGAGGGCGCCACCGCGGCCGCCCCGGAGAGCGACAAGGTCGGCGGGCTGAAGGACAAGCTCGAGAACTTCGTGATGCCCGGCCCGTCCGGCAAGAACCTCCCGGTCTTCCTCGGCGGCTCGGACCTGGCCATCCCGGTCAAGTCCAAGGCGCAGGGCGTCGCGGCCGAGTGGATCGCCGCCTTCACCGGCGCCGAGGGCCAGAAGGGCCTCGTCGCCAAGGGCAACCTGCCCAACAACAAGGCGGACCTCGCCCCGCTGAAGGCCGACCCGGCCACCACCGTCGCGGCCACCGCCGCCGAGTCCAGCTGGTTCGTCCCGACCGCCCCGGGCTGGGGTCAGGTCGAGAAGGCCCAGATCCTCAAGACGATGCTCATCGAGATCGCCAACGGCAAGAAGTCGGTCGACGCCGCCGCGAAGGACGCGGACGCCGCGATCGACAAGGTCATCAACACCAAGTGACCTATGGGCAGGGCCCCGTCACCACGATGACGGGGCCCTGCTTCCCGTACCACGAGAGGGATCGCTGAGGAGCACGGGATGAGTGCCGCAGACACAACCACCGCGAAGGTGCCGCCGGCGCGGCAATCGCCACCATCCGGCTCCGCAGCCGGTACCCCGAAGCCGGGGAGGAAGCTGACCGCGGGCGGGGGTGGGATCCCATGGCTGCTGCTCGCGCCCTGCCTGCTCATCCTGCTCCTGGTGCTCGGCTACCCGCTCGTACGCCTGGTCACCCTCTCCTTCCAGGTCTTCGGACAGCCCCAGCTCTGGGGCTTCCAGGAGGCCGAGTGGGCCGGCGTCGACAACTTCACCAAGATCCTCGGCGACGGCGAGTTCTGGGCCGTCGTCCTGCGCACCGTGATCTTCGCGGGCGGCGCCGTGATCGCCACCATGGTCATCGGCATGCTGATCGCCCTGCTGCTCCAGCGGGTCTCCGGCTGGGTCAAGACGCTCATCAACATCGCGCTCGTGGCGAGCTGGGGCATGCCCATCATCGTCGCCACCGCCATCTTCAAGTGGCTCTTCGACGCCGACTACGGCGTCCTCAACTGGCTGTTCAGCAAGATCCCCGGCGTCGACATGATCGGCCACAACTGGTTCGCCAGCGGCCCGCAAGGCCTCGCCGTCATCATGCTGCTCGTGGTCTGGGGCGCCGTGCCCTTCGTCGTCATCACCCTGAGCGCCGGTCTGACCCAGGTCCCCAAGGAGCTGGAGGAGGCCGCGCGCCTCGACGGCGCCGGAGCCTGGGGCGTCTTCCGCTTCGTGACCCTGCCCATCCTCAAGCCGATCATCGTCATGCTGACGACGCTCTCGGTCATCTGGGACATGGGCGTCTTCCCGCAGGTCTACGTGATGCGCAACGGCCACCCCGAGGCCGAGTTCCAGCTGCTCACCACGTACTCCTTCGACAAGGCCTTCGTCGTCAACGACTACGGCACCGGCTCCGCGATCGCCCTCGTCACCGTCGTCCTGCTGCTCGGCGTGGTTGCCGTGTACATGCGGCAGATGCTCAAGATCGGAGAGGTCGAGTGAGCGCAGCGAACGCAGCAGGCGGCCGCGTGACCCGCCGCCGCAAGTCCAAGCTCGGCTGGAACCTGATCGGGCTCCTGGTCTTCGTCACGGTCGGCTTCCCGGTCTACTGGATGGTCAACACGGCCTTCAAGCCGGCCAAGGACGCCATCGACCCGAACCCGCACTTCTTCCCGTCCGTGTTCACGCTGGACAACTTCACGCGTGCCCTGGACATCGCCGACTTCTGGGGCCCGGTCACCCGCAGCCTCATCGTCTCGTCGGTGGTCGTCGTCATCGGCATCCTCGTCGGCATGCTGGCGGCGCTCGCCATCTCCCGGTTCGCCTTCCGCGGCCGCAAGATCGTCATCGTCGGCATCCTCGCCGTCCAGATGGTCCCGCTCGTCGCGATGATCATTCCGGTCTTCCTGATGCTCAACGACCTGGGCCAGTACGACAAGATCAGCGGCCTGATCATCACCTACCTGACCTTCATCCTGCCCTTCACGGTGTGGACGCTGCGCGGATTCATCGTCAACATCCCGAAGGAGCTGGAGGAGGCGGCCATGGTCGACGGCTGCACCCGCACCGGCGCCTTCATGCGGGTCGTCTTCCCGCTGCTCGCCCCCGGCATGGTCGCCACCTCCGTCTACGGCTTCATCCAGGCGTGGAACGAGTACCTCTACGCGCTGATGCTGATGAGCCAGCAGAACCAGACGGCCACCGTCTGGCTCGGCAACTTCATCACGAAGAACGGCACCGAGTACGCCCCGATGATGGCGGGCTCCACCATGATGGCCGTCCCCATCGTGATCCTCTTCCTCCTTGTCCAGCGCAAGATGGCCGCGGGCCTGACGGCCGGCGCGGTGAAGGGATAACGCCGCCTCATGACCACACTCGTCAGCGCATCGGACACCCTGACCCGTGACGCGCTCACGGTCCTCCAGCCCGGCTTCGTCGGCACGACCGCGCCCGACTGGCTGCTCCGCAGGATCGGTGAGGGCCTCTCCTCCGTCGGCCTGTTCGGCCGGAACATCGCCTCCCCCGAGCAGCTCGCCGCGCTCACCGGCCGGCTGCGGGCCGAGCGGGACGACGTCCTCGTCGCCATCGACGAGGAGGGTGGCGACGTCACCCGCCTGGAGGTCCGGCACGGCTCCTCCTTCCCCGGCAACTACGCCCTCGGCTCGGTCGACGACGTCGACCTCACCCGGTCCGTCGCCGCCGAGCTCGGCCGCCGGCTCGCCGCCTGCGGGGTCGACCTCAACTGGGCGCCGTCGGCGGACGTGAACTCCAACGCCGACAACCCGGTCATCGGCGTCCGCTCCTTCGGCGCGGGCCCCGATCTGGTCGCCCGGCACACCGTGGCGTACGTCGAGGGCCTGCAGGCCGTCGGGGTCGCCGCGTGCACCAAGCACTTCCCCGGACACGGCGACACCAACGTGGACTCGCACCACGCGCTGCCCCGGATCGATGTGGATCTCGCCACACTGCACGCCCGTGAGCTGGTACCTTTCCGCGCTGCCATCGCCGCGGGTACCAAAGCGGTCATGAGCGCGCATATCCTGCTCTCCGCGCTCGACCCCGAGCGGCCGGCGACCCTGAGCCCGCAGATCCTGACCGGTCTGCTCCGTCAGGAGCTGGGCTTCGAGGGGCTGATCGTCACCGATGGCATGGAGATGCAGGCCATCGCGTCGACGTACGGCATCGAGCGTGGATCCGTCCTCGCGATCGCCGCGGGCGCCGACGCCATCTGCGTCGGCGGCGGGCTGGCCGACGAGGACACCGTACTGCGGCTGCGCGACGCGCTGGTCGCAGCGGTACGGACCGGTGAACTGCCCGAGGAGCGGCTGGCCGACGCCGCGGCGCGGGTACGCGCCCTGGCGGCCTGGACCCAGGCGCACCGGGCCAGGGGGGCTGAATCGGGGCCGGGCGCGGCAGTGCAGGAGGGGACCGCGCCCGGCACCGAGATCGGGCTCGTCGCCGCCCGCAGGGCCGTGACGCTCACCCCGGGGGAGCTGCCCTACACACCCGTGACCGACGCTCCGTACGTCGCCGCCTTCACCCCGGTCGCCAACATCGCCGTGGGTGACGAGACGCCCTGGGGTGTCGCGGCCGAGCTGGCGCGGCTGCTTCCGGGCACCGAGACCGGCGCGTTCGACGAGCCGTCGGTGGACGCCGTGCTCGCCGCGGCGAAGGAGCGGCGGATCGTCGCGGTCGTCCGGGACGCCCACCGGCACCCGTGGATGACCGAGGCCCTCGACGCCCTGCTCGCGGCCCGCCCGGACACGGTCGTGGTGGAGATGGGCCTGAACCAGGCCCCGCCTCGCGGCGCCCTGCACATCGCCACGCACGGCGCGGCCCGCGTCTGCGGCCGCGCGGCGGCTGAGGCCATCGCCGGGGTCCGGGACGGGGTCTGAGGGCGAATCTGCGGTCTGTACGTGAGAGGGGCCCGGCACCTGATTCAGGTGCCGGGCCCCTCTGGCGTACGCACAGGTCCTAGATGCCCTGCCAGGTGGGCTTGTTGGCGAAGGTGTGGCGGAAGTAGTCCGCGAGCTTCAGCTTGGACGCGGCGGCCTCGTCCACGACGACCGTGGCGTGCGGGTGCAGCTGGAGAGCGGAGGCCGGCACGATCGCGGCGACCGGGCCCTCGACGGTCTGGGCCACGGCGTCCGCCTTGCCCTCGCCGGTGGCCAGGAGCACCAGGTGCCGGGCCTCCAGGATGGTGCCGATGCCCTGGGTGATGACGTGGTGCGGCACCTGCTCGATGTCGTTGTCGAAGAAGCGCGCGTTGTCGACACGGGTCTGCTCGGTGAGCGTCTTGATCCGCGTCCGGGAGGCGAGCGAGGAGCACGGCTCGTTGAAGCCGATGTGCCCGTCGGTCCCGATGCCGAGGATCTGCAGGTCGACCCCGCCCGCCTCGCGCAGGGCCAGGTCGTAGGCCTCGCAGGCCGCCTGGACGTCCTCGGCCGAGCCGTCGGGGCCCATGAAGGCGTCCGCGGAGAGCCCGAGCGGCTCGACGACCTGGCGCAGGACGGTGGAGCGGTAGGACTCCGGGTGCCCGGTGGGCAGCCCGACGTACTCGTCCAGCTGAGCGATCCGGGCGCGCGAGGCGTCCACGGAACCGGCCTTGACCTGGGCGATCAGGGCCTCGTAGATGGGCAGCGGAGTAGAGCCGGTGGCAACGCCGAGCAGCGCGTCGGGCTTGCGGCGCAGGAGGCCGGCGATGCCGTCCGCGATGAGCTCTCCGCCTGCCGTGGCGTCCGGGACGATGACAACTTCCACGCTGTGCCTGCCGATCTGGTGAGGGGCTGGTGAGGGGCCTGGTGGTATAGACCAATCAAAGCTCAATCTAGCAGAGCGGAGGCCGTCCGCTCAGGCCCTTCCAACCGGCGGACGGTGCCCTCCCCATGGTCGAACGGCACGCCCTCCGCAGCCACCGGAGCCCCACCCCGGTCAGGCGATCGAACCTCCCGTCGCGTCGATCCACTGCCCCGTCACCCAGCGCCCGTCGTGCGAGGCCAGGAAGGCCACCACGTCGGCTATGTCCGCGGGCTCCCCGACCCGCCCGAGCGTCGAGAGGGCCGCCGCGCCCGCCCACGCCTCGTCGTTCCCGCGCAGCCATGTCGCGTTGATGTCCGTGTCCACGATCCCGGGCGCCACCGCGTTGACCGTGATGCCCCGCGCGCCGAACACCTTCGACAGATAGCGCGTGAAGGTGTCCAGGGCGCTCTTGGACATCGCGTACGCGATCAACTCGGGCATCATCGCGGCCTGGCTCAGGCCCGTGGAGACGTTGATGATCCGGCCCCCGTCCCGCAGCCGCTCCGCCCCCTGCTGTGCGAGGAAGAACGGTGCCTTCGTGTTCACCGCGAAGACCCGGTCGTACTCCGCCTCGTCGATCGTCGCGAACGGCTGCGAGGCCGTGATCCCCGCGTTGTTGACGAGGATGTCGAGCCCGTCCGATCCCACCCGCTCGTCGAACCGCGCCCAGAGCGCCGCCGCGTCCCCGTCCGTACCGAGCTCCTGGCCGATCGCGAACGCCTCGCCGCCCGCCGCCTCGATCGCCGCGACGGTCTCCTTCGCGGCCGTCTCATTGGCTCCGTAATGCACAGCGACCCGCGCGCCGTCCCGGCCGAGCCGCTCGGCGATGCCCCGCCCGATGCCCCGGCTGCCGCCCGTGACCAGTGCCGTCCTGCCCGTGAGCGCACCCATGGGACGCCCCCCTCACTTCTTTAGTGGTCGTTACAGAAAAGACCGTAGCATCACTTCCGTAGTGCCCGCTATAGAATTGGCGTCATGACGACAGGACAGCGCGGCCGCCCCCGCTCCTTCGACCGGCTCACGGCGCTGGAGCAGGCCACGATGGCGTTCTGGGAGCACGGGTACGAGACGACCTCCGTCGCCGACCTCACCCGCGCCATGGGCATCAGCGCCCCGAGCCTCTACGCGGCCTTCGGCGACAAGAAGGCCCTGTTCGAGGAGGTCGTGGAGGCGTACGCCGTCAGTTACGGCTCGTACGGGGGCCGGGCCCTCGCGGAGGAGCCGACGGCGCGCGGCTCGCTCGGCCGGATGCTCAGGGAGGCGGCGGACGTCTTCACCGACCCGTCCCACCCACGCGGCTGCCTGATGATCTCCGCCGCGACGAACTGCTCCAACCCCGAGGTCGAGCAGACCCTGCGGGCCCGCCGCACGCGCAACCTGGCGGCCTTCGAGGCCCGGATCCGCCGCGGCGTCGACGCCGGCGAGCTGCCCGCGGGCACGGACACGGCCACCCTGGCCCGGCTCTACGGCGCGGTCCTCCAGGGCATGTCCCAGCAGGCGCGCGACGGGGCGACGAAGACGGAGCTGGAGGCGGTCGCGGAGGCGGCGATGCTCTCCTGGCCGACGGCCGACGGCCGAGGCTGAAGCGGCCGGCCCGGCCGCAAGCTGAAAGCCCCCGGAAACACCCGCGGGCTACGGCGCCCGACGGGACCCTCAACCCGTCCGGCACCGCAGCCCGGAGTTGCCCGGCCGAGGATGTGCGGTCCCGCGGCCGTATGGGAGGTCT
Source organism: Streptomyces sp. NPDC026092 (assembly GCF_040638605.1). Taxonomy (NCBI): domain Bacteria; kingdom Bacillati; phylum Actinomycetota; class Actinomycetes; order Kitasatosporales; family Streptomycetaceae; genus Streptomyces; species Streptomyces sp. NPDC026092. The sequence continues at coordinate 227,468 of NZ_JBEZYN010000011.1, forward strand.
CGACGCAGTCAGGGCAGAGAGCGTCGATCACCTCGTCCGCCCTCCTGTGCGGGGAGGGCGGAGGTCTTTCACAGGGTGCTTCCCCGCCATTGTGGACTAGACCATTATTGTCTGTCCATCCATCGGCAGGGCCGCGTTCCCGGCCCATCCTCCAACACGAACGCCGTGAGATCCAGGTTCATCGCCCGACGAATCCGCAGGTACGCTCGCCCCTGTGCCCTCCATGAACGAGCTCGTCCGCCAGCACACCGCTCTGAGTGAGTCCGACCTCGAGTGGCTCCACCTGCTGGTGTCGGAGTGGCAGCTGCTCTCCGACCTGTCCTTCGCCGACCTCGTTCTCTGGGTCCCTACCCTGGACGGCACCCGCTATGTCTCCGTCGCCCAGATGCGGCCGAACACCGGACCGACCTCCTATCAGGACGACATGGTCGGCCACCTGGTTCCACGTGGCCGCCGCCCTCTGCTCGACGTGGCTCTCGACGAGGGCCGGATCGTGCGCGAGGGCGACCCGGAGTGGCGCGAGGAGGTTCCCGTACGGGTCGAGTCCATCCCCGTGCGCCGCGAGGGCCGGGTCCTCGGCGTGATCGCCCGCAACACCAATCTGCTCACCGTGCGGACCCCGTCCCGCCTGGAGCTGACCTACCTCCAGTCCGCCTCCGACCTGGCCCAGATGATCGCCGCCGGAACGTTCCCCTTCCCCGGGGAGGCGAGCGACATGGACTCCTCGCCGCGCGCCGGCGACGGACTCATCCGGCTCGACGCCGACGGCATCGTCCAGTACGCCTCGCCCAACGCCCTCTCCGCGTACCACCGGCTCGGCCTCGCCGCCGACCTCGTCGGCCAGCACCTCGGCCAGATCACCGCCGAACTCGCCCCCTCCCGCGGCCCGGTCGACGAAGCCCTGGTCAAGCTGGCCTCCGGCTACGCCCCGCGCGAGGCGGAGGTCGAGGGCAACGGCGGTGTGATCCAGCTCCGGGCGATCCCGCTCAAGCCCAAGGGCACCCGCATCGGTTCGCTCGTTCTGCTCCGTGACGTCACCGAACTGCGCCGCCGCGAGCGCGAGTTGATCACCAAGGACGCCACCATCCGGGAGATCCACCACCGGGTGAAGAACAACCTCCAGACCGTGGCCGCGCTGCTGCGCCTGCAGGCCCGCCGGATGGACTCCGACCAGGGGCGCGAGGCCCTCAACGAGGCCGTGCGCAGGGTCGGCTCGATCGCGATCGTGCACGAGACGCTCTCCCAGAACCTGGACGAGCGGGTGGAGTTCGACGAGATCGCCGACCGGGTGATCGCGATGGTCGCGGAGATCTCCCCGGGCAAGGTGACCTGCCGGCGCAACGGCCGCTTCGGCATCCTCGACGCCGAGGTCGCCACCCCGCTCTCCATGGTCCTCACCGAGATCCTCCAGAACGCCCTGGAGCACGCCTTCGCGCCGGGGGAGCGCGGCTCGGTCGAGGTCACGGCCGTCCGCGGCGAACCCCGCGCCGACGCACGGCTGTTGATCACGGTCAAGGACGACGGCCGCGGCCTGCCGGAGGGCTTCGACCCGCAGCGTGCGGGCAATCTCGGCCTGCAGATCGTACGAACGCTGGTGGAGGGGGAGTTGGGCGGCACCTTCGACATGCAGCCGGGCGCGGAAGGCGGGACCAAGGTCGTCCTCGACATCCCGGTGGAGCCCCAGAAGTAAGCCGGACGGCAGTGCGCACAGCAGCGAGCCCCGGACCGAAGAAGATCGGTCCGGGGCTCGAATGCTGTGGGTTACTGCTGCGCGCTGCGGCTCGAGAGCGGTGATTGCGTACGCGATGTACGCGCCGCGGGCCTCAGGCTTGTCGCGGGGGCGTCAGGCGCTGGCGTTGCGCGCCCGGTTGCGAGCGGCGCGGCGCTTCATCGCGCGGCGCTCGTCCTCGCTGAGGCCACCCCAGACGCCGGAGTCCTGGCCGGACTCGAGCGCCCACTGCAGGCACTGCTCCATGACGGGGCAGCGGCGGCAGACGGCCTTGGCTTCCTCGATCTGCAGCAGCGCAGGACCGGTGTTGCCGATGGGGAAGAACAGCTCGGGGTCTTCCTCACGACAAACGGCGTTGTGACGCCAGTCCATGGCTGCTACCTCTCTTGGTATTACGTGCGGGTTGCTTGTGAATGTGAACGCTTTCACGAATCCCCCCGCAAGGGAAGGGCCGACTACCAGATGAACTGGTTGCGTCCTTGGATTGAGGAGGGGTTCTGGCTCTCAGTGGAGGCCGGTCTTGCGGGCCGTCCCGATCGCCAAGAAGAGACTCCCAAACCCCGGCAGCGGATACAACCCTTTCCGGAAAGTTTTTTTTGATTCCTCGGTGTCGGCTAGGTCACAGCCGTACTTCTAAGGGGTGGATGCCAGTCTAAACGTTCGAGTGAAAGGACTTTCGGCCCTTCCACTCACACAATCACACGCAGTGCACGGCGAACGCCTGTGAACGTCACGCTCGTACGCAGTCCGAGGTGGTCTCCGTCCATCTGCAGAGGGAGCGGAACCTTCGAATGCAAGGTGAAGTCCGTCAGATCGTGCAGAGACAGTGCGTGCTTGCCGTGGGGGCCGCGCTCGGGGGTCGAAGTGAGCAGCTGGGTGGCGTAACGGGCCACCGCCGGGGTCGACAGACGGCTCAGTCCGAGGACGTCGAGAGCGGTGTCGAAGGAGGCCTCCGGGGACGCGTACACCGGACGATTGCCCAGGTAGGTCCAGGGGGAGGTGTTGCAGATTATGGAGAGGACCAGCTCCTCGACCGGGGCGTGGCCGGGCCGCTCCAGGGTGATCGTGCCGTGCCGGCGGTGCGGCTCCCCGAGGAACTGGCGGACCACCTGGCGGAGGTAGAGCGCGTGCGTGGATCTCTTGCCGCGCTCCCGCTGCTGTTCGACTCGTCCGATGACACCGGCGTCGAACCCGAATCCGGCGCAGAAAGTGAACCAGCGCGCCGGAACGGCCTCGTCCTCGGTTCCCGGCGTACCGGACGCGATCCCGAGGCTCACTGTGCGTGCACGGCGCTCACGGAGCGCGTCGAGCAGCGCGCCCGTCGCCTCGACGGCGTCGTTGGGCAATCCGAGCGCACGGGCGAAGACATTGGTGGAGCCGCCGGGCACGATCGCCAGGCCCGGAAGCCGCTCCGGATCGGGACCGTCGTGCAGGAGTCCGTTGACGACCTCGTTCACCGTCCCGTCGCCGCCGAGGGCGACGACCATCTCCACGTCCCGGGACTCCGCGGCCCGGCGGGCGAGGTCGCGGGCGTGCCCGCGGTACTCGGTGGTGACGGTCTCCAGCTTCATCTCGCTCGCGAGGGCGTGGATGAGGACGTCACGGGTGCGGGCACTGGTGGTGGTGGCTGCCGGATTGACCACGAGAAGTGCGCGCATGGCCGCCAGCGTACCTACCCGGTGGTACTGATTCCCACTCGTGGCCACCTGGCGGACGGCCCCGGCGGACGGACCTGGACGCCGTCCCGGCCGGCGGGCCCGGCTACCCTGCCGGGTATGAGCAGTACGGAGCAGACTCCCCGCCCTGTCCGGTTGACCGCGGCGGCCGCGGTGGCCGGCATCGAAGCCCTCGCGCTGATGATCGGGGGCGTGTACGTGCTCGTGACCGCGCTCACCGGCGACCCCGACGGCCTGACGCAGGCGGTCATGGGCGGGGCGACCCTGATCGCGCTCGGCCTCATCCCGGGAGCCGCGGCGCGCGGACTGCTGCTGCGCCGGAGCTGGAGCCGGGGCCCGGCGATCATCACCCAGATCCTGGCCCTGCCGGTCGCCTGGCAGCTCCTCCAGGCGAACAGCGCCCTGATCCCCGGCGGCATCGCCCTCGCCGTCCTCGCCGTCACCGGGCTCGTTCTCCTCGTGAACCCCGCGACGACCGAGGCCCTGGGCATCGGTCGTCGCGGCGAGGCGTGACGGGGCGTAAGGGAGCGGGGCTCACTCCTCCACGAGGAGCTTCTCCCGCAGCTGCGCCAGCGTGCGCGCCAGCAGACGGGAGACGTGCATCTGCGAGATGCCGACCTCCTGCGCGATCTGCGACTGGGTCATGTTCCCGAAGAAGCGAAGCAGCAGGATCCGCTTCTCCCGGGGCGGCAGGTCCTCCAGGAGCGGCTTGAGCGACTCCCGGTACTCGACTCCCTCCAGGGCCTCGTCCTCCGCGCCGAGCGTGTCCGCGACCGCAGGGGACTCGTCGTCCGTGTCGGGCACGTCCAGCGAGAGCGTCGAGTAGGCGTTCGCCGACTCCAGGCCCTCCAGGACCTCCTCCTCGGAGATCCCGAGCCGCTCCGCCAGCTCGTGCACCGTCGGGGAACGGCCGTGCAGCTGGGACAGCTCCGCCGTCGCCGTCGTCAGCGAGAGCCGCAGCTCCTGGAGCCGGCGCGGCACGCGCACCGCCCAGCCCTTGTCCCGGAAGTGCCGCTTGATCTCGCCGACCACCGTCGGCGTCGCGTACGTCGAGAACTCGACGCCCCGCTCCGGGTCGAACCGGTCCACCGACTTGATCAGGCCGATCGTCGCGACCTGCGTCAGGTCGTCGAGCGGCTCGCCCCGGTTGCGGAACCGCCGCGCCAGGTGCTCGACCAGCGGCAGGTGCATCCGTACCAGCTGATTGCGCAGCTCCGCCTTCTCCGCGGAGCCCTCCGGCAGCTTGCGCAGCTCGACGAAGAGCGCGCGCGCCCCGCTCCGGTCGTGCGGGTCCGGCGCCTCCTGGTGGGCGCGCGGAACCTCGGGAACGTCCTCGGCCTTCTGCGGCTCGGCGTCCTTCGGGACCTCGTTGTGCTGCTCGTGCTCGCTCATCTGGACCGCCTGCTCCGTAGCGACCTCGACCTCGACCTCCGGATGCGGCCGCGCCTGCTGCTCAGGGATGCCGGCCGTCGCGTCCCCGCTCCTCACGCCGGGCCTGGCCCCGCGCCGCGCTGTTTGTACAGGCTGATGGAGACCGTCTTGTCGTCCGCCACGGTCGACTCGACCTTGCCGGCCAGCGCGGAGAGCACCGTCCAGGCGAAGGTGTCCCGCTCGGGAGCACGGCCGTCCGTGGTGGGCGCGGACACCGTCACGTCGAGCGAGTCGTCGATCAGGCGGAAGACGCAGCTGAGGACGGAACCCGGTACGGCCTGCTGGAGCAGGATGGCGCACGCCTCGTCGACCGCGATCCGCAAGTCCTCGATCTCGTCGAGGGTGAAGTCCAAGCGCGCCGCGAGGCCGGCCGTGGCCGTACGCAGCACGGACAGGTAGGCACCCGCAGCGGGCAGCCGGACTTCCACGAAGTCCTGGGACCCGGGCTCGCCTGCGATCTGGGACACCCTCACCTCCAAGGTGGCACAAGCTCATTCGGGGCCCGGGGGGAGAAAGCCCCCCGAACCGGGCGGTGCGCAGTCGGTTGCGCAATCCGCGGTGACGCTATCGCGATCCATGCTGCCGTGTCGCCGTGGGCCCCGGTCGTCCCCTGCCCCCGTCTGTCACTCATGGTAAGGCCATGAGTACGGACAGTGGCTAGAGGTCTGCGGGGCCAATTGTGAGCGACCGACAGCGGATTGCCGGGGTGTCGTACCCAGCCCTCAGACGATCGAACCGTCCACGAAACACCAGCGCCAGCGCTCGTTCGGCTCGAAGGTCCGCATCACCGGGTGGCCGGTGGTCGAGAAGTGCCCGGTCGCGTGCCGCCCCGCGGAGGAGTCGCAGCAGCCCACGTGCCCGCACGTGAGGCAGATCCGCAGCTGTACGGGGTGGGTCCCGTCGCTCAGGCACTCGGGACAGGTGTCGGTCAGCGGCGCGGGTTCGGGGCGCGGCATTTCGGCAACGTGCGGGCACTCGCTCATGATGGCCAGGTTACGTGCTGGAACGAGCCGGGGACGGGGCCGACGGATGGACGCACTGCAGTTGGTGGGGCTGGTCGCGGCGAGCGCCGCGGTGGCGGGCCTGGCCCGCAGGACACCGGTCCCCGCGCCGCTGCTCCTGGTGGCCGCCGGCCTCGCCGCCGCGTACCTGCCCGGCGTCCCCGACTACACCCTCGACCCGCACATCATCCTGCCGCTCATCCTGCCCCCGCTCCTCTATACGGCGGCGGTCGACTCCTCGTACCTCGATCTGCGGGCCAACATCCGGCCCGTCGCCCTGCTCTCGGTCGGGTACGTCCTCTTCGCCACCGTCGCCGTCGGATGGCTCGCGTACGTCCTCGTCCCGGACCTGCCGCTCACGGCGGCGCTCGTGCTCGGCGCGGTCGTCGCGCCGCCGGACGCGGTCGCGGCGACGGCGATCGCGCGCAAGCTGGGGCTGCCGAACCGGATCACCACCATCCTCCAGGGCGAGTCGCTGGTGAACGACGCGACGGCCATCACCGCCTTCAAGGTCGCCCTGGCCGCCGCCGTCGGCGAGGGCATGAGCTGGGCGGGCGGCCTCGGCGAGTTCGCGCTCGCGGCGCTCGGCGGGATCGGCGTCGGCCTCGTCCTGATGGCCCCGATCCACTGGCTCCGCTGCCACCTCGGCGAGGCCCTGCTGCAGAACACCATGTCGCTCCTGATCCCCTTCGTCGCCTACGCGGCGGCCGAACAGGTCGGCGCCTCCGGAGTCCTCGCGGTGGTCGTCGTCGGGCTCTTCCTCGGCCACCGCAACTGGCAGGTCGACTTCGCGACCCGCCTCCAGGAGGAGGCCGTGTGGAAGATGGTCGCCTTCATCCTGGAGTCCGCCGTCTTCGCCCTCATCGGCCTCCAGCTGCCGTACGTCGTCGAGGGCCTCGGGCGGTACGGGATCGGCGAGGCGATCTGGTACGCCGTGGGTGTCTTCGTGGCCGTGGTCGTCGTCCGCTTCGTCTGGGTCTACCCCGCGACCTTCCTGCCCCGATGGCTGTCGGAACGGATCAGGGAACGCGAGCCGGGTGTGGACTGGAGGGCGCCGCTGATCGTCGGCTGGGCAGGCATGCGCGGTGTCGTCTCCCTCGCCATCGCCTTCTCCATCCCGGTGATGACGGACGGGGTGGAGTTCCCCGCCCGCAACCTCGTCCTCTTCCTCACCTTCACCACCGTCATCGGCACCCTGGTCGTCCAGGGGCTCACCCTGCCCCCGCTGATCCGGCTCCTGAAGCTCCCGCCCCGCGACACCTACCAGGAGACCCTCGCCGAGGCGCAGGCCCAGAGCGAGGCGTCCCAGGCGGCGGAGGAGCGCCTGCGGGCCCTGCTCGCCGACGAGCGCAACGCCCTGCCGGAGCCCCTCGCCGACCGGCTCCGCACGGTCCTGGAGCGGCGCCGCAACGCCGTGTGGGAGCGGCTCGGCTCGGTCAACGCGGTCACGGGCGAGACCGCCGACGACACCTACCGCCGGCTCTCCCGCGAGATGATCGAGGCCGAGCGCGAGGTCTTCGTCCGACTGCGCGACGAGCGCCGCATCGACGACGAGATGCTGCGCACGCTGCTGCGCCGGCTCGACCTGGAGGAGGCGGCGGCCTTCCGCGAGGAGACGTGAAGGGGCCTCAGCACGGCGCGCCCGTCACCACCGCCGCGATCCTCGTTCCCGGGTCGAACGCGCCCTCCTCGGCGAGGGCGACAAGTCCGTGGAGCATTTTGGCGACATACAGTCGCTCGATGGCGAGTCCATGCCGCGCCTCGAAGTCCTCGGCGAACGCGTCGAGCGCCGGGTTCGTACGGGCGTAACCGCCGCCGTGGAAGCGCTCGTCGAGGCTCCAGTCGCCCCGGGGGCCGCCGAACGCGGCGTGCTGCAGGGCGCGTACCTCCTCGCCCAGGAAGCCGCCCCTGAGGACCGGGACGCCCAGCGCCCGCTGTTCGGGGCCCAGGCCGGCCGCCAGGCCCGCGAGCGTGCCGCCGGTGCCGCAGGCGACGGCGACCACGTCCGCGCTCCCGCGCAGCTCGCGGCCGAGCTCCACGCAGCCCTCCACGGCGAGGGCGTTGCTGCCGCCTTCGGGGACGACACAGGTCCCCGAAGGGGACCGGTCGAGCAGCCCGGCGAGCACGTCCGGGTCCGCCTTCGCCCGGTACGTGGCCCGGTCCACGAACACCAGCCGCATCCCGTCCGCCGCGCACCGCGCCAGCGAGGGGTTCAGGGGCCGGTCGGCCAGCTCCTGGCCCCGTACGACCCCGATCGTGTCGAAGCCGAGCAGCCGGCCGGCGGCGGCCGTCGCCCGCAGGTGGTTGGAGTACGCGCCGCCGAACGTCAGCACCGGGCGGCCGTCCGCCGCGCGCAGGTTGAGCGCGAGCTTGCGCCACTTGTTGCCGGGCAGGTCCGGATGGATCAGGTCGTCGCGCTTGAGCAGCAGCCGCAGGCCCCGGCGGGTGAAGCGTTCGTCCTCGACCGGCTCCAGGGGGGACGGGAGCCGGGGCCGCAGGCGGGCGAGGTCGAACGCGTTCACCCGGCCATTGTCCACCGGGGGCGACTACCGGAGGCGCTCGGCGATCCGCGCCCGCATCGAGGCCATCGTGAACCCACGCGGATCGACCTTGCCGGGCTGCCACTCCAGATGGCCGATCACCGAGCGCTGGGTCCAGCCGTGGACCCGGCAGAGCGCCGCCGCGGCCTTCTCGATGGCCTCCAGCTGGACCTTGGGCCAGGGGTCCTGCCCGTCCCCGAGGTTCTCGCATTCGAAGCCGTAGAAGTGCCGGTTGCCGTCGGTCGTGGCCTCGTTGTCCGGCGGGAGCCGCTGCTCGGCGATGACCGCCCGCAGGACGTCGTCGTCGCCCGCCCCGGCGTGGTTGGCGCGGCCGTAGCCGACCAGGTGGACCGTGCCGTCCTTGGCGATCACGCCGTGACAGAGCGGCCCGGGCAGGGTGCTGTGACCGTCCCGGCAGAGCCGCACGGTGTTCGGGGTGCCCCGGGTGACCGTGTGGTGGATCATCACGCCGTGGACGGGCCCCCAGGGGCCCTTGTGGTTGCGGTTGTGGGTGCGCCAGTCGCCGACCTCGACGACCGTCAGACCCTCGTCGCGCAGGGCGTCGAGGAACCTGCTCGCGGACATGGGTGGGGCCATGGCCGAACTCCTTAGGGATGGCGGGACAGTTCCGGCGTACCGGAGTGTCCGCCTCCGGGCCGGCTGTTCGGGCCGTGTGCGAGCCGATCCGGACACCGGGCCACGAGGCTGGCGGGGCAGGGCTGTTCGAGTGGAAGCCGAGTGACATGCCCAGCCGGAAGCCGATCACTCCCACTCATTTGTGTAATGGCGCGCCCACGCTCCGTGCTGAAAGGCTTCCTCTCGCAGGTCATTCACATCGAGAGGGAGTTCCATGTCCGTTGGTTCGGTAGGCGACGAGGTACGCGCGGATCAGGCGACGCCGCAGCAGAGTCTCGGCACCGCCGCCGCACGGAACCTGGCGACCACCACCAAGTCGGCACCGCAGATGCAGGAGATCACCTCCCGGTGGCTCCTGCGGATGCTGCCGTGGGTGCAGGTCCAGGGCGGTACCTACCGGGTGAACCGGAGGCTCAGCTACTCGGTGGGGGACGGTCGGGTCACCTTCGTCCAGACCGGCGAGCGCGTCGCCGTCATCCCCGCCGAGCTCGGCGAACTCCCGGCGCTGCGCGGGTACGAGGACGAGGAGGCCCTCACCGAACTGGCCTCCCGGTGCCGCCAGCGTGAGTACGCGCCCGGAGAGATCATCGCCACCGCGGGCGAGCCCACCGACCGCGTCCACCTCCTGGCGCACGGCAAGGTCGAGCAGATCGGCGAGGGGCCGTACGGCGACGAGGCGATCATCGGCGTCCTCGCCGACGGCGCGCACTTCGGCGACAGCGCGCTGACCCACGCGGACGCCACGTGGGAGTGGACCGCCCGCGCGGCCACCACCTGCACCGTCCTCGAACTGACCCGCGACGACGTGCGCAACCTCGCCGAGCGCGCCACCTCGCTCGCCGACCACCTCGCGAGCGTCGCCGCCCTGCCCCACCAGCGCAGCAACCAGTTCGGCGAGGCCGCGATCGACCTCTCCGCCGGCCACGTCGGCGAGGCCGTCGTCCCGCACACGTACGTGGACTACGACGCCTCGCCGCGCGAGTACGAACTGTCGGTCGCCCAGACCGTCCTGAAGGTCCACAGCCGCGTCGCGGACCTCTACAACCAGCCGATGAACCAGACCGAGCAGCAGCTGCGGCTCACGGTCGAGGCGCTGCGCGAGCGCCAGGAGCACGAGCTGATCAACAACCGCGAGTTCGGCCTGCTCGCCAACTGCGACTACGGACAGCGCCTCCAGCCGCACGACGGCGTGCCCAGCCCCGACGACATGGACGAGCTCCTCTCCCGGCGCCGGGGCTCGAAGATGTTCATCGCCCACCCGCGCGCCATCGCCGCCTTCGGCCGCGAGTGCAACCGGCGGGGCCTCGTCCCCGAGTCCATCGAGATCAACGGCAACCGGATCCCGACCTGGCGCGGTGTCCCGATCTTCCCGAGCAACAAGATCCCGGTCTCGGACGCCCGGACCACGTCCATCATCTGCATGCGTACGGGCGAGGACGAGCAGGGCGTGATCGGCCTGCACCAGACGGGCCTCCCGGACGAGATCGAGCCCAGCCTCTCGGTGCGCTTCATGGGCATCGACGAGCAGGCGATCATCTCCTACCTGGTCACGGCCTACTACTCGGCCGCGATCCTCGTCCCCGACGCGCTCGGAGTCCTGGAGAACGTGGAGGTCAGCCGCTGGCGCTGACGCGCCGGCCCCGTGACCGTGGCGGGGGTCCGTGCCGACCGGCCCCCCGCCACGACCTCACACGCCAAGCGACTCACGAAAGAGGGGGGAAGTGTGACCATGACCCGTGACGGGCGGCCGGGACCACGGGCGGACGCTGTGGGCGACACCCAGGGCGCCGTGACGCTCCTCGACCAGACACGGAGCGTCGTCAATCCCCAACTGCGCTCGACCATCGAGTCGTTGCCCGGCTCGATACGGCGCGTCGCGATGTACCACTTCGGCTGGGAGCAGGCCGACGGCTCCCCGGCCACCGGGCAGACCGGCAAGGCGATCCGGCCCGCGCTCGTGCTCGCCGCCACCCGCGCGCTCGGCGGCGACCCGGCGCCCGCCGTGCGGGCCGCCACGGCCGTGGAGCTCGCGCACAACTTCACGCTGCTCCACGACGACATCGTGGACGAGGACCCGACCCGCCGGCACCGGCCCACGGCCTGGACGGTGTTCGGCATCCCCGACGCGCTGATCGCGGGCGACGCCATGCTCGCCCTGGCGTTACGGCTCCTCGCCGAGGACGGCCACCCCGCCTCGGCGGCCGCCTCCGCGCGGCTCGCCGCGAGCGTCATCGAACTCTGTGCCGGCCAGCAGGCGGACTGCGCCTTCGAACACCGGGGCCCGCGCGAGGTGACCCTGGACGAGTGCCTGGCGATGGCCACCGCCAAGACGGGCGCCCTGCTCGGCTGCGCCTGCGCCCTCGGCGCGCTGTACGCGGGCGCGGGGGAGGAGGAGGTCGCGGCGATGGACGCGTTCGGCCGGGAGGCCGGGCTCGCCTTCCAGCTCATCGACGACCTGATCGGCATCTGGGGCGACCCGGAGCGCACGGGCAAGCCGGCGGGCGCCGATCTCGTCGCGCACAAGAAGTCGCTTCCGGTGGTCGCGGCGCTCGCCTCCGGCACGGCGGCCGGGGAGGAGCTGGCCGAGCTGTACGCCCGTGAGGAACTCGACGCGGCGGCGGTGCGGGCGGCGGCGGACGCCGTCGAGCGGGCCGGCGGCCGGGACTGGGCGCAGGCCCAGGCGGCCGACCTGATGGCCCGCGCGGTCGAGCATCTCTCCCGGGCGGTGCCGGATCTGGAGGCCGCCGGGGACCTGCTCGCCCTGGCGGAGTTCGTCACGCGCCGGACGCGGTGACGGGCGGGCGCGGTGACGGGCTCGCCCCGGGACCGGGCGGTCAGGCCTCCGGCACGATCCGGTTGACCACGGTCTCGATGAGGTCGTCCAGTTCGCGGTCGTCGTGCAGGCCGGGGACCGTGAAGTGGTCGAAGAGCAGCCCGGTGAGGGCGAAGTAGAGCAGCCGGACCGTGTCCGCGTCGCCCGGCATCCCGGACTCGATGTGCGTGCGGATGTTGAAGTCGAGGTCCGAGCGCAGCACCTTGGTGAGCTGCTTGCGCAGCTCCGGGCGGCGCGTGGCCTCCAGACGGAGTTCGAAGAGGCCCAGATAGCAGGTGCGTTCGGCGGCCATCCGCCGGGCGAGCCAGCGCATCAGCTCGACGACAAGGGCCCGGCTGGGCTTCGGCCGCATGGCCGTGGCGAGCGAGTCCGGCTCCGGGGTCATCCGGACGAAGATGCGGTCCGCGACCTGGGAGAGCAGCTGGTCCCGGTCGGAGAAGTAGTTGGACGAGGTGCCCGTGGGGACACCTGCCCGGGCATCCACGGCCCGGAAGGTGAGCCCACGGGCACCCTCGTCCCCGAGCACCTCGATCGCCGCGTCGAGCAGGGCCGTACGGCGTTCCGGGTTTCTGGCCACCGGACCTCCTGATTCCACTTCTCGTTGGACTTCTTCGGAAGATAGCTCTTGCGTAACCACTACAAGTGAAGCACTATAACCGTCGTGGTTGCGATCGCAGCTCACGACGCGAAGACGAAAAGGACCGGTTTGCGCAAGCTCACCTATTTCATCGCCTGCTCCATCGACGGCTTCATCGGTGACCCCGATGGCGACGCCGCTTCCATGTACCAGTTCGTGGACGCGCCGTTCCTGGAGTTCCTGAAGGGCGAATACCCGGAGACCATCTCGGCGCAGGGGCGTGAGGCCCTCGGGATCGACTCCGAGAACAAGCGGTTCGACACGGTCATCCAGGGCCTGAACTCGTACAAGCTCGCCCTGGACATCGGTGTCACCAGCCCGTACGGCCACCTGCGGGAGATCGTCGCGACGCGCTCGCTCGCCGAGTCGCCCGACCCGAACGTCGAGCTGATCGCCGACGACCTGGTCGGCCGGGTCCGGGAGCTGAAGGCCGAGGACAGCCCGCTCGGGATCTGGGTCTGCGGTGGTTCGCAGATCGCCGGCGCGCTGATCGAGGAGATCGACGAGCTGGTCATCAAGACGTACCCGCAGGTCTACGGCTCCGGCATGCCGATGTTCGGCGCCGGCTTCGAGCCCCGCGACTTCGAGCTGGGCGAGGTGCGCGTGTTCGACAACGGGGTGCTCGTCCGGACGTACACCAGGAAGCGGTGACCGAGGGCGCGCCCTACCCTGGGAGGTATGGGCAGCGAGACCCCGCGTACGGTACGGGACCCGCAGGCCACGCCCGTGTGCCCGGCCTGCGGAGACCCCGTCGGACTCGTCGCGAAGCGGCACAAGGTCCTGGGGGCCTGGGTGCCGGAGTGGGAAGTGCAGCCGTGCCGGAATCCGCGGTGCGCGCGGCACGAACGTCTTGAGGGCGCCGAGGGCGGCGAGGGCCCGGAGGGCGGCGAGGGAGCCGGTCCCGAGGGCACCGCGGAGGCGGCGCGAGAAGCGGGCGGGGCAGGCGGTACGGAAGCCGCTACCACGCACGTGACCGGCAAGAACGGCGAGATCGGGAGAAGTCCGGCCACAGGGTGACCGGGCCGCGCGAAGGAGTCGTTCCGCCCGCTACAGTCCGCGCATGTCATCGGAGTCGACGGAAGTCTGGACCGGCTGGTACCGGGACCGCAGCGGCGCGGAAGCGATCGCGATCACGGTGGACGGACAGCAGGTGTCCGCCCGCATCAGGGGTGTCGCGTACACGGGCGCGACCTTCGCCGCGCTGAGCGCGGCGGAGAAGGGCGGCGAAGCCCTCACCGGGTGCGTACTGGAATGGGACCTGCCGCTTCCCGTCGTCCTGGACGGCGTCAGCCAGCAGGCCACCCTCAGCTGCCTGCTGACCCTCGGCGAGCGGGCCGACCTGAGCCTGACCCTGCACTACGGCGGGACGGCCTACGAGTCGGGCATCGCCGGCGGCGACTTCGAGGAGGCGCTCGACCGGGTGAGGCGTCAGCTCCCGGCCGGGGCGGCGTTCGGCCGCCGCCTCCTGCAGACGGCCTGAGACCCGGGGCCCGGGTCCGGGCCCGCGGATCGGGGCGTACGGCGGTCAGACCAGGCCGTCCCAGCCCCAGCGCGGAGTGGGGCCGGGGTCGCCGAGATCCGTGCCGGGCGCCGAGCCCGAGACCTCCTTGGCGATCTTCGTCCCCCAGTCGAAGTACTCCACCACCCGGCGGCGCAGCAGGGCGTCGTCCGGCAGCTCCTTCTCCACCGCCGCCGTCATCAGCTCCATCCAGCGCAGCCGCTGCTCCTCGGTGATGGCGAGCCCGAGATGGGCGCGGAGCAGCGCCTGATGCCCGCCCAGTTCCGCCGTGAACTCGGCGGGCCCGGAGAACACCTCGGCCAGCCACACGGCGACGTGCTCGACGTGGGCGGGGGTGAAGTCCGCGAAGACCGGCGCGAGGAGCGGGTCGGCCAGGACCGCCTCGTAGAAGGTGTCGGAGAGCCGGCGCAGCGCGTCGGCTCCGCCCACGGCCTCGTACAGGGTGTTCGTGCGACGCTCGGCGGTCACGGGACGCCTCCGGGTTCGGTCCGTCCGGGATCTGTCCCCACAGCATTCACTCAACACGGCCTGAAACCAAGGATGTTCGCCCACAGCGCGCGCGTCGTTCGCGCAAACCCGCGGCGGGGCGGACGGCCGTGAGCCGTCCGCCCCGCCGGGGTGGGGGGTGTGAGAGGCAGGTCAGAACGTCTTGGCGGCCGAGGCGAGGCCGAAGCGCCACAGCTGGTCGACGCGCGCCCGCTCCTGGGAGTTGGGCTGGGCGTTCTGACAGGATGTGCCCGGGCCGCCGCCCGACATCAGCTCGCTGCACGGGCCGGAGTAGTGGTCCGGGAGGCCGAGGACGTGCCCGGTCTCGTGGGCGGTGACGCGGGTGGAGTTGTACTGCTGGTTCTGCCGGTAGTCGAGGAAGATGTAGCCGTTGCCGTGCCCGTCGGTGCTGGCGTACGAGCCGCGCGAGTCATTGCCCTCGTAGTAGGCGAAGTCGGCGTTGCTGCCCTCCACCAGCCGTACGTTGACGACCGAGCTGTTCCATATCTGGGTGCTCCGGGCGATCTGGGTGCGGAAGCTCGGGGCGTTGGCGGCGCTGTAGACGACGGTGACGGCGGCGGCGCCGGGGTTGGCGGCCCGCTTCTTCGCCACGGACTTCATGACGGCCTCGTGGAACGCCTTGGTCGCCTTGGCGTCCTCGGCGGATCCGGCGTAGGCCGCGTACCCGGCGGTCGCCGAGGACGGGGCGGCGGGTGCCGCGGCGACGGCCACCGGCGCGGCGCCGAGTGCGGCGGCGAGGCCCAGGCCGAGGGTGGCGGCGAGGGAGGCGGTGAGGACCTTGGGGTGTCGCATGGGGGGCTCCTCCTGGATCGGTTGGAGAGAGTGTCGGGGGAGCCGGGGTGCGTAGGGATGATGGCAGCAGGTGATAGCACGAACACATCACCGGCGATCGGTGGGCCTCGTTCAGTCTGTCTGAACTTCCTTGCAATGAAAGGGAATTGGGGCGACTTGGGTGTCTGGTGCGGCATCCGGTGCCGTCCTACTCTCAGGTCATGGAGCTGGAGGTGAGGCATCTGCGCGCGCTCTGCGCGATCGCGGAGACGGGCAGCCTGCACAAGGCGGCGCGTCAACTGGGCATGAGCCAGCCCTCGTTGACGACTCAGCTGCGCCGGATCGAGAACTCCCTGGGCGCGGAGCTGTTCTCGCGCGGCCGCACCGGCTGCCGGCCCACACCGCTCGGCCGCTCGGTGCTCAGCCGGGCCAGGCCGCTCGTCGACCAGATGGCGATGCTGATCAGCGAGACCAGGGCCGAGGCGGCGCGCACCGACGGGCCCCGGCTGCGGGTCGGCTCGACGGCGAGCAGGGCCCTGCCGGGCTGGCTGCGCCGACTGCGTCAGGGGCTCCCCGGCACGGACATCGGGCTCCACATGGACGTCTCCGCCAACGCGCTGGTGCGGTCGGTCGCGGCGGGCCAGCTGGACGTGGCCTTCGTCCACGAGGTCGAGGGGTGCCCGCTGCGGGTGCCGGAGGGGCTCCAGGAGCGCGTACTGATCGAACGGGAGCCGCAGTTCGTCTCGTTGGCCGCGGACCATCCGGCGGCGCGGCACCCGGTGGTGGAGCTGACCGACCTCGCCGAGGACCGCTGGATGGTCGACCCGACGGTGGACGGCGAGTGGGACGGGCTGAGACGGGTCCTGAGCGAGGCCGGCATCGATCCGCCACTGCTGCACTGCGATTACCACACGGCGGCGTCCCTGATCGTCCTCGGCGAGGCGGTGGCGCCGTGCCAGCCGACATCGTTGCCGCGGGAGGATCTGGCGATCCGTCCCTTACGGGACGACCCCTTGGCGGTCCGTCTCCTGCTCTACGCGCGCGAGGGAGCCTCGCTCGACCCGCTGTACGACGATCTGGCGGCGGCCTACCGGGAGGCGGCGCTGCGGGCGGCGCCGTACCGGCAGTGGCTCCGGCGGAACGGGATGTCGGTGGGGGCGGGCATGATGACGGTATGACGGACAGTTCGGATCGCGCGGGCATGGGGCATACGGGAGGCCGGCGGGCAGCTCGTGAAGGCGGGGGACATGCGATGAGCGCGGCACCTGCGGCTCGTATCCGGCACGCCCGCCGGGAGGACCTGGACCGGGTGGCCGAGCTGGCCGCCGAACACGCCGCGTACGAGAAGGCGACGCCCCCGGCCCCGGGCTTGGCGAGGCGCCTGGAACCCTTGATCTTCGGCACATCGGACGCACCCGGTCGTCCCGATCACCCCCGCCTGCGCTGCCTGGTGGCGGAACTCCCGGACGGCCGCCTGGTCGGCTACGCCACGTGCGCGCCCGAGCTCTCCACCTGGGACGGCGCCGAGTACCTCCACATGGACTGCCTCTACCTCGCGGCGACGGAGCGCGGCCTGGGCCTGGGCCCCCTCTTCATGGCGGCCCTGCGCGAGGAGGCCCGGTCCCTGGGCCTGACGGAGATCCAGTGGCAGACGCCGACCTGGAACGAGGGCGCGATCCGTTTCTACGACCGCCTGGGCGCCACGTCGAAGCAGAAGCTGCGCTACGCGCTGCCGGTGGAGCCGGTGTAGTCGCGAGTGGGCGAGGGACAGGACGACGATGAATGGTTACGGTGGCACGCCATGACCAGCAGAACTCCTGTAAGCCCCACGTCGATCAGGCTCATCGAGCCCTCCGACGCCCCCGCACTCGCCGACCTGCTCGCCGAGGACCAGCAGGCGTACGCGCGCTGGCTGCCCGAGAGACCCGCGGAGTTCTACACGCCGGCCGGACAGGCCCAGGTCGTCGAATCCCTCCTGGACGCCCACGGCCGGGGACTCGCATGGCCCGGAGTCGTGCTCTCGGGCGGGACGGTCATCGGCCAGATCACCATCGGCTCGATCCTGCGAGGCCCCTTCCAGAAGGGCTACCTCGGCTACTGGATCTCCTCCCACCACGAGGGCCTCGGCCACACGAGCCGAGCCGTCGCCCTGGCCCTGCGGGTCGCCGCGGACGACCTGAACCTGCACCGCCTGGAGGCCCACACCCAACTGGACAACCTCGCGTCCCAGGCCATCCTCCGCAAACACGGCTTCACCTCGTGGGGCATCGCCCACGCCCACTTCTACGCCGCCGGCGCCTGGCGCGACGAGGTCTTCTGGGAACGCCGACTGACCGGCACCTCGCCTCGCTGACCCGGCCGCCGCAAGCACGCCGAACCCGACGGCCGCCCGCCACGGCCCGCCGATCCGCTGGGGAGCTTCCTCCATGGACTGCTCACCATGGACGCCCTCTTTGCCGCCGGTGGGCTGCGGGTCACCGACACGACAACCGGCCTCACCCTGCTGCCGGGCTGCTGCACCGGGCTGGAGGAGTGGCGCGACGGGCTCGTCGACGGCGACGGCAAGGCCACCTTCGGGCACGATCCGTCCCCGCTCGCCGAACGCGTCGGCAGTGCGGCCCGATTGACCGTTGACGCCGAGTCCTCGACCTGCCCGCACCGCCGAGGCGGTAGGACTCCGCCCCGCGCGGTGCCGCCCTGCGGCGGCGGTGCGTCAGCTGTCCGCGGGTTCGTCGCCCGCCTGCCCGGCGCCCTTGGCCGTGCCTGTCTTCTCGCGCATCTTGCGTACCAGCTCCGCCTTCTTTTCCGCTGCGGTCTGGCGGTCGAGGTTGCGGTGCGGGCCGTTGTTCTGCCGTTCGGCGCGGGACAGCTTCTTGCGCTGGCCGCCGCCCTGGCCCACGGGGTTGTTGATGTTCTTGCTGTCGGTCACGGGTTCTCCCGGTAAGAATGGAAAGGATCTACGGATTCATCGGTGGGGGCGGGCGGCGACGTCGAAGAACGTCAGCAGAGGCCCATCACGCGCTCACTCGTGAATCGGTGTCTGGAAGAACATGACAAAGACGTTACCCGGTTCCGTCGGCTCCGCACGCCAACACTTTCGCCGCCCGGAACCGGCCGGGCCTTCGGCGAGCGCCCGGGGTCGGCCGTTCTTTCACTCGGCCGTCCGTGCGTCCGTGCCCGCCGCCCATCCTCCGGAGATGCCGACGTGACCGAGCTGTCCGCCGCCCATGACGCCGCCGCCACCGATCGGGCCCGCCTCGCGGGCAGTGCCTACAACGGAGACAGAGATCTGGCGGCCCGGCAGGCGCTCTACCGGTGGCAGACGCCCCGGTACGACCTTCCGGGGCTCGTCGCCGAGCAGTTGGGGGAGGTGCGCGGGCGGGTCGTCGACATCGGCTGCGGCAACGGCAAGTACGTCGAGCGGATTCGCCGGGACCGGCCCGACCTGGATCTGCTCGGACTCGACATCGCACCCGGCATCCTCGCCGGCGTCCCCGGGGCGGTCGCCGTCGCGGACGCCACGAGGCTGCCGCTGGCGGCCGGGA
Organism: Streptomyces sp. NPDC026092; assembly: GCF_040638605.1. Lineage (NCBI taxonomy): Bacteria > Bacillati > Actinomycetota > Actinomycetes > Kitasatosporales > Streptomycetaceae > Streptomyces > Streptomyces sp. NPDC026092. The sequence continues at coordinate 246,293 of NZ_JBEZYN010000011.1, forward strand.
GCGTCGCTGCCGCTCTCGCGCTCCACATGCTCTACCACGTGCCCGACATCCCCCAGGCGGTCAGGGAGCTGGGCCGGGTCGTCGCCCCTGGCGGGATGGTGGTCGCCTCCACCAACAGCGCACGGGACAAGCTCGAACTCGAGGAGCTGTGGCAGCGCGCGGCCGGCGACGTCCTCGGGATCGAACGCGGGCCGGCCCGGATCTCGATCGGTGCCCGGTTCTCCCTGGAGAACGCACCGGCGCTGCTCGGCCAGGAGTTCAGCCGCGTGGAGGTCATCGAGCTTCCCGGCACCATCACCGTCCGCGACCCCGAGCCCGTCATCGCCCACATGGCTTCGTACCGCGCCTGGGCGGACCAGCACGACGTGCCGTTCGACCCGACCATCGACCGGGCCCGTGCCCTTCTCGCCGACCGCATCGACCGTCACGGCTCGTACGAGGTCCAGAGCTTGAGCGGTCTCCTCGTCTGCCGCCGGTGAGCCGTACAAGCCACGAGCACGCCGAAGGGCCCGTCCGGGGTTGCCGGGCGGGCCCTTCGGGTGGTGCTGGTGGGGAGGGAAGAAGGTCAGGCCTTCTTCGTCTCCCAGAAGATCCGGTCGACCTCGGCGATGAGCTCCAGCGCCTTCTCGCCCGTCTTCGGGTCCGTCGACGCCTTCGCGGCCGAGAGGGCCTTCAGGGTGTCGTTGATGAGCGCGTGCAGCTCGGGGTACTTCTCGAAGTGCGGGGGCTTGAAGTAGTCGCTCCACAGCACCGAGATGTGGTGCTTCGCGAGCTCCGCGCGCTGTTCCTTGATGACCGTGGCACGCGCGCGGAAGTGCGCGTCCTCGTTGGCCTGGTACTTCTCCTGAACGGCCTTGACCGACTCGGCCTCGATGCGGGCCTGGGCCGGGTCGTAGACACCGCAGGGGAGGTCGCAGTGGGCGCTGACCTTCACCTTGGGGGCAAACAGGCGGGAGAGCATGCAGCTGTCCTTCCTCGTGATCGTCTTCTCAGGTGGGAGATTACTCCCCGAGAAGGCGGTTTTCGCGAGCGCCCCCAGGGGCTTAGGACAAAAGTCCAGGGTCACCATGGGACTCGTGGACGAGTGGACGAGCGGTCGAGCGAGTGGACGTGCGCGTGGATGAGCGGATCAGGAGGCGGCTTCGCATGACGGACGCGGGGAGTCAACAGAGGCCCGGAGCCGGGCCTCTGTTCGGGATCGCCGAGGTCACCGGGATTTCCATGGTGCCCACCTTGCTCCATGGGGACCGGCTGTTGGTGCGGTACGGCGCGCGGCTGCGGGCCGGCGACGTCGCCGTGCTGCGGCATCCGCTCCAGCAGGATCTCCTCATCGTCAAGCGTCTGGTCGAGCGACAGGGCGGCGGGTGGTGGGTGCTCGGCGACAACCCCGGCGCCGAGGGGGACAGCCGGGTGTTCGGTGTCGTGCCGGGCGAGCTGGTCCTGGGGCGCGTACGGGCGCGGTACCGGCCCGTCACGCCCGGGCGTCAGCGGTCGGCCGGTGTGCTGCTCTCCTGGTTGTTCTCGGCCGTCAGGCCGGTCGGGTCCGACCGTTCGGCCTCCAGACGCTTGCGGGCCCGGTAGGCGGCCACGTTGGCGCGGGTCGCGCAGCGGTCCGAGCAGTAGCGGCGGGAGCGGTTGGTCGAGGTGTCGAGGTACGCGTTGCGGCAGGGCGGCGCCTGGCAGAGGCCGAGCCGGTCGGCGCCGAACTCCGTCAGGTGGAAGGCGAGTCCCATCGCCGCGATCGCCGCGAACCCCGCCGTCGCGTTCGAGGGGTGATCGGCGAGGTGCATGTGCCAGCGCGGATGCCCCTCGTCGTCCAGGTAGTCGTGGCCCGAGATCTGCGGGCTGACGGGGAACTCCAGGAGCAGTGAGTTCAGCAGGTCCACCGCCTGCCGGTGGTCGCCCTCGTCCGCCGCGGTGAAGACCGCCCGCAGCCGGGTGCGTACCGAACGGAAGCGCGTCACGTCGGCGTCCGTCGCCCGCCTGGCCATCTGCGAGGCCGCGCCGAAGAGCTCCCTGACCGCCTCGACCGACGTCAGCGAGTCCTTGTTGCGGGCCGGCTCCTCGGTGTTGACCAGACGCACGGCGTAATCCGAGTAATAGGCCAGTTCCACTTGTAGTCCTTACGGTGGAGGGCTAGGGTCGGGGGCGGAAGGGGTAATGGACGGTACCCCTTCGAGGGTATTACGGATCGGGTGGAGGGGTGTCATGACGGACGCGGCAGCGACCGGAACCGACTGGGCGGCCTGGCAGGAGAGCTGGGACCGTCAGCAGGAGTGGTACATGCCGGACCGCGAGGAGCGGTTCCGCGTGATGCTCGACATGGTCGAGGCCGTGGTGGGGCCCGAGCCCCGCGTCCTCGACCTGGCGTGCGGTACTGGGAGTATCACGGATCGGCTCCTCAAGAGGTTCCCGAAGGCGACCAGCGTCGGCGTCGACCTCGACCCCGCGCTGCTCGCCATCGCCCGCGGGTCCTTCGACGGCGACGAGCGCGTCAGCTTCCTCACCGCCGACCTCAAGGACCCCAAGTGGGTCGAGGAGCTGCCGCACGGTTCGTACGACGCCGTGCTCACCGCCACCGCGCTCCACTGGCTCCACACCGAGCCGCTCACCGCGCTCTACGGTCAGCTCGCCGGCCTCGTCCGCGACGGCGGCGTCTTCATGAACGCCGACCACATGATCGACGAGACCACGCCCCGTATCAACGCCGCCGAGCGCGCCCACCGGCACACCGTCATGGACCGCGCCAAGGACGCCGGCGCGCTCGACTGGGCCGCCTGGTGGGCCGTGGCCGCCCAGGACCCGGTCCTCGCCGGGCCGACCGCCCGCCGCTTCGAGATCTACGGCGAGCACGCCGACGGCGACATGCCCTCGGCCCGCCGCCACGCCGAGATCCTCCGCGCCGCCGGCTTCGACGAGGCCCGTGCCGTCTGGGCCTCGCCTTCCGACACCCTTCTGCTCGCGCTGAAGTAGGTACGCGAAGGGGCGGTACGGGTTCCGTCCCGTACCGCCCCTTCTGCGTTCTGCCTGCCCCCTACAGCACCTTCGACAGGAACGCCTTGGTCCTGTCGTGCTGCGGGTCGGTCAGGACGTCGCGCGGGTGGCCGGATTCGACCACGACGCCGCCGTCCATGAAGACCAGGTTGTCGCCGACCTCGCGGGCGAAGCCCATCTCGTGGGTCACGACGATCATGGTCATGCCGGA